>JBCDBB010000001.1:0-64532 GCA_039184415.1 Pseudomonadota bacterium
CGGCGTGGCGATCCTGCTGCCGGTGACCTTTTTGGTACCGCCCACCGCCGCGATTATCTTTCTCGCCGCGCTTTATTACGGGGCAATGTATGGGGGCGCGATCAGTTCCATCACGCTGGGCATCCCGGGGGCCTCGACCGCGGTTGCGACGGTCTTTGACGGGCGACCGCTCGCCCAGAAGGGCAAGGCCGACAGCGCCCTGATGGCCGCGGCGATCGCGAGCTTCATCGGCGGCACCGTATCGGTGATCCTATTCACGCTCTTTGCCCCGCCCTTGGCAGCTTTTGCGCTCAAATTCGGTCCACAGGAAGAATTCGCGCTGATGCTCTTGGCCTTTGCCACCTTCATCGGGCTTGGCGGCGACGATATTCCGAAAACGATCTTCTCGATCCTGCTCGGGCTGGTGCTCGCAGCCGTCGGATTTGACATCATCTCCGGCCAGCCACGCATGATCTTTTTCGACATGGTCGAGTTCCAGCGCGGTATCGGGTTTCTCGTGCTCGCCATCGGCGTCTACGGCATCGGCGAGATGCTTTGGACCCTTGAGAGCACCAAGGGCAAGGTGCAGATGCACAATGTCAAAATCACCTGGGCCCGGATGAAGGCGAACTTCGCCGAGATCCGCCTCTACATCAATTCGACCTGGGTCGGCTCGTTTCTGGGGTTCTTCGTCGGCACCTTGCCCGCTGCCGGGGCCACACCGGCCGCACTGATGTCCTACGGGCTGTCCAAGACCTTCTCAAAGGACCCCGACAGCTACGGCAAGGGCAATGTCGCCGGGGTCGCTGCGCCCGAGGCTGCAAACAACGCCGCGTCTACCGGCTCTATGCTGCCGATGCTCACCCTGGGCATTCCCGGATCGCCCACGACTGCGATCCTGCTCGGCGGTATGATCATCTGGGGCCTGAGACCCGGCCCCTTGCTCTTCACCGAAAGCCCCGATTTCGTTTGGGGTCTGATCGGCTCGCTCTACATTGCCAACTTGGCCACAGTTCTTTTGAACATCGCGCTTATCCCGATCTTCATCCGTGTGCTGGCGATGCCTTTCACGCTGCTTACGCCGATCATCTTTGTGCTGTGCGTACTGGGCGTATTTGCCACGACCGACCGGATGTTCGACACTTGGATCATGCTGCTCATCGGTGTGCTCGCCTACCTGCTGCGCAAACTCAACTATCCGGTCGCGCCAGCGGTGTTGGCCATCGTGCTCGGACCCCTGGCCGAACGCTCGCTTCGCCAATCGCTGATTTCGAGCCAGGGCGATCCGATGACCTTCCTTGAGCGGCCGATTTCGCTGACCTGCGTCTTGCTCGCGGTCGCCCTGGCGTCGTATCCGATCATCCAGAAAGTCGTGCGCAACCGACGGGCGCGCCGCCCCGCCTGACCACGGCCAGAAGGAAAACGCTGGGGTCCGCTCACGCGGGCCCTAGTTTAATTTTAAAACAGTAAGAAAATCGAGGGAGCTCTTCCATGGCCCGCAAAATCCTGATCCTCGGTGCCTCCTACGGCTCGCTGCTGGGCACCAAACTGCTGATGGCCGGCCAGGACGTGACACTGGTCTGCCGGCAGTCGACCGCAGACCTCATCAACGCCGAAGGCACAGAGGTCCGCATCAAGCTGCGCGATGAAGACGAGCATCGCGCCTTCAAGTCCGGCGATCTGCCCGGGCATCTCGATGCCAAGGCGCCTGCCGATGTCGATCCATCGGAGTACGACCTTGTCGCGCTGGCGATGTCAGAGCCGCAATATGGTTCTCAGGACATTCGCGACCTGCTGGGCCGCATTGCCGCTGCTGGTGTGCCGGCGCTGTCGATCATGAACATGCCGCCGCTACCTTATCTGCGACGGATCCCGGGGCTCGATGCCGATGCGCTCGAGCCCGCCTTCACCACCGCCGATGCATGGGCCGGGTTCACGCCGGGGCTCGTCTCGCTCTGCAGCCCCGATCCCCAGGCCTTTCGTCCGCCGGAAACCGGGGGCAATGTGCTTCATGTCGGATTGCCGACCAACTTCAAGGCCGCGCCCTTCGAGGACCCTGCCCATACAGAAATGCTGCGTGAGCTGGAGGCCGCCATCGACGCGGTGCGGGTCGACGGCAAGGAGGTACCGGTGAAGCTGCGGGTCTATGACTCGCTTTTTGTCCCCTTCGCGAAATGGAGCATGCTGCTCACGGGGAATTATCGCTGCATTCTGCCCGACGGCGTGCAACCCATCAAAGAGGCTGTCCATGGCGACGTTGCGCAGTCCCAGGACATCTACAGCCGGATCGCCGCGATTGTCGAAGATCTCGGCGCGAGCCCGTCTGACAATGTGCCCTTCGAAAAATACGCCAACGCGGCGCAGGGCCTGCTGAAACCTTCATCGGCGGCGCGGGCCATCGATGGGGGTGCGGACCGGATTGAACGAGTGGACATGCTGGTCAAGCTCATTGCCGATCAGAAAGGGCAGAGCATCGCCGCCCTTGACGAGACCGTGAAAACAGTCAACGACCGGCTCGCACAGAACGGTCCGGACGCTGCCTGACCGGTCCTGAAACAGCTCGCAGAGGGGGCGTCCGCGTCCCCTATGCGGCAAACCGGAAAGGTTTGGGGCGCTTTACTGAGTAGGGTTGGTGCGCGCGCCGACGGCTCGGGGTTTCGCCCCAACTCATATCTCAGACGACTGCCGCCGCACACTTCGAACAATCCTGAGAGTAGAAGACTAAGGCGTCGCAAATCGAACCTACCGGCCAAACGGTCGTAATCTAAAGGCGCACAAAACTCCCGGTGTCTTTGCTGCCCCACCGTGCCAGCCGTGCATTGCGCATCTATAGCATCCCACTCCCAGTCAGCCCGCGCCCGCCATTTTCGTCGGTCCGCTACATCGCACTGGGCTGTCTTGGCGCTGCCAGCATATCGGTTTGCGACCGACGTGTTGCTGACTCAAAAGATGTGCGGCTCGCCCGTCTCCCGGGCGCAGGAAGCCACACACTGGTGACGTTGTCAGGGCATACGGGAACGGCTGGACGCCCTGGCCCATGTCGGCCGGTTCGCTGGCGAACCCCCGTGCACAAAGTCGGAGACACGCGGGCGTGTAGATGAGGCACTAACACTGTTGGCCGATCTAGGTTCTCACGCGCTCCACACTGAGGACGAGCCGACCGTTTTGCTGGAGCTGCCGACCGGTATGAACTCCGGCCTGACCGGAGCGCAATGCGCGGGGCTGCGCACTACCGAAGTTAGTTTCCACCTGTTGAGAGCCGACGCCGTCCTGTGAACCAAGGGCCTCGTACTCGGGAACGCTGATTTGTTCCTTACATGTTGGCATTTCTTCAACCCGGGGCGATGCCCGTCAGAGAAGGTTGTTCCAACGCCAGCGGCAGAGCTTTGCGCGCGGCGGCGCTGTCTAGCTCTGCGACAACCAGGCCAGCGCCGCATCGCGGTCGGCATAGGGAAAATGCCGAAAGTTCTGGTGCACGAAGGTCTTGGCCATAAGTGCCGCCAGTTCGGCGAATTTCGCATCGCTGACGAGTGCAACCTTCTCAACCTTCTTGTGGAACTCGGCGACAAACTTGACGTGGCTAACAAAGGCGGAGACGCCCTAGTATCCCGGAAAGCTCTGCGCGTCGATCAACAGGCCACGGATATCCTTGTGATCGGCAAGATAGGTCTCGACCGCCTGACGCAGCGCCGCGATTTCCGGTTTCGATAACTCGCCATCGGGCTTGAGCACAAGAATCCCAGCTTTGTCGATGAAATGGTGATGCAGCACTGGTTGGTCCTCCCCATCAATTGCGCGCTGAATTCAAGCTTTCGGCGGAGTGTTGGATGCGGTCAACTGCAGGCCGGAGCTATGGCTGTCCAGTCCTTCGAAGCACCGGCACAGAAAAAGGAAGAGGTTTCCGTACCTAGGAGGGACGGATACAGGTTCCGCGTTGCGAGACCCGTACTGCGTCATGCGGGCCGGGCGCGCTGTGGAGTTTCACCGCTATGACCGGTGGCATGACATATCGCAGCGTCCGCGCATGGACACTCCCTGCCCCAAGCCGTTACGTTGCTGTTATGAGTCACTCCGGTAAGCCCGTCCAATGACCGCCGAACCACCCATTCCACCAGAAGGCACCGATCCGCGCCGTCCTTTGACCTTGCGGGACGTGTCCGAAGCATCCGGTGTCAGCGAAATGACTGTAAGCCGCGTTCTGCGCAATCGCGGCGACGTTTCCGACAAGACCCGCGCCAAGGTCCTGGAGGCGGCGAAACGGCTCGGCTACGTTCCCAACAAGATCGCCGGCGCGCTTGCGTCGCAGCGCGTGAACCTTGTCGCCGTGATCATTCCGTCGATGTCGAACCTGGTTTTTCCCGAGGTGATGACCGGGATCACCTCGGTGCTCGACGACACACCGCTGCAACCGGTGATCGGGATCACAAATTACAAACCCGACAAAGAAGAGGAAGTGCTCTACGAGATGCTCTCCTGGCGCCCTTCGGGGGTGATCATCGCCGGGCTGGAACATACCGAACCTGCCAAGGCAATGCTGCGCAACGCAGGCATCCCCATCGTCGAGATTATGGACACGGATGGCGAGCCGATCGACGCTATGGTCGGGATCTCTCACCGCCGCGCGGGTCGGGTGATGGGGGAAGCCATCGTCGCCGCGGGGCACCGGCGCATCGGCTTCATGGGCACGAAAATGCCGCTCGACCACCGGGCGCGTAAACGGTTCGAGGGTTTCACCCTGGCGCTGGCCAAGGCCGGCATCGAGATCGAAGACCGCGAGTTTTACTCGGGCGGTTCGGGTCTCGTGAAGGGCCGCGAACTTACCGCGGAGATGCTGAAGCGCAGCCCCGATCTGGATTTCATATATTATTCCAATGACATGATCGCGGCAGGCGGCTTGCTCTGGTGCCAGGAGGTGGGCATCGACGTGCCCGAACAGCTGGGGCTTGCCGGCTTTAATGGGCTCAACCTGCTCAAGGGACTGCCAAAGCAGGTGGCCACGACCGATGCCTGCCGCGCAGAGATCGGGCGCACAGCGGCCGAGATCATCGCCCGTCGCGCTGCAAACCCCGACCTTCCCGGCGGCGACCGGATCATGCTCGACCCGCCGCTGGAACCAGGGGACACGTTGCGGCCCATTGGGTGACGCGTGGCGTGGGCAGAGCTTTGACGCGTGGCCCTTTCTGCAGGCCTTTTGCTGAGCCACTCTCTGTAAACCCGAAAGAGCGTTGAGAGCACAGCCTGTCGACCCTCACGGTCAGGAGTTTAGCGCAACTTTCAGGACGTCATCGACATTCCGGCTGCAGGCGACCTGCCCGGACAGAACATGCTCAACCGGCCGCCAACCGGCTTCGCTCACATCATCCCGAGCCACCGGCTCACCAGAGCGGTAACTGCAGAGCACCGCCGCAAGCAGGAAGTGAAACCGCACCCTACCGTCCCCGTCGCGGAGAATTACGTCGACATTGGTCAGATAGCGCTCCGGCCGCGCGAACACGCCAGTTTCCTCCTGCAGCTCGCGGACGGCGGCATCCAATGCGCTCTCTCCAAGATCGACATGGCCGCCAGGAAAGCCCCAAAGCCCTGCGTCGGGTTCATTCCGGCGCCGGACCAGAAGAACCTCCTCGCCTCGGATCACCACGGCGAGGGCGGCAAGTTTCGGAGCGGCAATCATGAAGCCGGCATCTCAGTTCGGGACAGCATCAGAGAGCATCAGGCTTGCTGCCCGACGCTCTCTGGTGGGTCGGAACGCTCGCGCTCCAGTTCCGGCGCCGGACGGGCCGCGGCCATAGCGGCTTCGGGCGCTGTGCTGACCACCGCAGCCGCGGGCAGATGTTCTGCGACGAGCTCGGCGTTCAGCGTTGCCCCCAGCAACACCGACAAGATCGACAGATAGAGAAACATCAGCAACGCGATGATCGCCCCGATGGAGCCGTAGACGCCGCTATAGGCGTCAGCATAGGAGAGATAGTGGGAAAACCCCCAGGATGCTGGGGCCCAGACCCCGATGGCCAGGAGCGCCCCCGGTGAAAAGAGACGCACCCGCGCCCCGGGTCCGTTCGGCGCGAAACGATAGAGCAGCCAGATCCCGCCAAAGACCACGCCCACCGCGAGCAGCCACCGCAGCCCGGTTAAAAGCCCCCCGGTTGCAAACTCCACCACCTCTTGGGGAATGACTTCGGCGAAAACGTCCAGCGTCAGCACACGCACGACAACCGGTATCGCCACAAGGGCAAGCGCCGAGACGGCCACCACCAGTATCAGAGCGAGCGTCAAGCCGAGCGCCATAAGGTTGGCCAGTATGCCGCCACGCTGCGGTACGCCGTAGATCGCGTTCATCGCCCGGATCAGCGCATCGGTTCCGCGTCGGGCGGACCAGAGCGCTGCAAGCGTGGTCAGAACCGTCGTCCAGCCCAGCGTTTCGGGATTGGCCGATACCAGTCGCGTGACCTGTTCCTTCAGGATGGCAAATGCCTCTTGCGGCACGAAGTCTTTCAACACGTCCAGTTGAGTCTGAATGAGAGTTGGATCGGTGAAGAGTCCGACAAGTGCAATCAGAGCAGCCAATGCGGGAAAGAGCGACAGCATTGCGAAGAACGCGCCGCCGGCGGCGACTAGCGATAGGTTTGCGGCGTCGCTGCGGGCCATGATGCCCCTCAGTATGGTCCATACCCGCTGGGCGGTGGCAATCAGCCGCATGAAGGCTCTCCAATGTCTGTCAGGCCCTCTATAGCTTGGGTCCGTCCGCCAGGCGTGCGCAAAAGCCTCGTATCTTTCCTGACAGGCAAACTGTAAACTACACTGGACGTTATTCCGTACTGCACCCATCTCAGCTGTATGTGCCTCTGACGGAAAAGGAAACACCGCCATGCTGGACGGCCATCGGACCGCGCCCGGCCTGACCGCACCGACACCGCCGCCGGCCCTACCCCGCCGCCTGTGCACCGATTGCGGCCTGTCGCGCACCGGAATGGCACGGGCCTGCGGAACAGCCTGCCAGTTCCTGAAGCCGGACTATGAGGGACTGGAAACCCAGGTCCATGGCCGCGTGCGTGACCGGCGTGGGGACGAACAGTTCTTTGGCCCGGTGCGTGCGATGTACCGTGCTGCTCTGCGAAACCCGCGCGACGGCGCACAATGGACCGGTCTGACCACGCGGATCGCCGAGAGGTTATTGGAGGACAAAGCGGTCGACGCCGTGCTCACCGTGGGGCCGGACCCGACGGACCGTTGGCGTCCGCGCCCTGTCATGGTGACCGATCCCGCCGCAATGGCCGATGTCCGCGGCATGCGTATGGGGTACGCGCCGCTGCTGGCGCTCTTGGAACCGGCGGCGGCCGCGGGCTATCGGCGCGTCGCCGTGATCGGCATTCCCTGCCAGATCCACGCCTTGCGCGCGATCGAGCGCACGCTCGGGTTCGAGCGTATCTATGTCATCGGCACGCCCTGCTCGGACAACACTTCGACCGAGAACTTCCGTGTATTCCTTAATCTGCTGACCGACCGGCCCGACGAGGTGACCTATCTGGAGTTTCGTGCGGACTATCACGTCGAGTTGCGCTTTGCCGACGGGGCCAAGCGCCTGATCCCGTTTCTGAAACTGCCGATCTCGGATCTACCGAACGACTTCTTTCCCCTGACCTGCCGCACGTGTGTTGATTACACCAACGCACTGGCCGACATCACCGTCGGCTACATGGCCGGAGAAGGCGAACAATGGCTTCTGGTCCGCAATTTGCGCGGCCAAGAGATGCTGGATTTGCTCGGAGACGAGGTCACGCTCACCGCGCCGCGATCTGCCGGAAACCGCGTCAATGCGGTCAAAGGTTTCGTGGAAAACACACGCCGCGCTGCCGGCGGTCTGCCGCTGCGGCGGATGCCCAACTGGGCTCGCACGGTCGTGGGCTGGCTGATGCCGCGCATCGGACCGCGCGGGCTAGAGTTCGCCCGGGCCCGGGTCGAGATGAAGGCCGCCGAGACCGTGCTTCACCTGCGTCATAGCCACCCGCGCGGGCTGCGCTCGATGGTGCCTGACCATGTCTGGCGCATCGTTGCGCCCTACGGGCTGTCTCCGGAGGACAACGAGTTGCCTCGTAGATCCGACTGAGGCGGAGCGATTTGTCTGGTCGTTGCGGGATCCGACTTTCGCTTTCAGTTCGGACACCCCCTCGGCGCTGAGCCGGAAGGCGGTCAATCACTCTTTGACTACGTGGTGATCAGCCGACCGGCTCACCATCGTCACGCCTTTCAGCAATGACCGCGGAGCGTGAGGGCGCAGTGCCATCGGGCCAGACACTATCTTCGTCGCCAGGTTGCTGAACACCCACGAACATCGTGCGACGATCGTCAGACTAAGCGAGGCGGTGATTTTCGCAGTCCTTGGGACCGGTCAGGAACCGGGCGGTCTCGCGCTAGAGAAGATCGCCAGCGAGCATCTGCTCGTTGCCCATCCCATCGAAGTCGCCTTCGTTGCTGTCATTGCCATCGGTCTGGATTCAGACGAAACCCTTTCTGTCGAAGTCCGTCCCGTCGGGCACGTTGAACATGTTGCCCAGCGTAGAGTTCGAAGACCCGGCATAGGCCTCCCAGTGCACCTCCAGGTTGCCGGTCATCAGGCACGATCCCAAGCGAAACCATCGGCCGTGTGGTCCTCACAGTCGGGACGCCCGCGCACAATCTGGCCGCAATTATTGGCCTCGCGCGGGTTCGGGCCGCTGACCGGCGTCTCATCGCGACCCGCATCGGGGCGCAGGCCCCCCGCGCGGGTTGTTGGTCGGGGAGCAATAGGCATCTGCAGCCGCCGGATTCACCAAGATCCACTCGGGACGATCCGTCGTTGTCGCACCGATCGCGGAGTCGGCCTTGCGCGCGAAGATCAGGATTTCAGGCATCTCCATACCCTTGGTCTCCGGTGTCAGCGGCCACGCGCCGGTCATGTCGTCGTTGATCCTGGCGACTTAGAGCGAGCCATCGTCCAGCAGGCATTGGGTGGACTCGCCCGGCGTATGGGCGCCGTTGGATACGGGGCAATAGCTGACCTCTCCGCGCTCATAATCGCTAAGATAGACGACTACGCGGCTGCTTTCGGCGATGAAGGCTTCGGCATTCGCGTGCTTGAGGCGGCCTGGACCAGTGTGTTTTACCGGCGGGCGACGGGACTGGCCGGGTCTATCTCGGCCACCCGGCCAAAGCGATGCGGCTCGTTGGGGTTCTTCGACGTGTCGAAGCGCGGATCGAACTCTTCCTAGTGGTAGCGCTCCTTGGTACCGACGTCCTAGCGTGCGTAGCCGTCAACCTGCTGGACCGGCTTCTGGTCTTCTTCCGCTTCGGTCACGCCGAGATAACCGTTGAAGTTCTCTTCGCAGGTCAGGCAGGAGTCCAAGGGCATCTTGCCGGAAACACAATTGTCAATCGTACCGAGCGACTGGGTGCCGGTGGGATCGGCCTCGGTCTTCAGCAGGTCGTGACCGGCAGCAGGGCCTGCGATCTACATCGGCAAGCGGTGGGGGATCATGCGGTTGAGCGGGCTGTCCTTGACGAGCGCCCAGCCGTCCGGGGTTTCGGTGATTTCCATCACGCTCACGTCCTGGTGATTCTGCAGCTTGGTGACGTTGTCGGCGCCCGGGGCGACGCCATCCTGACCGGCCGCAAGGTTGAGCTTCGGATTGACGTGCTCGTGGTCGATCACAATCACCTCGCGGGCGTCGACCAGAAAGGTCTCCATACGATCGGTTCTCGCTAAAGATGCGATCAGAGGCTTCGACGGGACCGCCATTCTGGGTCTCATCATTACCGTCGGCATCGGAAAAGAGGCGATTGACCCAGCACGCGACAACCCTCCTGTTGTAACCTTCGGGCACATGAACAAGATCGTCGGTCTGGATGTCGATCGGGGTGAAGGGGAAGGTTGCGGCGCCTTGCGCCTGAGCCGATGTCGACTCAGCAGTCCTGTCCCCAAGGCAGCAGCGCCTGAGCCAAAGGCGAGCACCCCTGCAATTGAGCGGCGCCGCGAGATCGCACGTTCGATCACCTAGTCGAAGTCGTTCTCTGCTAGTCGAAGTCATTTTCTGCAATTCACGGGAAGTGGTGCTCGTCCCAGCTCAGTTTGGACATGTCGATATCAGTCGTGAGTACCTCCGGTCGTGTCATTGCGGTTCCTAGACAAGGCACGGGTTTAGGGTGGGGGCTCCGTGAAACTGAGATGACGGAGACGGCCTGTTTGTGCCGGACCCGTGACTTTTCTCGTCGGATGGTAATCGACTGGTTGAAGCCTACTGATCCGCGGGGACCGCTGCGCTTTTCGAGGATGGACTCGCCATGGAACAAAAGGGGAATATACTGAGCTCAGACCCACAGCGATATCGGCCGCCATGACCGTCGAACTGTCTATCATATCGAACTTCACTTTCCTGACAGGTGCATCGCATGCGGAGGAGTATGCCGCCCGGGCTGCAGAAATCGGGCTGGAAGCGATCGCCATCGCCGATGTGAATTCCGTCGCAGGCATCGTGCGCGCCCATACCGCTTGCCGCGAGATCGCCCGCCAGCTCGCCGCACGCGCAGCCGCCGAGGCTCGGGACGGTCCCATCGGCCCTCCCCTGCCGCAGGAGCACCCGCACCGGCGCAGCCCGCTTCTGAGATGCGCCCCGCGGCTTGTGCCTGCCGCCCTGCTTGAAATGGAGGATGGTTTCGCGCTCACCGCCCTGCCCCATGACCGCGCTGCCTGGGGACGGCTCTGCCGGCTGCTGACCATGGGCCGGCGGCGCGCCGAGAAGGGCACCTGCCGGCTGACGCTTGCCGACCTGCTGGACCATGGCACCGGCCTCGCCCTCCTGCTCCACCCGCCACAGGCCCTGCCTGGGCCGCGCGGCGCGGACGGATGGCTGCCACAGGCGCAGCGCCTGACGCGCCGCTTTCCCGGTCGGGTCTTCCTGCGCCTCGCCCCGGTCTATGACGGTCAGGACCGGGCCCGGTTCCGGGCGCAGACCCGGCTCGCCGCCGAGCTTGGAATTCCGACCCTCGCCTCCGCCGCCCCGATGATGCATGCTGCGCGCCGCCGCAGGCTGGCCGACGTTCTGACCGCAATCCGCACCGGCACCAAGATCGACCAGCTCGGCCTCAGCGCACTCACCAACGCCGAACGCCGCCTGCGCAGCCCGGCCGAACTCGCCCGCCTGTTCGCCGACCATCCCGACGCAATTGCCCGCGCTGATGCGCTCGCGGCCGCGCTCACCTTCTCCCTGGATGAGCTGCGCTACGAGTACCCGTCTGAAGCGCAGGGCGGCGAAACCGCCCCCGAACGCCTGACCCGGCTTGCCCATGAGGGGCTCGCCTGGCGCTATCCCGGCGGCGCGCCGGAACGCGTGCGCCAGCTTCTCGACCATGAGCTCGCGCTCATCGGCAAGCTGAACTACGCGCCCTATTTCCTCACCGTCCACGATATCGTGGCCTTCGCCCGCTCCCGCGACATCCTCTGCCAGGGCCGGGGCTCCGCCGCCAACTCGGTGGTCTGTTTCTGCCTCGGCATCACCTCGGTCTCTCCCGAGATCGGCACCATGGTGTTCGAGCGTTTCGTGTCCGAGGCCCGCGACGAGCCCCCCGATATCGACGTCGATTTCGAACATGAGCGCCGCGAAGAGGTCATCCAGCATATCTACGAACGCTATGGCCGCGAGCGCGCCGGCCTGACCGCGACCGTGATCCACTATCGCGGCAAGCGGGCGCTGCGCGAGGTCGGCCGCGCCATGGGCCTGACCGAGGATACGATCAGCGCGCTCTCCTCCCAGCTCTGGGGGTTTTTCTCCGCCGAGGGGCTGGAGGATCAGCGCCTGCGCGAGATCGGCCTCGACCCCGCCGACCGACGGCTGCAACAGACCCTCGCGCTCGTCCGGGAAATCCAGGGCTTTCCCCGTCATCTCAGCCAGCATGTCGGCGGTTTCGTGATCACCGAAGGCCGGCTCGACGAACTGGTCCCCGTCGAGAACGCCACCATGGAGGACCGCACCGTCATCTGCTGGGACAAGGACGATATCGACGCGCTCGGCATCCTCAAGATCGACGTGCTGGCCCTCGGCATGCTGAGCTGCATCCGCAAGGCCTTCGACCTGATCGACCACCACCACCAGATCCGCCACCGGCTCTCGACGCTCCCGCCCGAGGACCCCCGCGTCTACGACATGCTCTGCCGCGCGGACGCGATTGGGGTCTTTCAGGTCGAAAGCCGGGCGCAGATGAACTTTCTGCCCCGGATGAAACCGCGCTGCTTCTACGATCTGGTGATCGAGGTCGCCATCGTCCGCCCAGGCCCGATCCAGGGCGACATGGTCCACCCCTATCTGCGCCGCCGCAATGGCGAGGAGAAGGTGTCCTTTCCCTCCGACGCGCTCGGCGCAGTGCTGCGCAAGACCCTTGGCGTGCCGCTCTTTCAGGAACAGGCGATGCAGATCGCCATCGTCGGTGCGGGCTTTGATCCGTCAGAGGCCGACCGGCTCCGACGTTCGCTCGCAACCTTCAAGAAACACGGCAATGTCAGTGATTTCCGCACCCGCTTTCTGCGCGGCATGGCAAAAAACGGCTATGAAGAGGATTTTGCCGAACGCTGCTTTTCCCAGATCGAAGGATTCGGCAGTTACGGCTTTCCCGAAAGCCACGCCGCGAGCTTTGCGCTCCTGGTCTATGCCTCGGCCTGGC
Organism: Pseudomonadota bacterium; assembly: GCA_039184415.1. Lineage (GTDB taxonomy): Bacteria > Pseudomonadota > Alphaproteobacteria > Rhodobacterales > Rhodobacteraceae > JANSYP01. Next base: position 12,667 of record JBCDBB010000001.1, read on the forward strand.
TGAAATGCCACCATCCCGGGATCTTCGCCTGCGCGCTGCTGAACTCCCAGCCCATGGGCTTCTATGCGCCCGCGCAGATCGTCCGCGACGCGCGCGAACATGGGGTCGAAGTGCGCCCGGTCTGCGTCAATTCGAGCTACTGGGACAATGTCATGGAACCCGACGGGCGTGGCGGGCTCGCCCTGCGTCTGGGCTTTCGCCAGATCAAGGCGATGCGCGAAGAAGATGCCGGCTGGCTCGTCGGTGCCCGCGGCAACGGCTATCGCGCCGTGGCCGATCTCTGGCGGCGGGCGGGGCTGGGCCCGGGCCCGCTCACCACACTGGCCGAGGCCGACGCTTTCGCAAGTCTCGGGCTGAGCCGCCGCGAAGCGCTCTGGGAGGCCCGGGCCGTCGCGCCTGACGCCCCGATGCCGCTTTTTGCCGGCGACCTGGAGGGCGAAGGACCGTCCGAGCCCCTGCCCGCGCTGCCGCCCATGTCAGAAGGCGAGGAGGTGGTGGAGGACTATGTGGCGATGCGGCTGACTCTGCGGCGCCATCCCGTGGCACTCCTGCGCCCGCAACTGACCCCCGAGTGGGGCTTCGGCACGCCCGTGCATCACGAGAGTCAGGCACCAAACGCAGGCCCCGATGCCGACAGGGCTCGCGCCGCGTTCGACCGTGCCCATGCCGGGATGGGCGGCGCCCCGCCCTCCAAACCCGACGCGCGCCAGCAGCCGAAGCCGATGCGCTTTCCCAAACTCATCCGCACCGAGATGTGGGACAAACCGGGCAGCAACCGGCGCAGTTGACCGCCGGCACTGTCCCGCCCTGCCGCCGCCAGACGCGTCCCAACCGTGCGCCCGGCGACCGGCCACCGACCCAAGGGATCGCCGACCGCCCACCGGCGACGACGCACCCGGCTGCCGGGACGCGCCGCCCGTCTTTACGAGACCGCCTTGGGCAGGGACGGATCGCTGCCCCATTCCGCCCAGGAGCGATGATAGACCCGCACCCGCGGATAGCCCAGAAGACGCAGCGCGACATAGCTGTGCGCCGAGGCCAGACCGTTTTCGCAATGCATCGTCACACTCCGGTCCGGGGTCACACCCTGTTCTTCAAAATGCGCGCGCAGATCGTCGGCAGGCAGAAAGCGCTTGTCACCGTCCAGGTTCTGCGCCCAGGGGATACTGACCGCCCAGGGGATGTGACCCTTCTCAAAAATTCCCGTCGGCCGGACATCGATCAGGACATGGGCAGGATCCGCGCGACGATCCAGAACGAAATCCGCGGTGGCGAATCGGCGCGGACTGGGCGCTGCCTGGAAGGTGGCACTGTCATGACCTTCGCTCATCTGAGTGATAGGCCCGTTGGCAGCCTGCCACGCGGTAAAGCCACCATTCAGAAGCGCCACATTCTGGTGTCCAAGATACTCCAGCAGCCAGAACATCCGGGCCGCATGGAACCCGCCACGGTCGTCATAGAAGATGATCCGGCGGTCGGTGGCGACGCCGAGGTCGCTTAGAAGCGCTTCGATCTCCGGGGTCGATCGCAACGACCCGCCGACGGGGCTATGCTCCGCAACGACGGCATTGGGATCGAGATGCCGCGCACCGCGAATATGGCCGGCGTCGAACGCTTCGCGCGGGCGCACATCGACCAGAACGATGCCTTCACTGTCCAGGATCGGTCGCAGCGTTTCAACCGGCGAGACCGCACCGATCAGTTCGCCGGGTTCGACCAAAAGATGCGGGTACGTGTAGCCTGCAGAGCCTAGGCTTTCTGCAAGGGACAGACCCGGCACAGCAGCTGACATCGCCAGGGACATAAGACCAAACTCGCGACGTGTAAGACCATGTTTCATAATTGTTTCCTCCTCATGCAAGCAAGCTAGGCCGACCGCTGGCTGACCAGCCGCAGATAGGGCAGCGGAGATTTCCAGCCCTCGGGATAGCGTTTCCGGGCTTCGTCGTCGGAGACCGAGGGCACGATCACCAGATCCTCGCCCTGCTGCCAGTTTGCCGGGGTGGCCAGTTGGTGGCGCGCGGTCAGCTGCAGGCTGTCGATGACGCGCAGCACCTCGTTGAAGTCGCGCCCGGTGGTCATCGGGTAGGAAATCGTCAGTTTGATCCGCTTGTCGGGGCCGATCACGAACAGCGTGCGCGCCGTGGCATTGTCGGCGGCGGTCCGGCCTTCGGCGCGGTCACCGGCATCTGTCGGCAGCATGCCGTAGAGCTTGGCAATGCTCAGATCGGTGTCGCCGATCAGCGGATAGTTCGGCGCCATGCCGGACGCGATTTCAATATCCGCGGCCCAACTGGCATGATCCGCGACCGGATCGATCGACAGGCCGATGAGCTTGACACCGCGGCGGTCGAACTCGGGCTTCATGCGGGCGACGACGCCCAGCTCGGTCGTGCAGATCGGGGTGAAATCCTTCGGGTGCGAAAAGAGAACGCACCAGGCATCGCCGATCCATTCATGAAACCGGATCGGGCCTTGGGTGCTCTGTCCGGTGAAATCCGGTGCAATGCTGTTGATCGAAAGAGGCATGGGACATCCTGTTGCTGCTGGTCTCGAACATGGCGCGCGCAAAGCGGCGCGGCCGATGCAAACGACCTAGCAAGGCACGGCCTGCCGATCCTGAAGGAGTTCTGAAAGAGTCCTGAAACCCAGCCAGTCCCGAGACGAAGACCGGGGATCGTTGCTAGGCGACCGCGAGACCGCGCCGCATCCGCCGGAACCGGCGATCTTCGGCGATGTTCGCAAAGGCCGGGTCGGCGTCCAGCCAATGCACATCGCGCCAGCCATGGTCGAAAAGCTGCTCGAAACACAAAAGAGCACGATCCAATTCGCCGATCATGGCAAAGGCCGACGCGTGGTAGATCGCCTGCGCGCTGTTGGTGACGTCGATGTCCCTCATCGTGGCATAGGCGGCCGCAGGCTCGCCCATCAGGGCCATCAGCACACCCGAAGCCGTGAGCGCACGCGGATCGTTTGGATCGACCGACAGCCGTGTTCTGGCGCGTATCAGAGCGCGTTCGGCGTTGCGCCGGGACCGCATCGGATCGTAGGCGGAACACAGACAGGCCGCCTGCAAATAGGCCTTGATGTTCTGCGGATCGAGATCACCGGCCTGCTCGAAAAAGGCCACCGCGGCGCGGTAGTTTCGGCGCGACATCATCATCCACGCAGCGTGGTGATAGCAGCAGGGATCGCGCGGATCCGTCGCCAGCGCCCTGCCATGCGCCGCCTCGGCCGCGCGCCAGTGACCGAACGCTCCCAAAGCGTATCCGAGCGCGGAATGAGCCCGCGCACAGCTCGCATCAAGCGCGACGGCCGTCTCGGCTTCCGCTAGGGCACGGCTGAGCAGGTCGTAGCCTTCCGACCAGTACATGTGGCTGCGCACCAGCGCGATGGCCCGGTCCGACCGCACTGAAGGACACTCCGGCGAAAGATCGACAGCTTCCGCGGTCAGTTCCTCGGCCCGCTCGATCGACCCTGCGCCGCAACGCACCAGTTCTGTGCGCGCCTCCAGACAGAGCGCATGGGCCGCGAGGTTTATCTCCCGCATCGTCCGGGCCGGCGACGTCGGCGCAATACTCGTGATTTCACGAAGAACAGGCGCCATGAGACGATAGCCGCCCCGAGACACGGTCTCGATCAGGGAGCGATCCGCAAGTTTCCGGCGCAGCTCCGATACGACTTGGGTCAGGCTTTCATCGCTGACGGTCACATCGGGCCAGACGCGGTCCAGCAACTCAGACCTTGACAGAGTTGCGCCGTCTGCGGCGACCAGGGCATCCAGCAACCGTATCGCACGTGGCGAAAGCTGCTGGACGGAACCGTTCTTTTGCGCGGTCCGGGCGCCGAAATCGACCCGCCAGCCGCTGATTGAGAGATGCATGGAGTTTATCCTGCGGGCATGAAGCGTCCTGAAGTGCGCGGACGCTAGGGCAACTTGCTTCGAAGTCGACAGTTAAAGATGACATCACGCACGCGTTTGTGACAGCACCGTGAACGGACCAACCCGGCCAGCAGTGTGAAAAACCCGTTATCGCCGCAGTCAGCCAAACTCGGCTCGGCTATGGCGGCGCCGAGAGCATCTCTGTTGTCAGTCCTCCTGCGGTTCGGCCGCATTTTCGGGCTCTCTCGAAACGGTCTCTGGCACCGGAGGGCGCAAACTGAGGGCCTGATGCGGGCGGATCTCGTTGTAGCGCCCAGGCCGGATGCCAATGACGACCCGGGCGAATGCGACGGCGCGGCACAGCCCGTCCTTGAGCCTGTTGCCTGCGGCTGCGGCTGCGGCTGCGGCTGCGGCTGCGGCTGCGGCTGCGGCTGCGGCTGCGGCTGCGAAGTCAGACGACGCGCAAACCTGCCAGACAATCAAAGAAACTGCGCGATCAGGCGAATGCGCAGATTGTTGCCATAACGTCCATTTTTTTCGCCGCGGGGCCAGTGTTTGAGAGTAGTATCTCGTTGGTCCCGTGAGGAAAAAATGCTTGGGAGGCTGTGGTGAGAGCTATTGCCGGATTGATTGGCGGATTTCTGATTTCGGCCTGGCTTGTCGCAGCACAGGCCAGCGAACCTTGGGCAGTCGAAAAACCTTCCGAACAGCCAGAGCTTTTTCCGGGTGAGGAAATGCTCCTGACCAACGGAACTGAGACCTTGAACTATTTCAAGGCGGGAGAGCCCGGTAAGCCGCTGGTCATCTTTGTGCCAGGCGGATTTCATCTGGCCCGTGTCGCCTATGGTTATCCGGGCGGGAACGAACGGGACTTTCTCGCGCATTGGCTCGCCGAAGCGGGCTATTCCTTCCTCGGGGCGTCCTATCCGACCGGCAACGAGGTCTACTCGAAGGCCTATCCGGCTTTCTCGATCAGGGACTGGGGCAACCAGGTGGCGGCCGTGGCCAAGCATTATGTGGATCAGCACGGTCTCTCCGGTGACGTGATCGTACTGGGCTGGAGCGCGGGCGGCCAGATCGCGCAGTCGGTCTATGAGGCATCACAGGCGATTGGGCTCCGCATGAGCCTCTATGTCTCAATTGCCTCGACACCACCCATCCCCCTCCTCTTGGCGGCTCCAGGCGCAATCTCCAAGGCTGAGAACGGATTGTCCGCCGCGCCGCAGTTTTACGACCTTTTCAAGAAATATGTCGACGCGCAGGACCAGTTGAACGGCCACGAGATCATGCCGTGGTCCAGCTTCGAAGCAGATGTTCTGGGCGACATTCCCGTTGCTCTGAACGCGATCATGATCGCCTCTCGCTACGAAAACGGTGAGTTTGTCGAGGACCTTGAATGGTCTTTGGCCGACACGGGCGCTTTGAAGATGACCGATTTCCCGTTTGCGGTGACCATTTCCGGGACCAAGGTGCTCGACAATGACCACGCCCTCACAGACCGCGGCAACTGGGGTCTCTATCAGGTCCAGCATCTTTATCGGAACCTCGTTCTTCCGGTTCTGTCCAAGTCCGAGGACATAGATCCGGCCGCTTGGCAGCAGCTCATGGACCGGATGAACTATGCCACCTCCGGCGCGCTCAATGCGCGCGTGCCAGGTAACCATTTCTTCTGGTATGGCGAAGTTGGAGCCCGCGAAACCGTTCAACAACTGGACATGCTGATCCTGCGCGCGGAGAATTTGCAGGACGATATCCGCAAAGCCCTCAGCACAGTGAAGGCCGAGTAAGGCCACAGAGTGTTCCGAGCACGCATTCAGACAATCCAGAGCACCAGAGCGCGGCACTTCTTTGGGGGAGAGAGATGACGAGAGTTCTTATACCGTCAGGAGCGCTTGGTCTGACCTTTGACCGCGACGCCTTGATGGAAGGGATCGCGAATAGTCCGGACATCATAGCGATAGACGGCGGCTCCACCGATAGCGGCCCCGCGTATCTCGGCGCGGGCGTCTCAAAATACTCGCGCTCCTCGATCAAGGATGAATGGCGCACGCTCGTGATGGCGCGCGAACAGGCCGGTGTTCCCCTTGTCGTGGGGACCGCAGGCACCTGCGGAAGCGACGCCTCGGTCGACTGGATGTTCGACATAACCCAAGAGATCGCCAAGGAAGAAGGTCTCTCGCTTGAGGTCGCGCTGATCTATTCTGGACAGTCGAACGAAAAAATCGCGCAGGCCCTGAACGAGGGAAGGGTTCACCCCCTGCCCGGCGCGCCAGAGATTGACACGCAAATCATCCAGGACTGCTCAAACATTGTTGCACTCGCTGGTGCAGAGCAAATCCAGGCGGGCATCCAAACGGGCGCAGACATCATCATTTCGGGAAGGACGACGGATACCGCTAACATCGGGGCGCTACCCCTTTTGCGCGGGGATCATCCTGGTGCCGTTTGGCATGGAGCGAAAGTGGGCGAATGCGGTGCGATCGCCACGAGCAATCCGGCCTCGGGCGTCATTCAGATCGACTTCGACAGAAGCGGGTTCACCATTGCGCCCCTTTCAAAGAACGCACGCGCGACCACCTTCAGCGTGTCGGCCCACATGCTCTATGAAAACGCTGACCCGTTTGTCCTTCATGAGCCGGGCGGCAACCTTGATGTGAGAGGGTCGACCTACCATCAAGTCGACGAGCGGACTGTCCGTGTCGAGGGGTCGGAGTGGAAACCCGGCCCCTATACGGTGAAGCTCGAAGGCGCACGCTTGGCCGGTTATCAGGCGGTCAGCATGGTGCAGCTGCGCGATCCTCGCTATGTCCGGCAGGCGCGCGCTTGGGCCGACAGTATCAAAGCCCTTTGCATCGACGAGGTTTCAAGAAAACTGTCCTTGCTCCCTGGCGCTTTCGACATCGAGTTTCGCCTGATTGGGATCGACGCCGTGTTGGGGCCATTGGAGACGCATGTCAGTCATGCTCACGAGATCGGCGTGATGGTGATCTCGATCGCGCCGACGGAGGCGCTGGTGAAGGAGATTGCAAAGATACTGAATCCCTACCTTTTGCATCATTCGCTCATCGAGAACGAAGCGATGCCGAGCTTTGCGTTTCCTTTCTCTCCGGCCGAGTCAATTCGCGGGCCGCTTTATGAGTTTTGCCTGTACCATGTTTTGGAGCTGGACGATCCCATGGACGCGTTCCGGCTGGATCGTCGGAGCATCTGAAATGGCTGCACTTTCGGAAGTCACTGAGAAAATTCGCTCGAAGAATGCAGGTCCCTTTTGGCTTACGATCGACATCTTTTGCGGCTCGGCTGAACGCTACGATCATGTCGTGCAGAACCTGCCGAATACGGTCGTCGCGCAAGCTCTGGGTGTCAGCCTCGAAGATGTAAAACGTTTTGAAGTGGCGGACCTGAATGTCCTCAAGTTCTCAATGCCGCGCCCGACGATCCAGGGCTCCCGGCTTGATCGGGACATGCATGGCGCGCAATGGGCGGTCCTCATTCAGGAACTGGAGATCGCAAGCGAAGCAGGCTGAGGCTCCTGGCGTGTTACCAGTTTCCTGGCTGCCAAGTAGAGCAGCAATTGCGGGGAACACGTGTCCATAGGGCCGACCACTTTCAGGGGCCTGGTCTAAGGCGCACTTAGTCGAACCTGACTCGCGCACGACGTCTCCTGACCGGTTTGCGGCGCCTACCTTTCAAGGACCTGAGTGACATCCCACGTTTTGGCGGGGGCGCCTCAAGGCGCCCCCTTTTTGACATATCGGCACCAGAACCGGTCACCTCAGTCAACGACTAGAACTGGTAGGCGTTGGCCATTTCCTGAGACCAAATGTCGATGGAGGCTTCGATCTCCTCGATCGAGCTCGACGAGTGAATGTCATAGCTGTAGAACCACCCGTCGTCTCTGAAGATGTCCATGCGATAGTATGTGTAGCCCCCATCCGTGACTTCGGCGATATCCACGTTGTCCAGGCTCGAGGCGCTGAACACCCCAAGGTCGATCAGGATCCTGTCGCCTTCTTCCGCGCTGAAATCGTGAATTGCCGTGTTAAGTGAACCGGTGTTCAGGAAGACGAACGTGTCTGCTCCCGCGCCGCCGTGCATTGCGAGGTCTGACTTCGTATGGATGTTCGCCTGGCGGGAGTTCACGACGAGCATGTCATCGCCCACATCGCCGACCATCTGGTGGAATCCAATGACATTTTCAACGAGGATGTCATCGCCATCACCTCCCATCAGCTTCTTGTAAAGGTGCGGTTGTGAGTCGATCACCATGTAGTCGTCGCCACCGCCGCCATTCAGATCTATGGAACCGTAGCCTGTGACCATCCAGTCAGATCCGTCGGTTCCATGATGGTTGCCGTGGCTATAGTACGTGGGGGTGCCTCCAGCCGCGTCCTTGATCCGGTCAAGATGCCCAAGACCCCAATCAATAGTTACTTTGCTTTCGTCGAACGGTTGCCCGTCCGTCTTCACATCGACGATCGTCTCGCCTGTGAGCAGATTGTAGATCCGCACCTGGGTTGGGTCGGAATAGTCGAAGCCGACCTGCGAGTTTCCTGCCAGATCATACACATTGCCATCGATGATGATGCCGTCGTCATGGGCCTGCCAGTCTTCGATCGTGTTTTGGCCACCGTCGATACGAAAGGTATCCGCGCCCGCGCCGCCATACATGACGTCGTCGCCGCTGCCGCTGACGATGGTGTCGTTGCCGCCGCCGCCGCGAAGCTCGTCATTGCCGGCGCCGCCGTTCAGGATGTTGTCCTGTCCGTCGCCGATCAGGATGTCGTCGTAATTGCTGCCGATGACATTCTCGACCTCATAGACATAGTCGCGCCACCGCTCGTCGGTCTTGCCGTCATACTCGACCCCGTTCACCTCGAAATAGTCGCGGCCGTCCTTCTTGTTCATGTCGACTTTGACGCCCGCGCTGGCATCGTAGTACGCGATGGTGTCCGACCCGTCGCCACCATAGATGTGGTTGAAGCCGCTGCCGGCAAAGATCAGGTCATCGCCGCCGAAGCCATAGATGGTGTCATCGCCGGCCTTGCTTTCGATCCCGTCCTGGGTGCCCGGCCGGTAGCCGCCGAGAATGTCGTTGCTGTTGGTCCCGAACATGTAGTCGGCCGTGGCGAGCCCGTATTTCTCGATACCGCCATAGTTGCCGAGCACGAGGAAGTTGTCGGTGCCCAGATCGTCGAGGCTGCCGTCATTCTCAAATCTCTCGCCCGACCCTTTTCTGACGCCATCCTTGTTCATGTAGAGCGCCTCGTTGAGGATCTGACGGGCAAAGGCCTCGCGAATGACCGGGTTGTTCCAGTCGAGCGACGGGGGAAAGAACTCCCGCAGGTCGTCCCAGTAGATGATCGCGATATTGCGCGGCGTGCCCGAGGATTCGTCGTAGATCCGGAAGGCCTCGGCCGAGTTCAGGCCCTGATACTGGGTGGTGATGTGATCGATGTTGGTGTCGGAGAGCGGGATGACGATGGTGTCTTCCACCGGATTGAAATCCATCACCTTGATGGCGTTGTTCTGTTGCTTGAACTCCCCGGCCTCGTCGCCCCCCATTTCCGACAGGCTCTTTGCCATGCCGAAGAAGAGCTTGGTCAGGCCTTTGCCGGGCCCGGGAACGAAGGACCCCATCGCGTTGGCCAGGTTCCACACCTGATCGGACATGAACGCGTCCCAGCCATTGTTGTCGTTGCCCTGCGGCGGGGGCGTGTTGTTGTCGCCGATGACGAAGACATCGCTTCCAGACCCGCCGGTCAGCTCATTATGGCCGTTCGCGTCGGTGACATTGCCGGAGTAGAGCCAGTCATCGCCCTCTCCGCCATAGAGCTTGTCGATACCCAACCCGCCCCGCAGGACGTCATTGCCCTGGCCGCCATAGAGCAGGTCATCGCCCCAGCCGCCATGGAGCTCGTCATCGCCCTCGCCGCCCAGCAGCGTGTCTTTGCCCGTGTCGCCATAGAGGACATCATTGCCGGTCCCGCCCTCCAGCCAGTCATCGCCGGCATAGCCATAGAGGATGTCGTTGCCGCCGCCCCCCAGCAGAATGTCATTATGCGTGTAGACCGCCTTGTCGCCCATACCGTTCCAGGTGAGGGTGCCGAAGCCTTCGATGACATTGTCTTGGTCGTTGCCGACGACCTTGGTGTAAAACTCTCGATGATACTTACCGGAGTCCCGCTCGATGGGTGAGACCTGGAAGTGGATCTCGTCCTCGGACATCTCGTATGTGCCCCTGGAATAGGCCCTGGCATCCGCGTAGAATCCTTGGCCTTGATAGACCTTGTCCCTGAAGAGTTCTGTACCGTGTCCTGCCCCGTCCGGGGTCTCGGGCTCATCGGTGAGGATCGTGTTGGGAGCTGCGTCCTCAGGCGGGATCATGACGGGTGCGATCCCGCCGTCCGTCATGGTGCGAAAGCTGTTCGCCGTGCGCCCGAACAGTCCCAGCTGTTCGGGCGTCACACCGCCGGCTGCGTCCCCCGCAGAGGTCTCGTCCATGCCATAGGCTTCGGCGTCGTCCGACCCGACCTCGGTCAGGGCGTTGCCCTTCCGAAAGGGATGCTCGGAAAGCCGGGTCTTGACGGGCCCCGAGGGCTGGTCTGCCTGAACCGCGTCCAGGGCCAGATCACCATCAGGTGTCAGGTATGATTCAAGGGGTACGAACAGCGACGAGGCTGAATTACGCAGGTTACTCATAACGAACTTACTCCTATTGCCGTAGCGTAAAGTTATGTTAATACTGAATAAAATGGAGCCCCAACCAGGGCGTCCTTACAGCTTCAGGTGGATAAGTGATGGCGGCAACGCAAGTGTGAAATCTGTCACAAAAATTTCATTCCTACGTCTTTGGACGGTCTCTGAGCGGCAGATGACATCGAGGTTCAGGGCGCGCGCGGCGACCAGATTTTCACTTGTTGCGCAAATCTGTGTCACTTGGGGCCTCGCGCATTGCTGTACAGGTCCTGTGCGCAACCGCGCGATGGCGAAACCTATATCCGGCATCCCGCCGAGGCACATCCGGAACACCGCCGAGGTGCGACAGGATGTGCCAAATGCGCGCCAAAAAACAGATCATTGAAACGTGAAGCCCGCACCGTCCGCAAAGTCCAACCGTTCTGCACAACTCCATTAGAAACTCATACAAAACAGTGCATTGCGCATGCGACCCATTTGCAGAATGCGGGTGTACCGGAAACATGCAACCCAACGGATGACAGGCCGAGACACGCGGTTGGGGCCATTCTGGACTATGGAGTCCGATCGAACTTCCACCACCTCGAGCACCTCTTAACGCTGTGTCGCGCATCCACCTGTGATTGCGTGGCGCGCGTCGAACCAAGCCGAGAGCGGACGGTGCGCAGCTTGGTCCGGTGCCACGTCTTACGCCATCTCGTAGCCGAGATCGGTCAGCGCCGCGACAAGCGTGCTGCCGGGATCCAGAATAGGGTTCCAGTCCGGGGCCGTCAGGTTGGCCGCGGAAAGATCCTCCGCCTGCACGCCTTCGATGACGACGAAGTCTCCGCCATTGCCCAGAACCTCGAACACCAGGTCGCCTTGCTCTTCGCTGACGCCAAGCTGGCCCTCAGCGAGGGTCCCGAAATCGAATGTATCCTCGGCGGGGTTGAAGCCCGTGATGGTCGTGGTGCTGCCGTAGCTCCAACTGATGGTATAATTGTCCCCCGCACCATCGACGAAGGCCACGACATCGCCGCCGCCCGGTATGCTGCCGGATCCGCCACCGGTCTGGCCGCCGTCCGAACCGCCGCTTTGGTTGCCGCCGTCGCTGTCACCGCCCTCGTAGATGCTGCCGGTCATGTCTCCGGTCCGGGTCTGGAACCCATCCGTCGTTGCCCCTGCCGGCGCCGCAGGCGTCAGCAGCATGGTCCGGTTGACAAGGGTCACATCGTTCTGGTCAAAGCCGAAAGGCGTCTCGAGATTGTCCTCCATCACCTGGTCGAAATGGAACTCTACCAGCCCCGGGACCAGCTCCGCTTTAGTGACCCCGGTGAAGGTAAAGCTCTGCCCGGTGGGCAGCGACGCGATGACGAGCCCTTCTGCGCTGTCCTCGACCGTCAGCCGCTCGCGCGTGCCGAAAAAGAGAAAGCTGATCTTCATCGAAGTCGGATCGAACCCGTCAATGACCTCGTGCTGCCCGTACTCGTGGCTTCGGATATAGACTGTGTCAGTGTCCCGAGGCCCGATCCCTTGCTCCCAGGACACCACGGCACCCATGTCCTGACGGAAATGCTCGTTGCCGACGGTCCCGAAATTCCCGATGGACACGTCCTGATAGCTCACGCCCTGAACGATCTGCGCCGCATCCGACCAGGGGCTGTCGATGACGATCTCACCGGCTTCGGACTTGGTCACGATCATGCCGTGCACCGACGTGCCGCCGAAATCGAGCGCATCCCTGGCCGGGTCAAAGCCTGTGATGTCATCGGCATTACTGTCAGCGATGTACCTGATCCCGCCGGCATCGGTCGCTCCGCTTGTGGCCGGCGGGTTCGAGCCGTCGCTGTCATAGCTCAGCGTGTAGCCTTCGCCCTCGCCCGGCGTGACGATCACCGCGCCGAGCGCCGCGGCGATCTCATTCTGCACCCCCTGATTGGGGGAGGTGATGTTGGCAAGCGTCAGATCGGCAAGGCCAAAGCCCGTGAACACGATCTGCTTCGTGACGCTCCCATCCGTGATCACGATCCGCACGGTTTGGCCGAGCGCATCGCCGCTCTCTTCGAAGATCACGAAGTCTTCGGCCATGACATCGGCACCAATCTCGATCATGTCGCCCATGCCCGGCAGGAACCCGTCGATGATCTGCCCGGGCGTCGCGAGGTCGATCGTCACATGCTGGTGCGTGTGACCGGAGCCATGGCCGCTTCCATGATCACCGCCATGGTCGCCGCTGCCGTCACCGCCGCCACCACCACCGGTCATGCCCCCGTCACCTGTCCCGTCAGAAGGATCATCGCCGGTATCCGCGGGCGCGCCGCCGACCAGCGCGAGGATCTCTGCAGCGGCGGTCGTGTCCTGGATGGTGAAATTGGCCGCCGACAGATCAGCGAGTGTCACGCCGGACAGGGTGGTGCTCTGGTTGTTGGAGGGCAGCGCAAAGACCACGCCCGCCGCGGTTTCGGTCACGTCGAGGAAGTCCGCTCCGATCCAATCGACGAAGATCGTATCCGTCGCCGGATCGAAATCAGAAATAACCGCGTCGGTCCCCCAACTCCATGTGATGACCACATCCGCGGTGGCCTTGGTTGCGTCGGCGGTGCCGGTGCCCGGATCGTCTTGCGGCGCGCCGCCGCCTGCGTCCGGGGTTCCACTGGTGCCGCCTCCGGTATCCCCGCCGGGGATACCGAGACCTTCATCGCCGGTCTTGCGATCCTCGTAAAAGGCGATCGCCTCATCGACCGTGGGCGCATCGTAGCCGCCATACTCCTCAATATAGCGCAGGATCGAGGTGCCGTTCTCGTCCGTCGACGCGCCGCCGCCCAGCAGCAGGGTCGCTGTGCCATAGGCGCCGCGCAGGTGGGCAGCGGCCATGATCCCGGTGATCGACAGCTCCACCGAGACGGTGCTGCCATCAACGTCCGTGTAGGTGAAGGTCTCGCCAATGAAGTCGTCCAGGCTCAGCCCCTGATAGCCGAGCTGGGTTTCGATGATCTGCAGATTGAAGCCGAAAGCCTCCTGGATGGCGATCTCCTGCTTCTCCTTGGTCATGAAGTCTTCAAGCGAATTGACGCCGTTCTTGCCGGTCCAAGTGCCGTCCCAGCGATTGATGGTGTCGCCGCCGAGATAGTAGAAATCATCGTCGTAGTAGCCGAGATCGATGAGAAGTGCCTCGCCGAACTGGTAGCCCACAAAGCCCAGCCAGTTGGTCGAGCGGTAGGACATCGCGTCCCATTCGCTGTCGCTGAGATCGCCCCAGCTGCTGGCGCCGGGAAAGAAGTCCCCGACCGGCCCGCCGGCCCATTGGTCAAGCTGCCAATCCTGAATGATACCCTCTTCATAACGCTCTCGGTCCCAGCCGGATTCGAACGCGCGGAGCGCATCGCGAAGTGCGTTATAGTTTCCTTTAGACATCCAATTCCTCATTTCGTCTGTGCTCATGGCTCGGCCATTCGGTCCCGCACAAAACGGTCCCGGGCAGAAAGCACCGCGTCAGGAAAGAATGGTCAAAACACGCTTTGATTGCCGTAGGGTCATCCGCGAGAAATCGCTAACCATCTGGTTCACAGGCATAAAATTGCTGATCGCAAAGTCGCTGAGCGCGAAATTGCCGAACCGCGAACGATGTGCCTAAGTGCGTCTTCACGTGCTTTTTTCACGCATCTTCAGGCTATCGGAAACTGAGCCTTTGTATCAGATGAGAGATGCCACACTCAAAACCTGCCATTTGTTAAGCTGGTCAAGAAAACGAAATTTAGTGGGTGGTTGCTAAGCTCGGAGCTCATAGCCAATAGATGACGAAAGCTGTGAGAGCGATGGGTGACAGGAGAACCTTCGGGCATCAGTGGTATCGCGTTGCGACCCTACGCCAATCCTTGAGCCTGCCGAACATGATCTCAATCCGGTTACGGCGCTTGTCGTAGCGGACGGTTGTCCTACGCTGCTTCCTGCCCGGGATGCAGGCCCGTATGCCTTTGTATTTCAACGCTTCCCGGAACCAATCTGCGGCATAGCCGTCGCCATTGTCGCTCGGAGCAATGGCGCTCCAATGGCACCTCTACGAGTGGCCGGTCCAAAGTTGGCAGGCTGCCCAGAAAAGCCCGCGCACCGGTGTAGTCACTGACCTGCCCGGCAGTGACAAACAAGTCCAACGGCCGCCACTCGCCATTGTGCTCGAACCAATGGCGCACCATGGCTCATCTGCCGCGGATGGCGTGCAGTTTCGTGTTCAGCCCACCCTTAATACACCCGATAAGACGTCATTCGCCAATGTCGCTCAGACCAATGGCGCGACATGCTCATCCCCCTTTTTTCACGCCCGGACTGGACGCGGTGCGGTGGTTCTTGAGGTCGGTGGCATTCGGCATTGTCCTCGGACCAATGGCGGACATAGCCTCATTCGTGTCAGTTTTTTCCTCGCCATGGTCAGCGGCAAACCCGGCCAGCATCCGAAGCGCTAACTTGTTTTTGGACGGGAGAACAGACTTGCGACCGTCCTGTGGGTCTGTGCATTGATACGAATGGCGTGGACGTGGCAGCGCGTATTTTAGCTAGCGGCCATGGACGCGACTGACTGCGTTACAGCAGAGGTCGAAACAAGAAGTTTGAGACTACGGCCTCACACGCTCCGCCATTACTAGGATATTGTTAATGAAGCACTTTGCACTCTCCAACGGCGCGCTGGTGGCTACTCTCGCCAGTGGTGCGTCTGCTTTTCATCTCGAATTTCTATCATCCGACTTCCCAGACCATCCGGTGCAGGTTGAAGTCACAGACGGCACAACCGGCGGCTGGTGAACCAATGCCGCAGATGCCGAAAGCTGTACCACTGGACATCTTTGTTTGGCCGGCTTTGAGATGACAGAGGATGCAGTGATCGTGGTTGATATCCGTGCGGTGGGTGCTCGTGACGACTACGGGTTATTTTACGGAGGGATCATCATAGAGGCCAAAACCGTTGGGGTAAATCGGCTGGGCTACATGGGCCTCATAACGCCATTCCAAAGCCCTCAAGCATCAGCCAATTATTCCGGCAGCCTTAACGTTGTCATGATGAACGCAATTAAAGAGTTCACTGACGTCACGGCAGAGGCACGACAGACCATGCTGGAGCGCGAATGATGAACCGTGCGATCATCGTAGCTCTGGCCGCCGTCGCTATCCTCGGTGGTGCTGCCCTGCTGGCTGCCAAGCCAGCACCAGAGCCTTGCGTCGGATCTGAGAGCTACTGTGAAGCGATGGCGCGACCGAGCCCAAGCATCACATGGCGGCGAATATATTGCGAGAACATCCAGTGCACCAAATGACGCTATTGAGGCCACACCCGGGACACAAACCCGCTAATTTGTATCCCAGAAACCAGCTAAGTATCTGATTTCAGTGGTGAGCCGTGCAGGATTCGAACCTGCGACCCACTGATTAAAAGTCAGTTGCTCTACCAACTGAGCTAACGGCCCACGCACGCGGGCTGCCTTACAAACAGCACTCTGCTTGGTCAAGGGCACCGCAGGGGAAAAACCTCTCTGGGCTGGATTTCGTGGCAATGGGCGGTTACATGCGCGCCATGTTCGCAACGTCTCCTCCCAAGGGCCTGCCCTTCCTGAAAATGCACGGGCTCGGCAATGATTTCGTCGTCCTGGACAGCCGGGGCGGCGCGGCGGTTACGACGCCTGCGCTGGCGCAGCGGGTCGGCGACCGGCATTTCGGCGTGGGGTTTGATCAGCTCGCCGAGATCCGTGATGGAAACGGCGCGGACGCGGACATCCAGCTCGATTTCTGGAATACTGACGGTACCCGAGCGGGCGCGTGCGGCAACGCGACAAGATGCGTTGCGGACCTGATTATGGCCGAGAGCGCCCGGGACAGGCTCGCGATCCGTACGTCGCGTGGAGTGCTCGCCGCCGAGCGCTGTGCCGACGGTCGTGTATCGGTGAACATGGGCCTGCCACAAATGCAAGCGGTGGAGATCCCGCTGGCTCCGGAGACCGATCCGTCCGCGCTGCCTCTCGAAGGCGCCCCGTTCGCGGTCGGCATGGGCAATCCGCACTGCGTCTTTTTTGTACCCGACGCTGATTGCGTCGACCCCGCGGAGCGCGGCCCCGTGATCGAAACCGATCCGCTCTTTCCCGAACGCACGAATGTGGAGTTCGTCTCGCTCCGGCCCGATGGCAGCCTGCGCTTGCGGGTCTGGGAGCGCGGCGTTGGCGTAACGCTCGCCTGCGGCTCGGGTGCATGTGCCGCGGCTGTGGCTGCGCAGGCACGGGGGATCGTTTCGGGCCCCGTGCGCATTCATCTCGACGGCGGCGCGCTGGATATCGACCCGCGCGAGGACGGTGTCTGGATGACAGGGCCGGTCGCGCGCGTGTTTTCCGGCTGGCTCGACCCGGCAATACTAGGAGCGGCGTCGTGAGCGCACCGCCCCGCTTCACGACCTTCGGATGCCGTCTGAACGCCTACGAGACTGCGGCGATGACGGAGCTGGCCGAGACAGCGGGGCTGCGTGACGCGATCGTGGTCAATACCTGCGCGGTAACGGCCGAGGCGGTGCGCAAAGGCAAGCAGGAGATCCGCAAGCTCAAACGCGCAAACCCTGAATCCGAAGTCATCGTCACAGGCTGCGCGGCGCAGACCGATCCGCAGGCTTTCGCGGCAATGCCGGAGGTGGCCCGCGTCATCGGCAATGCCGAAAAGATGCGTGCGGAGACTTGGGAGGCGCTCGCCGCCCCGGACTTGATCGGCGAGACCGAGCGCGTGCAGGTCGACGACATCATGTCGGTTCGGGCCACGGCCGGGCATCTGATCGACGGGTTCGGCATGCGGGCGCGGGCCTATGTACAGGTTCAGAATGGCTGCGACCACCGCTGCACCTTCTGCATCATTCCCTATGGTCGGGGCAATTCGCGCTCCGTTCCCGCAGGCGTCGTGGTCGAGCAGATCGCACGCCTCGTCGACCGCGGCTATAATGAAGTCGTTCTGACCGGTGTTGATCTGACGAGCTGGGGGTCCGATCTGCCCGGCAGGCCTAGGCTGGGCGATCTGGTGCGGCGGATCCTGAAGCTGGTACCGGATCTGCCACGGCTACGAATCTCATCCATCGACTCGATTGAGGCCGATCCCGCGCTGATGGAGGCGCTCGCCACTGAGCGGCGGCTGATGCCTCATCTGCATCTGAGCCTGCAGGCTGGCGACGATATGATCCTGAAGCGGATGAAACGGCGGCACCTGCGCGACGACGCAATCCGCTTTTGTGCTGACGCGCGGACGCTGCGCCCCGACATCGTTTTCGGTGCGGACATCATCGCCGGCTTTCCGACCGAAACCGAGGCCATGTTCGAGGCGTCGCTGGCGTTGGTGGAAGAGTGCGGGCTGACCTGGCTCCATGTCTTTCCCTACTCGCCGCGCGCTGGCACCCCGGCGGCGCGCATGCCCCAGGTGGCCGGTAGCACGATCCGCGCACGGGCGGCGCGGCTGCGCGCGGCCGGCGGCGCTTGCGTGGCACTCCACCTGGCGGCACAGCGCGGGCGGACGCACCGGGTTCTGATGGAAACCGCGCGCATTGGCCGGACCGAACAGTTCACGCCGGTGCATCTCGATGGCGATGCGCCCGTCGGCAGCATCCAGACCCTGAGCATTCAGGGCAGTGACGTGGATGCGCTCCACGCCAAGTACCGCACGGAGGCCGCGGCATGACGAACCTGACGCTCTACTACGGACCGACCTCGCCCTATGTGCGCAAGGTCATGATCGTCCTGTACGAAACCGATCAACTGGACGACATCATGATAAAGACCACGACGGGCACACCGCTGGACAGCGCGCGCATGCCGCTTTCGCAAAACCCGCTGGGCAAGGTCCCGGTGCTCGAACGCTCCGACGGCCCCGCGATCATCGACAGCCGGGTAATCTGCCGCTATCTCGACGCGCGCGCCAATGCGCGGCTCTATCCCGAAGGCGAGACGCTGTGGTCGGTGCTCACGCTCGAAGCTCTCGCAGAAGGGATCCTCGATGCGGCGCTGCAGATGACCTATGAAACGCGGCTGCGCCCCGAGGAGATGCGCATTGAGGCGATTGTCGACGGGCTTTGGGCAAAGATCGACCGCACTGTCGCGATGATTGAGACCCGATGGATGGGACATCTGGCCGGGCGCTTCGGCATCGGCCATATCGCGGTGGGTTCTGCGCTCGGCTATCTCGACCTGCGCCTTGATGCTCGTGGATGGCGCACCGGGGCACCGGCGCTTGCGGCATGGTACGAAGAGATCAAGGCGCGCCCGTCCTTCGTCGCCACGGCCCCACCAGCCGACGCCTGAGCCCTACGCCGCACTCTTCAGCCTTGTTAGCGACCGTCCGTCCGGTCAGTCGCCGCTCAGAAGTTGAAGCTTACGCCGACATTGAGCGCGTTGGTAACGATGTTGGTATCGAGCGACCCGCCATTGTCCAGATCGGCGCTGTTCTGCGAGTAGGTGCCCTTGTACTCACCATACACGGACCAGCGTTCGGCGAACGGGTAGCTCACACCCGCAACCCAGGCCACGGCCGGGCCGGTGAACTGAAAGCCGAACGTTCTTCCGCCGGCGGACTCCACATCGACGTGCGGTACGGACACGCCGAGGCCCGCACCAACATAGGGTGTCCAACGCCGCTCCTCGCTCGGGAACCGGCGCATCAGGTTGACTGTGAGGATGTTCAGACCGTCGGTGAGTTCCAGGCTCTCGAAACCTTGTTCACGAAGGTCCTGATCACTTGCGTAGACCTTGTTGTGCACGAAATCGAGGGCGAGTCCGTAAACTCCGCTGTTGCGCCACCAGATACCACGAGCCCCCCAATAGGGCGGCGCTTCGAAAGAGCGACCCTCCCAGGCTGCGGTAAAGTCAAAGACACCTGCGCCACCGGGGTCGAACCCGGAAACGTTGCTGTGCGGTGCAGTTTGCCAGCCTGTGTAAAAGCTGACCTCGAACTCGTCGGCCGATGCCGCCCGCGGAAGGGCCGTTGCAAGGACCAGGGCGCACAGGGTGATCAGCAGTCGGGTCATGGGGTATCTCAACTCCAGAAAAATGGGTGTGCGGGCATTGCAGACGAAAGTTCGGGCGCTGCACTCGACACTGCGCGAAACTGGTAACGTAATTCCTAAACCCCGTCCACCGGACCAGACCTCACAAACGGCTCAGTGCGGCACCGCGGCATCATGTTGGGTCTGACCCCGCGCGCTGCAAGTCGTCGGACCCGTGTGCGTCGTTTCGCCTCTCCCTTGATCCATTGATTTCTGGACGCCCTCGCTGTGCAACCCTAGTTACACCCCAATGCGTTTAGGCGACCCTTGCGAAGTGCCTAATTCGTCAGCTGCTGCTAGCAAAGCAATGGAGAGTTCTTGTGTCCGATGCAGACCACCAAGAAGGGACCCGACGGGATTTCCTATATTACGCCACTGCGGGCGCGGGCACGGTCGTAGCCGGCGCGGCCATCTGGCCGCTTGTGAATCAAATGAACCCGAGCGCCGATGTACAGGCGCTGTCCTCGATCCGCGTGGATGTCTCCGGCGTTGAGACCGGAACGCAACTCACCGTGAAATGGCTTGGAAAACCGGTATTTATCCGCCGCCGCACCGAAGAAGAGATCACCGCAGCCCAGGACGTAGACCTGTCGAGCCTGATCGACAATAATGACCGTAATGCCAACAAGCCCGGGCTCGATGCTGCCGACGAAAACCGCACGCTGAGCGAAGATGGCGAATGGCTCGTGATGATCGGTGTCTGCACCCATCTGGGGTGCGTTCCGATCGGCGACGGCGCAGGCGATTTCGGCGGCTGGTTCTGCCCCTGTCACGGGTCGCACTATGACACATCGGGCCGCATCCGCAGGGGCCCTGCCCCTGAGAACCTGCCGATTCCGATCGCGGAGTTCACCGACGAACAAACAATAAAGCTCGGGTAAGGGAGAGAGGAGACATGTCTGGAATTCCTCACGATCACTACGAGCCCAAGACCGGCGCCGAGAAGTGGCTTCACTCTCGCCTTCCGATCGTCGGGCTCATGTACGACACGATCATGATCCCCACGCCCAAGAATTTGAACTGGATGTGGATCTGGGGCATTGTGCTGACCTTCTGCCTGGTGCTTCAGATCGTCACCGGCATCGTTCTGGTGATGCACTACACGCCTGATACGGCCCTTGCCTTCGCCAGTGTCGAGCACATCATGCGCGACGTGAATGGCGGGCATATGCTGCGCTATCTGCACCAGAATGGCGCCTCGCTCTTCTTCGTGGCGGTCTATCTGCACATCTTCCGGGGTCTCTTCTATGGCTCCTACAAAGAGCCGCGCGAGATCACCTGGATCATCGGCATGCTGATCTACCTGTTGATGATGGCGACGGCCTTTATGGGCTACGTGCTGCCCTGGGGCCAGATGTCCTTCTGGGGCGCAACGGTGATCACGGGTCTGTTCGGTGCCATTCCGTTCATTGGGGACTCGCTGCAGACGTGGCTGCTTGGCGGACCGGCGGTGGACAATGCCACGCTGACACGCTTCTTCTCTCTGCATTACCTGCTGCCCTTTGTCATCGCAGCACTGGTGGCGGTGCATATCTGGGCCTTCCACACCACGGGCAACAACAACCCCACCGGGGTCGAGGTGCGCCGCACTTCGAAGGCCGACGCCGAGAAAGACACCCTGCCCTTCTGGCCCTATTTCGTGATCAAGGACCTCTTCGCGCTGGCCGTGATCCTGCTGGTCTTCTTTGCCATCGTGGGCTTCATGCCGAACTATCTCGGCCACCCGGACAACTATATCGAAGCCAACCCGCTGGTGACGCCGGCGCACATCGTGCCCGAATGGTACTTCCTGCCCTTCTACGCGATCCTGCGTGCATTCGACACCGAGGTCTGGCTCGTACAGCTCGTGCACTGGCTGAGCTTCGGCATCATCGACGCCAAGTTCTTCGGCGTGCTGGCGATGTTCGGTGCGATCGTCGTGATGGCGCTGGCGCCCTGGCTCGACACCTCGTCGGTCCGCTCCGGGCGCTACCGCCCGATGTTCAAGATTTGGTTCTGGCTGCTCTGCGTCGACTTCATGATCCTGATGTGGGTGGGTGCGATGCCGGCCGAAGGGATCTATCCCTACATCGCGCTCGCAGCGTCGACCTACTGGTTCGCGTACTTCCTGGTCATCCTGCCGCTTCTGGGCGTGATCGAGAAACCGCTGCCCCAGGTCGAAACGATCGAGCAGGATTTCATCGAACATTACGGCAAGGCCAAGGATACCGCTTCGGGCGGCACCGTGGCCACACCGGCTGAGTGAAGAAAGGACGCGTGATGATCACGACGCTCAAACGCGCCGCAATCGTGCTTGCCTTTTCGGCAAGCTCTGCCCTCGCAGCCGGCGGTGGCGGCCATGTCGAGGATTTCAACTTCTCGTTCGAGGGGCCGTTCGGGACCTACGACCAGAACCAGCTCCAGCGCGGCCTACAGGTCTATACCGAGGTTTGTTCGGCCTGCCACGGGCTGAAGTTTCTGCCCTACCGCGCTCTGGGCTATGAGGGCGGACCGCACCTGCCGGAGGATCAGGTGCGCGCCTATGCGGCCCAATTCGAAGTGTTCGATCCCGAAATCGATGACTGGCGACCCGCCGTTCCCACCGACTACTTTGCCGAGAGCGGCGTGGAAAACGCCCCCGACCTGACCCTTATGGCCAAGGCGCGGGCGGGCTTTCACGGGCCCTACGGCACCGGGATCAGTCAGCTCTTCAACGGTATCGGCGGGCCGGAATACATCGCCTCGCTGCTGACCGGCTACACCGGCAGCGAACGCGAGGAAGCCGGTGCCGTGCTCTATGGCAACGATGCCTATGGCGGCTACCTGGCCATGGGTCCTCCGCTCTGGGGCGACGATGTGGAGTATGCCGACGGCACACCGGCCACCATCGAACAGCAGTCGGAAGACGTCGCAGCCTTCCTGATGTGGGCCGCCGAACCCAAGATGATGGCGCGCAAACAGGCCGGACTGACTGCGGTGATCTTCCTCACGGTCCTGTCGGTTCTGCTGTATCTGACCAACAAGCGAATCTGGGCGCCGGTGAAGCGCGAGGCCAAAGAAGCCGCCGCGCGCGGCGTGAAGACCCCCGCGGAATAGGCTCCAGCGCAACGACAAAAGGAAAACGGCGTGCCTCGGGCGCGCCGTTTTTCGTTTGGATCTGATGGGTCTGGACCCCGGCAGAATCACACGATCCGTTGGTCCAACTCCGCCGGGTCCCCGACCTCCACTTGCCAGTAGTCCGCGGCGCCCTCTGGCAGCCGCGCCAGCACACGGTCGAGGGCGCGCTGATCGACGCAGCGGCGCACCGCCCAGGCGGTATCCGTGATCGCACTCTTCGGGGTCAGGTTATGGTGCGGGCGCACCGCCTGGACCTCACGGGTCAGTGTCCGGCGGTCCGCAAACGGAGTCGGATACTCCGCCGGAGTCCAGTCCTTGACGAACATCGCCCGCAACACCGATGGCAGGACGCTCGCGAAGGCCAGCCCCTGCTCCGCGGTCAGGCGGCGGCGAAAGACCTGGAACACGCCATCGACCGCCGTGTAGACCATGTTGTCGGATGCCAACCCCATCCGCGCACGGACATCGTCGAGAAAAGCCGAAAACTCCTTGGAGGCATGCCGGTAGGTCCAGGGCATCGGCATGGAGATCGGTCCGTTCCTTGTGTGAGCAGCGTCCGCCTCATCTATGTCGCCGTACGCCATTTGTCACCGGGGCGGCTTGGGGATAGCTCTTGAGACCGGACTGCGCCCCAAGTAGACCCACCCGGTCACTGCGAGGTCCGTCCCATGTCGCTCAACAGCTTCGGCCATCTCTTCCGCGTCACCACCTGGGGCGAAAGCCACGGGCCCGCGCTCGGGGCGACAGTGGACGGCTGCCCGCCGGGAGTGCCGGTCACGGCTGACGCGATTCAGCACTGGCTCGACCGCCGCAAGCCCGGGCAAAGCAAATACACCACCCAGAGGCGGGAACCCGATGCGGTCGAGATTCTGTCAGGCGTCTTTGAGGGTCTGAGCACCGGAACGCCGATCCAGCTGATGATCCGCAACATGGATCAGCGCAGCAAGGATTATGGCGACATCGCCGAGAAATTCCGCCCCGGCCATGCCGACATCACCTACTGGCAGAAATACGGCATCCGCGACTATCGGGGCGGCGGACGATCCTCGGCCCGCGAAACCGCCGCGCGAGTGGCCGCGGGCGGGGTGGCGCGCGCGGCGCTCGCAGAACTGCTGCCGGACGTCGCGATCACCGGGTGCATGGTGCAGATGGGCCCCCATGCCATCGACCGCGCCCGCTGGGATGACGCAGAGATCGGCCAAAATCCCTTCTGGGTTCCCGACGCGAAGGCGGCCGAGGACTGGGCCGGCTATCTCGACGGGCTGCGCAAGTCGGGCGACAGCGTCGGCGCAGTGATCGAGGTCCTCGCCAAGGGCATCCCCCCTGGGCTCGGCGCACCGGTCTATGGCAAGCTGGACACCGATCTGGCCGCCGCGATGATGAGCATCAATGCCGTCAAGGGTGTGGAGATCGGAGATGGCATGGCCGCGGCCGCCCTTACCGGGAGCGCCAATGCCGATGAAATCACGATGGGTCCCGACGGGCCCCTCTACAGCTCCAACCATGCCGGCGGGATTCTGGGCGGCATTTCCACCGGCCAGGAGGTCGTCGTGCGCTTCGCGGTCAAGCCGACCTCCTCGATCCTGACACCGCGCAAGACCATCACGAAATCCGGCGAGGAGACCGAGATCGTCACCAAGGGACGGCACGACCCCTGCGTCGGGATCCGCGCCGTGCCGGTGGGCGAGGCGATGATGGCCTGCGTGCTGCTCGACCACTATCTGCTCCATCGCGGGCAGGTCGGCCACGGTCCGCGCGGACGGATCGGCTAAGGCCCGTCACACCTGCCGGGCCGCACGCCTCATCAGGAGGTGGTCAGCCCCAGATCCATCAGCGCCTTGATATCTTCGCGCCGCGGGTTCGCCACCACCCGGCCAAGCTCCTGATCTCCGCGGAGTACGATCAGGGTCGAACGGCGCGGCACGTTCAGGCGAGCAACGATGTCCGAACCTTTCCATTCGTCCCAGTCCACATCGATAAAGGTGATGCGTTCGACATAGGCCGGGTTCTCGGCCTTAAGCGCCTCGATTTGCCGCCCCTGGGCACGACAGGTGGTGCACCAGCTGGCCTTGAAATCGAGAAACACCGTGTCCCCCGCGGCCAGCCGTTCCGTCACCAGACCAGGTTGGTAGGCCAGCGCGCCGGACCCGGCACGGGCCGGCAGGGCCGCGACAGCGGCGACGGCCGTGGCGGCGGTGAGAAAATGGCGACGATCCATGGGACAGCTCCTATTGCTGGATCAGAGGGAAACGGACAGGTCCTGCAGCCACACCGGCATCACATCGAGCGCCCAGGCTTCGAGCCGGTAGTGCAGACCAAAGAGAATGGCGAAGCCGACTGCGACGAAGACCACACCGAGAATGGGCCGCGACGCCGTGGCGATCCGGTGCATCAACGCCTGGTTGCGCATCAGGGCCGCCCGTGCACCGTAGCCGATCGCGAGGATCAGCGTCGCCACTCCGAGCGCAAAAACCGCCATGATCGACCCGGCCTTGAACAGGCTCTCGCCCTGGCTGGCCAGCGCGATGGCCCCGCCCAGCGTCGGGCCGACACAGGGGCTCCAGACCGCGCCGAGCAGTAGACCGCCAAGAAACTGGCCCTTGAGGCTGGTATGGTCGAGACTGTCCATGCGGGTGTCCGCGGCGCCAGCCGCCCCGGCCGTCACGGCGGCAAAACCAGCGGAAAAACGCGGCACCAGCAGCACCAGACCAAAGCCGATCATAACGACCGCACCGGCCTGCGCCACGGTTTCGGGCGAAAGCCCGACCAGATGCCCCGCCGCGGCCACGCCGACACCCAGGGCCACAAAGGAGATTCCCATGCCCGCGGCCAGCGCCACGGGTCCGAGCTTGTCAGCCTGCAGCGAACTGGCCAGCACAATGGGCAGAACGGGCAACACGCAGGGGTTGATCAGGGTCAGCAGACCGGCGGCATATGCAAAGATGTATTCCATGGCCATCACGTGGCATTGCCGTTGCGGAATGTCACATGACGTTCGGCTCGCCGGGACTCACATGCGCGTCAGCTGGTGCCCTCGCCCGCACGCGAGAGTTGCACCATCAGGATCCCGCCCGTCACGATCGCAACGCCGAGCAGGTCGAGCAGCGTGACCCGTTCCCCCAGCAACAATGCCGCGATGAGCACACCGAAGACCGGGTTGAGAAAGTGAAAGGTCGCTGCGCGCACGGCCCCGATGCGGTTGACCAGCGCGAACCACACCACCGTCGCCGCGAGCCCCGGCACAAGGATCGTGTAGCTGAAGGCCAGTACCAGCGGTACCGAGAGCGCGACGTGATGGTCCTCGGTCAAGAGCACGACAGGCAGCAGCGCGGCGCCACCGACCAGCATCTGCAGCCCCACGACCATCAAGAGGTTGCCGCCCGACCCGGTGCTGCGCACCGTCAGCGTGGCCACCGCCAGCGCCGCCACGCCGATCCCGCAATAGACGAGCCCCAGCGGATCGGCGCCGCCCGTGATCCGCGCGCCCAGGATCACGCAGACGCCGAGGAGTCCGGCGGCCAGCCCAGCCCAGCCCAGCAGTCGTATGCGCGCCCCGAAGAGCGCCCAGCCGAGTCCGGCTGCGATCAGCGGCATGGTCGAGGCGATGATCGCCGCCAGCGACGCCTCCACGCTCTGCATGGCGACGAAGAAGAGGCCCAGATAGAGCGCGTTCTGGCATATCCCGAAGATCGCCACGGACCGCCATTGCCGGGCCGACAGCCGCCAGCTCTGCCCATAGAGCAGGCCCAACCCCACGGCGATCAGCCCCGACAGGGCAAAGCGCAGCGCCAGCGCCGACAGCGGCGGCGCGTCGGCCACGATGATCCGCGCCGACGAAAATGCCGACGACCACATGACGGCAAAGGCCAGCCCCATTCCGATGGCGCGCCAGTCCATGGCCCACTCCCACGAAAAAGGGCCGCGCATCGCGACCCTTCGTACCAGTCCCGATTTACGGGATGTCAGACGTTAACGCTGTCCTTGAGCGGCTTGGCGATGGTCACCTTCACGACCTTGTCGGCGTCTTTCTTGATCTGCTCGCCGGTCTGGGGATTGCGGACCATGCGCTCGGGCCGCTCCCGGCAATAGAACTTGCCGATACCCGGGATCGTTACTGCACCGCCACCGCTGACTTCTTTGCTGATCACACCCGCAATCGCGTCCAGAGCGGCGCCCGCGGCTTTCTTGTCTGTACCCATTTCCTCAGCCAATGCTGCTACGAGCTGGGTCTTTGTCATCGGTTTGGTCACATTTGCCTCCGTTTGTGCCTGTGTTTTTGGTTGGTTTGGCCACTTAACGGCAATCGAATCCCCGGCACAACGGCTGGAGCCTTGTTTTTAAGGGCTCAAGCGCGTTTTTTCGTAAAAAATCGGCCTCAGAGGAAGGCTGTCTCTTCAAAACTGCGCAATTTCCGGCTGTGGATGCGCTCGAGGGGCATTTCGCGGATCAGCTCCATCGCGCGGATCCCGATCTCGAGATGGCGTGCAACCTGGGTCCGGTAGAAGTCCGAGGCCATCCCCGGCAGTTTCAATTCGCCATGGAGCGGCTTGTCGGACACGCACAGAAGCGTGCCGTAAGGCACCCGGAACCGGAACCCGTTCGCGGCGATTGTTGCGCTCTCCATATCCAGCGCCACGGCGCGAGACTGCGACAGGCGTTGAACGGGCCCGGAATTGTCGCGGAGCTCCCAGTTGCGGTTGTCGACCGAGGCCACGGTTCCGGTGCGCATGATCCGCTTAAGCTCGAACCCGTCGATGCTGCTGATCTCCTCAACCGCCTGCTGCAGGGCAATCTGGATCTCAGCGAGCGGCGGGATCGGCACCCAGACCGGCAGGTCGTCGTCCAGCACGTGATCCTCGCGCAGATAGGCGTGGGCCAGCACATAGTCCCCCAGCCGCTGGGTGTTGCGTAGCCCCGCACAGTGCCCGACCATCAGCCAGGCATGGGGCCGCAGCACGGCAATATGGTCGGTCGCCGTCTTGGCGTTGGACGGGCCCACCCCGATATTGACGAGGCTGATCCCGGCCTCGCCCGCGCGCTTGAGATGATAGGTCGGCATCTGGGGCATCTTGGCAGGATGCAACAGTTCGTCCTCGGGACCCGTGATCTCGGCGTCACCCGGCCCCACCAGCGCAGTATAGCCCTGCGAGGGGTCCGCGAGCATCCGGCGCGCGTAGGCTTCGAACTCCTCGACATAGAACTGATAGTTGGTGAAGAGGATATGGTTCTGGAAATGCCTGGCGTCGGTCGCCGTGTAATGCGCCAGCCGCGCGAGCGAATAGTCCACCCGAGGGGCGGTAAAGGGCGCAAGCGGCATGGTCCCGTCCGGCAGGGCCGGGGCCACGCCGTTGACGATGTCGTCGTTGGTCGTCGTCAGGTCCGGCACGTCGAAATAGTCGCGCAGGGGAAAGGACAGCGCGCCCTCGTGAGGCACCGGGCGCCCGGCAAGGGCAAAATGCAGCGGCATCGGCGTGTCCGACCAGCCGACGGTCACGGGCACGTCATGGTTCCGCTGCACCAGATCGATCTGCTGCCGCAGATAGTTGGCGAACAGATCAGGCCGCGTGATGGTCGCGGAGTACTCTCCCGGCCCCGGTGCGTGACCAAAGCTCAGCCGGCTGTCGATCGTGGCATGGGTGTCCACCGACAGGTGAAGCTTCGGATAGAACGCCCGGTGCCGCAGCGCCTCCTGCGGGGCCGCCAGCACACGCTCAAAGGCTTCGCGCAGAAACCCCGTCGCCGTGTCATAGCGGGTCCCGAGCTCCGCAACCGCGGCATCGGCATCGGTGAAGCTGCGGTCCGCCTCCTTAGGCGGGGTGAGAATCCGGGCGTTGTCCGAAGGGCTGACCATGTCTGAATGTCCTGCAAGCGGTGTGCGGACCAGACACAAGCGCCGCGCCCGCTGCAAGGGGCAATTCGCGCGCCCCGGCCAGCGCGCGGCGGCTCACCGTTCGGTCAGCTTGATCTCGATCCGGCGGTTGCGCGCCCGTGCCTCGGGCGTGTCTGCGGCGTCGACCGGCTGGAACTCCGCGAATCCCGTTGCCGCCAGACGGTCGGGCGGAAACCCGTACGCGTCGATGAGGAACTGCACCACGGACAGCGCACGGCCCTGGCTCAGCTCCCAATTGTCCCGAAAGCGCCCGCCGCCGCTGACCGGCACATCGTCGGTATGCCCGTCGACGCGGATGATCCAGTTCAATTCCGAAGGCAGATCCTCCGACACCTCGCGCAGGACCGCGCCGACCTTTGCGATCTCGGTCGCGCCTTCGAAGGACAGTTGCGCCGAACCGCTCTCGAAAAGCACTTCGGAGGAAAACACGAACCGGTCGCCGACGATCTGCACGCCCTCCAGATCGCCCAGCACCTCGCGCAGGCGCCCGAAAAAGTCAGACCGGTAGTTCTCGAGACGCTGGGCTTCCCGGGCCAGGCGCTCCGCCTCCTCCTGAAGCCGGATACGTTCGGCTTCCTCGAGATCTGCGCGGCGACGCTGCTCGCTCGCAGCCTGGGCCAGGGCCGCATTGAGGCGCGTGCCCAGGGACTCGATCTGGACCTGCGCTTCGCTGTCGCGCGCCTCCGCGGCATCGAGCAGACCCTGCAGATTGCCCAGCTGGGCGCGCAGATCGGCGACTTGCTGATTCAGCAGTGCCATATCCCGGGCCGCATCGGCGCTGGCCTGTTCGGCCTCGGCAATTGTCCGGTCGGCGGCGGCAAGCAGCGCCTCGCGCCGCTCCGCCTCGCTCAGCGCCGCATCCGCTTCGGCTTCAGCGGCGGCGCGACGCGCCTCCGCCTCCGCACGGCGCGCCTCGGCTTCGGCGAAGGCCGCTTCGGCCGCAGCGCGCGCGGCATCCGCATCCTCGGCGGTCCCGGCGGACAAGGCCCGGGCGGCCTCTGCCTCGGTCAGGGCGGCCAGAGCCTCCTCCCGCGCAGCCTCCGCTTCGGCCCGGGCCGCCTGGGCGCGCTCGCGGGCCAGTTCCGCGGCAGCCAGAAGCGTCAGGGTGTCCTCGGCCTCCTGCCTCTGTGCCTCGAGTGCGAGCGACATGCTGGTCAGTTCCGCATCCGCGTTGGCGAGCCGTTCGCGCAGCGCCTCCGCGGCGGCGGCCTCGGCCAGACGCGCGGCTTCGGCATCCGACAGCGCCTCAGCCTGCGCCGCCGCCTCGGCTTCGCTCTCGGCGGCAATCTCGGCCTGCTGCGCCTCAAGATCCGCGATCATCGCCTCCAGCGCCTCGCGCCGGGCGGCATCGAGACGGGCCGCTTCAGTACCGGCATCGATCTCGTCGCGCGCCTGGGCCAGCGCCAGATCGAGCGCGGCCGCCTCGTCCATCGCCTCAACGCGCGCGCTCTCGGACGCCTGAAGGTCGCCCTCCAACTCGTCGATTATGCCCAATGCGGCGTCCCGGTCGGCCAGAAGCGTGATGACC
Organism: Pseudomonadota bacterium; assembly: GCA_039184415.1. Classification (GTDB taxonomy): domain Bacteria; phylum Pseudomonadota; class Alphaproteobacteria; order Rhodobacterales; family Rhodobacteraceae; genus JANSYP01. Next base: position 42,791 of record JBCDBB010000001.1, read on the forward strand.
TGGGTCTGCAGATCGCCCAACTCTTCGGCCTGGCGCTGCGCCCGCGCGGCGAGCGACGCCATCAGGGTTTCCTGAAGGGCAGCATCGGATTGCGCGTCTTCCAGATCGCCCTCAAGCCCTGCGACCTGGTCCTCCAGCCCCTCGGCGCGCTGTTGTTCGACCCCGAGTGCGCGGCCCAACTCGATCACCCGCGCGGTCAGCCGGTCGAGTTCCGTCTCCTGGCCAAGGATCTCTTCGGACTGGATCGACTGAACCACCATGAAGATCGTCAGGACGAAAATCAGCACCAGAAGCAGCGCGGTCATCGCATCGACGAAACCGGGCCATATGGAGGCCTGAAACCGCTGCCCGCTGCGCCGCGCCAGGGCCATGGGCTCAGCCTCCGCCGCCACCACCACCGTCGCCGGTGGCGCGTTCGATCACATCGGTCAGCCGCTTCAAATCGTGGCGCAACTCGCCCAGCGTTTCCTGACGTCCGGCACTGAGTTCTTCGAGGATCCTCAGCATCTGCACATCGATGCTCCGCAGACGCATCTTGGTCTCGGCATCCTCTCCGGCGGTTTCCTCGCGCTGGGCGAGCGCCACGATCAGCTGCTCCTGGCCTTCCGCGATCCGCGCCAGGGCGGCTGCGGTCGCATCCCCGGCCTCAAGCCGCGCGCCCAGCCCCGCGACCGAAGCCGCGATCTCTCCCAGCCGCGCGTCGAGCTTGTCGCGTGTCTCGTCGGACCGTTCGATCACCGCCTGCATCGACGCGGTCTGACCGTCCATCGCCTCCAGAAGAGCGCCCAGAATGGCCTGCTCGGGGCTTGCGTCGCCCTCCCCGTCCGGCCCGGCAAACCCGAGCCGGGTAAAGGTCGATAGCCATTCCTCAAGCTCTCGGTAGAAGCGGTTCTGACCGTGCCCGGCCAGCAGCTCCAGGAGACCCACCACCAGCGACCCAGCCAGCCCCAGCAGCGATGAGGCAAAGGCCGTGCCCATCCCGCCAAGCTGGCGTTCCAAACCGCCGATCAGCCGGGCGAAGACGGCGGTGCTCTCCTCGCCATCCTGGGGCGCCAGCGACCGGATCGTGTCGACCACCGCCGGCACGGTCGTGGCCAGCCCGTAGAAGGTGCCCAGAAGCCCCAGAAAGATCAGCAGATTGACGATGTAGCGCGTGATGTCGCGCGCCTCGTCGATGCGGGTGGCGACCGAATCGAGGATCGAGCGCGCCGAGGAGGCCCCGATCTGCGCCGTCGCCCCGCGCGAGCCCAGCAGCGCTGCCAGCGGTGCCAGCAGCCGTGGGGCGTCCCCCATCTCGGTCTTGTCGCGGTGGCGCACGAAGCTCTCGATCCAACCGACCGAGGAAAAAAGCTGCAGCACCTGCCAGAAGCACGCCAGCACACCGACGACGAAGACCGTCCCGATGACCCCGTTCAGCCAAGGGTTGGCCAAAAAGACCGGCGCAACCCGCGGATAGGCGACATAGGCGCCGGCGACGAAAGCCGCGACCACCAGCAGCATCGTCACGATCTGCCGGGTCGGCCGGGTAAAGCGGGGCGTCAGGGTGCGTTCGGGCGCTCTCATGGGGCGGCCTCGTCTGATTTGATGCGGCGCACCCGGTCGGCCAGCCAGTCCAGATCGGGGTCGGGCAGCGCCAGTTCGTGTAAATGCTCCACTGTGTTGTAGAGATAGGCGTCATTGGGCCCCCGCCCGCCCACGGCCTGCGCGATCACCTCGGCCTGACGTTCCAGCGGCAGCCCCCCGCAATACTGCACATGGGTCGGATCAACGACGTAGGTCAGCGCCTCGACCTCGCGCCCGTCGCGCAAGGACAGGGTTACCCGCCGCTCCAGATAGGCCGAAGAGATCAGCTCCCGCTCCCGCAGCACCGCCAGCGTCTCGTCCGCGCCCTCTTGGCCGATCCCGAACGCCACACCGGCACAGCGTGCGCCGGGCTGGGCATCCAGCGCCAGCACAAGGCCGGGATCCTCTTCGGTCCCGCGATGGTGAATCGACCACATGCAGAACGAGCGGTGCCAGCCGGTCAGCGTAGCCAGCTGCCGGTCCACAGGCGTGAACCCCGGATGCCACATCAGCGATCCGTACCCGAAGACCCACAGCGCCACGTCGCCGTCCTGATCTGTCATGCCTGCCCGACTGGTCCTTTGTTACAAGGCCTTGTAAACACCAGCGCGCCCGGAACCGAAAGGCCCGCCCATGCGAATCCTGCTCGCTGTGATCCTCGTGTCAGCCCTCGCCTGGTCAGGCTACTGGTTTTTGGGCGCCCAGACGGTGGAGCGCGGCCTGTCAGCCTGGCTCGACCAGCGTGCGGAGGAGGGCTGGATCGCCGAATATGCCTCCCTCGACACCGCCGGGTACCCCAACCGCTTCGACACGACGATCACCGAGCTGGAACTGGCCGATCCCGAGACCGGCGTCGCCTGGACCACGCCGTTCTTCCAGATTCTGCAGCTCAGCTACAGACCGCACCATGTGATCGCCGTCTGGCCTGACGCGCAACGCGTCTCGACCCCCAACCAGAACATCGAGGTGACCAGCGACGTCTTCCGCGGCTCGATCGAATTCGTGCCTGGCCCGGCGCTGGCGTTGTCGGAGACGACGGTCGAGATGGCCGCACTCTCGCTGGTCTCGTCCGCCGACTGGACCGGCGCGCTGGAAACCGGTCAGCTGTCGCTGCGCGCCACCCCCGCGGCGGTCAACAGCTACGACGTCTATTTCGCCGCCCGCAATCTGACGCTGCCCGAACGGGTTCGGCGGATGGCCACGCAATCGGATCTGGTGGGCGACGTGGCCGAAACGTTGGCCGTCACCGCGACGGTGCGCTTCACCGCGCCGTGGGACCGGCGCGCGATCGAGGTCGCCCGCCCCCAGGTCACCCATATCGACCTGGATCTGGCCCAAGGCACCTGGGGGGAGCTCGATCTGCGTTTTGCCGGGGAGCTTGAAGTCGACGCCCTCGGCGTGCCGACCGGCGAGATCACCGTGAAGGCCACGAACTGGCGCGAGATGCTCGGGCTCGCTCAGCAGGCCGGCTGGATTCCGGCCAATCTCGCGCCGCTCCTCGAAGGCGGGCTGAACATGGTCGCCCGGCTTTCGGGCAACCCGGAGTCGATCGACGCGCCGCTGGTCTTTTCGGACGGAAACGTGACGCTGGCCGGGCTGCTGCCGCTGGGGCCCGCGCCTCTCATCGTTCTCCGCTAGGGTTGGCTTGACAGCCCGACACGCTTTCGCCATATGCGCGGCTTCATTGGTGTTGGCGGCCCCCGCGAGGGGATGCCTGTCGGCCGACCCCGCAAGGGCGAGGCAAAGGACAACGCCCTTCATATCCGCAGCACCCGCTGCCGCCCCGCCGAACGGATCGAACGCTCCGCGCGTCTGCGACCCGGAAAGCGGGAACCGGTTTTCGGATCACGGTGCGGAGCAAAAACGAAGGAGATCAGCCGTGACCAAACGCACGTCTGCCAAGTACAAGATCGACCGCCGGATGGGCGAAAACATCTGGGGCCGTCCGAAATCCCCGGTCAACCGCCGCGAATACGGCCCCGGCCAGCATGGCCAGCGCCGCAAGGGCAAGATGTCCGACTTCGGCCTGCAGCTCCGCGCCAAGCAGAAGCTCAAGGGCTATTACGGCGATCTGACTGAAAAGCAGTTCCGCCGCATCTATGCCGAGGCCGAGCGTGTCCGTGGCGACACCGGCGAGAACCTGATTGGCCTGTTGGAGCGCCGCCTCGATGCTGTGATCTACCGCGCGAAATTCGTACCCACGGTCTTTGCCGCGCGCCAGTTCGTGAACCACGGCCATGTCAAAGTGAACGGCAAGCGCGTCAACATCCCCTCCTACCGTGTGAAAGAGGGCGACCTGATCGAGGTGCGCGACAAGTCCAAGCAGCTGGCCATTGTGCTCGAAGCGGTCAGCCTCGCGGAGCGTGACGTGCCGGACTATATCGAGGCCGACCATTCCAAGATGACCGCCACTTTCGTGCGTACACCGGGTCTCGGCGACGTGCCCTACCCGGTGCAAATGGAACCGAACCTCGTCATCGAATACTACGCGCAGAACTGATGCCGTGAACGGCGCCCTGTCGATCAGGGTGTATTGCCGATTTCGAGGCCGCGACGGGATCCCGCCGCGGCCTTTTCTTACCGGCGGCCCAAGGCGCGGTTGGCGGCGCCGCTAACCGTGAGATCGACCATGACTTGCACCGCGCCGCCACAACCCCTTTCTATCGCAGGGGGTTTTGGGTGCGGTTCGATGCAATGCGTTTCTGGATAGGAATGGTGCTCACTTGGGCCCTGGCGGGCTGTGATCCCGTCACGCCGGTTTCGGGAACCGTCCGCGTCATCGACGGCGACACCCTCTCGCTCGATGGCCGGTCAGTGCGCCTGAGCGGGATCGACGCGCCGGAACTGGACCAGCGCTGCGGCGACCGGGCCTGCGGCCGCGATGCACGGGCTTTCCTGTCCGACGCCGTTGCCGGCCGGGCCGTGACCTGCCGCGGCAGCGAACGGGACCGATACGGCCGCACAATTGCAACCTGCGCGGTCGGAGAGACCGATCTGGGCGCGCTGATGGTCCGGTCGGGACATGCCGTTGCCTATCGCCGCTACTCCACGGCCTATCTCGGCGAGGAACGCGCGGCCCGTGCTGCCGGCCTCGGTGTCTGGGGGGCAGAGAGCTTCGAGATGCCCTGGGACCACCGCGCTGCACGGCGAGCGGGGCTTGCCGGCACGTCGGACTACACCCGGATCCGGTAGGATTCCGCGCTGGTCACCGGTTCCGGGCCCAGCTAGAAGACTGCGCAGATCGCGCAAGAGTGAACCATGACGACCCAACCCCAGCCGCAGCCGGGCATTCTCGATATCGCGCTCTATCAGGGCGGGGCCTCGGCCATCGACGGCGTCGATAACGTCGTCAAGCTGTCATCCAACGAAAACCCTTTCGGCCCCTCGCCCGCCGCGATCGAGGCCGTGCGCGTCTCCGCCGCCAATCTGCACCGCTATCCACCCACCGACCACGGCGCCCTGCGCGCCGCCATCGCCGCGACCCACGGGCTCGACCCCGACCGGATCATCTGCGGCGTAGGGTCTGACGAAGTCATCAACTGGCTCTGCCAGGCCTATGCTGGCCCCGGCGATGAGGTGCTCCATTCAGAGCACGGGTTTTCCATGTACCGCATTTCGGCCCTGGGCGCCGGGGCCACGCCGGTGGCAGCACCGGAGCGAGAGCGTGTGACCGATGTCGACGCCCTGCTTGAGGCCTGTACGGCCCGCACCCGGCTCGTCTTCGTCGCCAACCCCAACAACCCGACCGGCACGATGATCGGCGGCAATGAGCTTGCGCGCCTTGCCGACGGCATCCCGGACCGCGCGATCCTGGTGCTCGACGGCGCCTATGCCGAGTTCGTGCCGGGCTATGACGGCGGTGCGCGCCTCGCCACCGACCGGCCGAACGTGGTCATGACGCGCACCTTCTCCAAGCTCTACGGGCTGGGCGGCCTGCGTATCGGGTGGGGCTACGGCCCGCGCGGGATCATTGATGTGCTGAATCGCCTGCGCGGTCCCTTCAACCTCTCGGGCACCGCGCTGGCCGCGGCCGAAGCCGCTATCCGCGACCGCGCCTATACCGACCACTGCCTCGCCGAAAACGCGCGCCTGCGGGTCTGGCTGGCCGAAGCACTGGCCGCCATCGGCGTGCCCTCGGATGTCAGCCACACGAATTTCATCCTCGCCCGCTTCCGCGACCCCGAAGAGGCCGATGCCTGCGATGCCCATCTCAAGCGCGACGGGCTGATCGTGCGCAAGGTGGCCGGCTACGGGCTGCCCAACTGCCTGCGCATCACCGTCGGCGACGAGCCCGCCTGCCGCCGCGTCGCAGCCTCGGTCGCCGCCTTCAAGGGCCGGGCCGCGTGAGCCGGATCTACGACCGTGTCGCGCTGATCGGGCTGGGGCTGATCGCAGGCTCCATGGCCCACGCGATGCGCCGTGCGGATCTGGCCGGCGAAATCGTCGGCACAGCCCGGTCCGAGGACACACGCCGCATCGCCCGCGAGATCGGGCTCTGCGACCGCGTCACCGACACCGCCGCCGATGCCGTGGACGGCGCCGACCTCGTGGTGCTATGCGTTCCGGTGGGCGCGATGGGCGCCGTCGCCGCAGAGATCGCCCCCCGGCTGGCGCCCGGGGCCACGATCTCTGACGTGGGCTCGGTCAAGCGCGCGGTCATCAAGGCCGTTGCCCCGCATCTGCCCGACAATGTGCATTTCATCCCGGCCCATCCCCTCGCTGGTACCGAGCATAGCGGCCCACGCTCTGGTTTTGCGGAGCTCTTCGACAATCGTTTCACGCTCCTGCTGCCCGATGAGAGCACCGATCCCGACGCTCTGGCCAGGCTCCGGGCGCTCTGGGAAGGAATGGGCGCCAATGTCGAGGACATGTCCGTGGACCGCCACGACCTCGTCCTGGCCGTGACCTCCCACGCCCCGCACCTGATCGCTTACACGATGGTCGGCGTGGCCGACGACCTGCGCCGCGTGACCGGTCAGGAGGTGATTAAATACTCGGCCGCCGGCTTCCGCGATTTCACCCGGATCGCCGCGTCGGACCCGACGATGTGGCGCGACGTGTTCCTCAACAACAAAGAGGCCACGATCGAGATCCTGGGGCGCTTCACGGAGGAGCTTTTTGCACTCCAGCGAGCCATTCGGACCAGCGACGGCGACGCGCTCTTCGATTATTTCACCCGTACCCGCGCGATCCGGCGCGGCATCATCGAGGCTGGCCAGGACACGGACGCGCCCGATTTCGGAAGGGGCGCGCCAAAGCCATGATCCGTGTCGCAGCGCTCGCTTTCGTCGCGGCTCTAACCGCTCCAGCCGCCCATGCCGGCCCGGATACTTCCCCCCTCCCCGAAAAGCGCCAGACCGGCGAGCGCGGGACCCCGCAGGAACCCGGGGCGGTTGGGCTGTCGCCCCGCCCCGACGACCGTCCCGGCAATCTGCGCCGCAAGTTCGCCGCGGCCTTTGCAGGCTTTCGCGCGCCGGTGACCCCGCGCGCCGATCGGGTCGACCGCAAGGGCCAGCTCTGCGGCAGCAAGACCGTGCGCGGCGAAGCCGCCCCGACGATCCCGGCGAAACGGCCCGGCTGCGGTCTGTCCGGTGGCGTCCATGTGCACAGCGTCGACGGCGTGGCGCTCTCGCGGCCTGCGACGATGGACTGCACGACCGCGCTGGCCCTGGAAAGCTGGGTGCAGAACGGTTTGAAACCGGCCGTGGGCCGCGCCGGTGGCGGTGTCGCATCCCTCAAGGTCGCTGCGCACTATGTGTGCCGCACACGAAACCATCGCCCTGGCGGACCGATTTCCGAACATGGCAAGGGCAAGGCCATCGACATCTCCGCCATCGCGCTCAAGAACGGCGCCGTGATGAGTGTGCTGACTGGTTGGAACGACAAGACCCAGGGGCCGATCCTGCAAAAGGCCCACCGCGCCGCCTGCGGTCCGTTCGGCACCGTGCTCGGCCCCCGCGCCGACCGGGCACATCGCGATCATTTCCACTTCGATACGGCAAGACACCGCAACGGACCCTATTGCCGCTAGGTGTTTTCGTGCGTTTATGCACGCATTCCGTTTGAAATCGCATATTTCGTTCGCCAGAGCAGAGGCTAGTTTCGGGATATCCCACATCGCGCCGCGCGCGCCCCCCACAGGAGATGACCCATGACCCGAATCCTTCGCCTCGATGCGTCCGCCCGCAAGACCGGATCGGTGAGCCGCGCGTTGAATGACCGCGTGATCGACCGCTTTGCCGATGCCGGACCTGTGAGCGTGACCACACGCGATCTGTCCGAAAACATGCCGCTCATCGACGAGGCCTGGATCGGCGCGAACTTCACCCCCGAAGCCGATCGGACGGACGACCAGCGCGCCGCACTTGCCCTGTCCGACAGTCTGATCGCCGAAGTCAAAGCCGCCGACATCCTGGTCATCGGGGTGCCGATCTACAACTTCGGTGTGCCCACCGTGCTCAAGGCCTGGGTGGACCAGATCGCGCGGGCCGGCGTGACCTTCCGCTATAGCCCTGACGGACCTGTCGGGCTGCTGACGGACAAACGCGCGATCCTCGCCGTGGCCTCAGGCGGCACCCAGGCAGGGTCCGAAATCGACTTCGCCTCAAGCTACATGCGCCATGTGCTGAGATTCGTCGGCATTCAGAAAATCGATATTGTCCGTGCCGACCGCCAGATGGTCGATGCAGAGGCGTCCAGGACAAAGGCCGATGCCGACCTCGCAGCTCTGCCTGTGGCAGCCTGAGATCTTCGCAGGTTCAGCAAAGCCCCTTGATGCGCCAAAATGCGCCGGCAGATCCGGCCGCTCTTTCTGGAAGATAGTACTCAATGGTAAGTTGACCCCTCGGGGGCTGGTAGGAGCACGTTCCGGGCCATGCCGCCGCCGGTCTCAGAGAGGGGGAAGAAATGAACAGCTTTACCAAGATTGCAGCGCTCTCGCTGGTTGTGAGCATGTCGGCCGGAGCGCTCTCAGCGCAGAACTCCGACGTCGATTCCGTCAAGATGATGCTGGACCAACTCGACGTGAACACCGATGCGGTCGACACGCTGCCGGAGGACACACTGCTTCAGCTCGAGGCAATGTTGCTCGATGCCGGCCACAATCCCGAAGAAAAGCGCCGAATGGCCGAAGAGATCATCTCCTCGGCACAGTAGCGCCCGCGAAAGCCTGACGTGGTGGCCGCGGGCGCGTGGCCATCACTCCGACCAGTTCAGGAACAGCCCCACATCGCCGGGCATCCCGCCGGGATAGTCGACGATTATCGCGCGCAGTTTGTAGCCCGCCGGCCGCGCCCGTTCCTCCCACAGCACGTAAAGGTCCGCCGCCTTGCCCGGCAGGGTCTCGGGCCAGTTTTCCAGCGCGTTGTTGATCGCGCGGCCCTTGTCGGAGCAGAGCCGCGAGGGAAAGCGCATCACCATCACCTCCATCTGGCCGTTGTCGACAGCGTGCTTCACCTTTGTGCGCAGTTCGGCCAACTCTTCCTCGTCGAGATGCTGGTGCACGAAATCCCGCGCCATCCGGTCCATCGCCTCGTCGGCCTTGGCCCGCTTTTCGGCCAGAAGACGCATCTTTTCGGCTTCCAGTTCCGCAATTTGCTGGCGCAGCTCGGCTGCGCTCACGGGGGTGGTGTCGTCAGCCATCTGGACCTCCTGTGGCATGTCACGTCGCGACCGGCTTAGCGGGGTTTAACCAGCGGAAAAACCCGTAGCACGCGCTTCCACGGCAGTTTCGGACGATCTTTGCGCGTTCCCGATCCCTTGGCTTGTTGACATCGGCGGGCCCGGCGCGTATCCGCCCGCCATCCCGGAAGAGCCATGCCCTTCCGGTCCCCAGGGGATCGACCTCCACCAGCGCGTTGCGCCCGTGGGGGCGCTCGTCGTTCGGCAGTGCCCGAGGGGATCCATCTCGTTTGGGTGCGCCCGTCGGGGCGCATCTTTGCAGGACACCTTCCGGGGTGCTTGTCGTTTCCGCCGGTTCTCGCCATCTGAGAACCAGACCCGCAGCCGCTCGAAAAGGAGCCATGCCCATGTTCGAAAATCTTTCCGAACGCCTCGGCGGTGTCTTCGACCGGCTGACCAAGGCCGGCGCACTCTCCGAGGATGACGTCAAAACCGCCCTCCGTGAGGTCCGCGTGGCCCTGCTGGAGGCCGATGTCTCCCTGACCGTGGCCCGCGACTTCATCAAGGCGGTCCAGAAGAAGGCCACCGGCGCAGCGGTCACCAAATCCGTCACGCCGGGCCAGCAGGTGGTCAAGATCGTCCATGACGAGCTCGTCCATGTGCTCGCAGGCGACAATGAGGACCCCGGCGAGCTCAAGATCGACAACCCGCCCGCCCCAATCCTGATGGTCGGGCTCCAGGGCTCGGGAAAAACCACGACCACCGCCAAGCTCGCCAAACGGCTGAGCGAGAAGTCTGGCAAACGCGTGCTTATGGCGTCCCTCGACACCAACCGCCCCGCCGCGATGGAACAGCTCGCCATCCTCGGCACCCAGATCGGCGTCGACACGCTGCCCATCGTGCCCGGCGAAACACCCGTCCAGATCGCCAAGCGCGCGAAAACCCAGGCCAGCCTCGGCGGCTATGACGTCTTCATGCTCGACACGGCAGGGCGTCTGTCGATCGACGAAGAGCTCATGACCCAGGTCGAGCAGGTTCGCGACGTCGCCAGCCCCCGCGAAACGCTGCTCGTCGTCGACGGGCTCACCGGCCAGGACGCGGTCAACACGGCAGAGAACTTCGACAGCCGGATCGGTATCTCGGGCGTGGTGCTGACGCGCATGGACGGTGACGGCCGCGGCGGCGCGGCGCTCAGCATGCGCGCGGTCACCGGCCAGCCGATCAAGTTCGTCGGCCTCGGCGAGAAAATGGACGCGCTGGAGGAGTTCCACCCCTCCCGTGTCGCCGGCCGCATCCTCGGCATGGGCGATATCGTCAGCCTCGTCGAAAAGGCCCAGGAAACGCTGGAGGTCGAACAGGCCGAGCGCATGATGAAGCGCTTCCAGAAAGGTCAGTTCAACATGAACGACCTCAGGGGCCAGCTGGAGCAGATGCTCAAGATGGGCGGTATGGACGGGATCATGGGGATGATGCCCGGCATGGCCAAGATGCAGAAGCAGGTTGCCGACGCCGGCTTCGACGACAAGATCCTGCGCCAGCAGATCGCACTCATCCAGTCCATGACCAAGAAAGAGCGCGCCAACCCCCAGATCCTCCAGGCCAGCCGCAAGAAACGCATCGCCGCGGGCTCGGGCATGGAAGTGAGCGATCTCAACAAGCTTCTCAAGATGCACCGGCAGATGGCCGACATGATGAAGAAGATGAGCAAGATGGGCAAAAAAGGCCTGATGCGTCAGATGGGCGGCCTGTTCGGCGGCAAGGGCGGCGGGATGCCGTCCGAGGCCGAAATCGCGGCGGCCCAGGCCAAAATGGGCGGCCCCGGCGGACTGCCCGGCGGCGTGCCGGGAGGTCTGCCAGGACTGGGCGGCGCCCCCGCCCTGCCCCCCGGCCTCAGCGGGTTCGGCAAAAAGAAATGACCCCTCGATGCACGCACCCTCCCGTTGGTCCAGCGGCCAAGGCAGCCACGCGCCACCGCACCGTGCTGCCCCGTCTGCGGACGGAGCGGCTGGTGCTGCGCGCGCCGGAACTGACCGACCTGCCGCTCTGGACCGCGATCTGCACCGGCGACGAGTCCGCGCTGGTCGGTGGTCCGATGAACGCGCAAGCCGCGTGGGAGGCGTTCTGCGTCTATGTCGCGGGCTGGAGCCTCCATGGCCATGGGCTCTGGGCGGTGGAACGGCGCGATACCGGCGCGCTGGTGGGGTTCGTCATGCTGGGCCTCGAATGGGAGGATCTGGAGCCGGAACTGGGCTGGATGCTCGCCCCGGAAGCCCGCGGGCAGGGGTTTGGCGCCGAGGCCGCGATGGCCGCCCGGAACCATGCCATGACGCTCTTCGGACGCGGCGGCTGTGTCAGCTATGTCGCTGCCGACAATCCCCGTTCCGCCCGGCTCGCCGCCGCCATCGGCGCCCGACGTGATGCCGACGCGGAAGCCGGGCTTCCCGACGGCACCCAGGTCTGGCGCCACGGACCGGAGGCCGCGGCATGAGCGAGGCGATCCTGACCACGGACCGGCTTCGCCTGCGCCGGCCCACGCCGCGGGATCTGGACGGGTTCATGGCCTTCGCGCGCTCCCAGCGAGCACGGCATACCTTCTTTGCCGATAGCGATGCCTCCGCTTGGAACAGCTTCTGCCTCGTTCTGGCGCATTGGGATCTGCGCGGCTACGGCCTCTTTTCGGTAACCGCCCGGGACGACGATACCTGCCTCGGCATGATCGGCCCCTTCTATCCCGAAGGCTGGGCCGAACCCGAGCTCGGCTGGCTGCTCTGGCCCCAGGCGGAAGGCAAGGGCATCGCCCATGAGGCCGCCCTGGCCGCCCGCGGCTATATCTTTGACGTGCTCGCCTGGGACGGGGCCGTCAGCTACATCGGCGAAGACAACAGCCGCTCCATCGCCCTGGCCGAACGTCTCGGTGCCCGTTGGGACGAAAGCGCCGTTACCCGCTCCAAGGCGTGCCGGGTCTACCGCCACCCCGCGCGGACGGAGCGCGCCGCATGACCGAGGCCATCCTCACAACAGAGCGCCTGCGCCTGCGCCGCCCCGGCCCGCAGGACCTTGAGGGGTACCGTCGCTTCGTGCGTTCCCAGCGCGCGCGCTATTTTTACTTCGCCAAGAACGACGAAGAAGCTTGGCGGCTTTTCTGCATTGAACTGGCCCATTGGGACCTGCGCGGTTTCGGCATGTTCGCCATCACCACCCACGAGGACGACAACTGCCTCGGCCTTGTCGGCCACTGGTATCCCGAGGGCTGGATCGAACGCGAAATCGGCTGGCTCCTCTGGCCCGAGGCCGAGGGCAAGGGCTATGGGTTCGAGGCCGCCCGCGCCTGCGTCGACTTCGCCTTTGACGTGCTCGCATGGGACACCGCCGTCAGCTATATCGAAGAGGGCAATACCCGCTCCTTCGCACTCGCCGAAAAGCTCGGCGCCTATTGGGACGAGGCCGCGACCACCCGCGCGGCGGACCTGCGGGTTTATCGGCACCCCCACCCATCCGAGCGTCCCGAGGAGGGCTCGGCATGACGGCGCCCGTGCTCACCACCGAGCGTCTGACCCTCGGCCCGCTCCTGCCGGAGCATACCGATCCGGTCGCGGCCTTCTACAGCTCCGAGCGCACGGACTTTGTGGGCGGACGCAAAACGCCCGAGATGGCCTGGCGCCATTTCGCAACCGAGATCGGCCACTGGACGCTGCGCGGCTACGGCAATTTCGCCGTGACCGAAACCGCGACCGGCCAGCTCGTCGGTCTGGTAGGCCCCTGGTTCCCTTACGGTTGGCCGGAACCCGAGATCGGCTGGATGCTGCTCGACGGGTTCGAAGGCCGCGGTTTCGCGACCGAAGCGGCCGAACGCGCCCGCGCCTGGGCTTACGACACGCTCGGCTGGACCACGGCCATCAGCCTGATCTCCCCGGGCAACGGGCCCTCGGCCGCGGTTGCCCAGCGTCTCGGCGCCTGGCTCGAGAAGGAAACCGAGCATGAGCGCTTCGGACCGATGCAGATCTGGCGCCATCCCGGCCCGAATGCGCTGCGCGCAGGAGACGGTCAATGATCCCCCTCGGCGACGCCCTAATCCTAATCGCTTCCGATCAGATCGCGCCGGCACGCGCCGCGTACCGGAATACACGCGGGTCAGGGCAAGGCGCCGATACGGGGGCCGGTCAACAGGACGGTCTGCAAATTCCACCGACGCAATACCGACGCGATACCGACGCGTTGCAGACAGCGCCAAAACCCCACCGGAGGCCCCGATGACCGATGTAGCCACCCGGGCCGCGGAGCTCCTCAAAGACCACCGAGAGAGTATCGACCGGCTCGATGCGATCCTCGTCTACACGCTCGGCGAGCGCTTCAAACACACCCAGGCCGTGGGTCAGCTGAAGGCGCAGCACGACCTGCCGCCGTCGGACCCGGCACGCGAGGCGGCACAGATCGCGCGGCTCGAAGACCTCGCCCGCCGCGCCGATCTGGATCCCGATTTTGCCAAGAAATTCCTGGGCTTCATCATCGAGGAAGTCATCCGTCACCACCGTCAACACCAATCGTAGGGCGGGGTTCACCCCGCCACCCCGCCATTCAAAGGAGACACCAAATGGCCATGAAACTTCGCCTCGCCCGAGGCGGTTCCAAGAAACGCCCCTTCTACCGCATCGTTGCAGCCGACAGCCGGATGCCCCGCGACGGCCGCTATATCGAGAAGCTCGGCACCTATAACCCCCTGTTGCCAAAGGATAGTGAAGACCGGGTCAAGATGGACCTGGAGCGCGTCCAGTACTGGCTCGGCCAAGGCGCCACTCCGACCGACCGCGTGAGCCGCATGCTCGAGGCCGCAGGCGTCCTGACGGCCAAGACCCGCGCCAACCCCAAGAAGGGCGAGCCCGGTCAGAAGGCCAAGGACCGCGCCGAAGAGAAGGCAGCGAAATCGGCCGAGGCCACGGAAGCACCCGCCGAGGCCGAAGCGCCTGCAGAGGAGGCCGCGGCGGAGTAATCCGCCCGGTCCGGCAATTGCCGGGAGCATGCGATGATCCGGCTCCTCATCTGGGTAGCGATCTTCGGCTGCGGTCTCTGGGCCGGGGCGGAGTATGAACGCACTGCGCATATCGACCGCTGCCTGAACGCCGGCGGCGCGATCGACGGGCGCGGCCTCTGCCTGGGGCTCGCGGCCGGTGGTTGAGCGGGTCTGTGTCGGTGCGCTTGCAGGCGCGTTCGGGGTGCGCGGCGAGGTCCGGCTGAAAAGCTTCTGCGCGCCCGCTGAAGCCATCGCGGACTATGCACCGCTCAGCACCGAAGACGGCGCGAGGAACTTCACTGTCAGACTGACCGGTCAGGCCAAGGGCGCGCTCACCGCACGCCTCGGCGGCATCGCCAACAAGGAGGCCGCCGACGCATTGCGCGGAACGCGGCTTTATGCGCCGCGCGACCGGCTTCCCACCCTGCCCGAAGATGAGTTCTACCATACCGATCTCATCGGTCTGACCGTTCTCGACACCGGTGGGCGCAACCTCGGCAAGATCCGGGCGGTACATGATCATGGAGCGGGCGATCTGCTGGAGGTGCATGGGCCGGGGTTGAAGGGCACGGTACTGCTGCCCTTCACCAAGGACGCGGTGCCCACCGTGGATATCGCCGGGGGACGCGTTGTGGCGGACCCGCCGGATGGGCTGTTTCCAGATGAGTGAGAACCGCTCCCACGGGCGCAAGGCGATCCGGGCAACGGCGACGCCACGCTCGCTGATGACCGACCGGCCGGAGCTCGCCGGCGCCTGGACCGCCCAAGTGATCACGCTCTTTCCAGAGCTCTTTCCCGGCGTGCTCGGAGCCTCGCTGACCGGTAAGGCGCTAAGCGACGGGCTCTGGAGCCTTGAGGCGATCGATCTGCGCTGTTTCGGCGAAGGGCGACACCGAAATGTCGATGACACACCCTTTGGTGGTGGGGCCGGCATGGTCCTGCGCCCGGACGTCATGGGCCGCGCCATCACCGCCGCGCGTCGCAGCGCACCCGCCCTCCTACCGCTGGTCTATCTTTCGCCCCGTGGGGTGCCCTTTTCCCAGGCGGCCGCACGCCGGTTCGCGGAGGGTCCCGGTATCACCCTGATCTGCGGGCGTTTCGAGGGGCTGGACGAACGCGTGATCCAAGCGTTTGGCATTGAAGAGATCTCCCTGGGGGATTTCGTCCTCACCGGCGGCGAGATCGCAGCGCAGGCCTTGATCGACGCGTCGGTGCGACTTATACCCCGCGTGCTGGGGAATCAGGCCAGTCTGGATGAGGAATCCTTCTCCGCCGGGCTTCTTGAGCACCCCCAATATACGAAACCCGCCGACTGGGAGGGCCGCAATGTGCCCGACATTCTCCTGTCGGGACACCACGGCAAGATAGCCGACTGGCGGCGGGAGATGGCCGAGAGGCTGACGAAGGAACGCCGCCCCGATCTCTGGCGGGCATATTGCGCGCGTCGCGATATGGACCCGATGGAAGACCAAGAGCTCTCGGCGCAGCCCCATGATGCGGGAAATACCCGCGCAGACAAAGGATAGATGCGATGGATTTGATCGCTCAGCTCGAGGCGGAGCAGGTTGCTGCCCTCGGCAAGGACATCCCGGACTTCAAGGCCGGCGACACTGTGCGCGTCGGCTACAAAGTGACCGAAGGTACCCGCACCCGGGTGCAGAACTACGAGGGCGTGTGCATCGCGCGCAAGAATGGCGATGGCATCGCCGGGTCCTTCACAGTGCGCAAGATCAGCTTCGGCGAAGGCGTCGAACGGGTATTTCCGCTCTATTCCACCAATATCGACAGCATCACCGTGGTACGCCGCGGCAAGGTCCGCCGGGCCAAGCTCTACTACCTGCGCGCCCGCCGCGGGAAATCCGCGCGGATCGCCGAACAGACGAATTACAAGCCCAAGGCCGCCCCTGCCGGCGCCGAGGCCTGAGGAGCATCGCAATGAAAAAGGATATCCACCCCGACTATCACGTCATCGATGTGAAGATGACCGACGGCACAGTCGTCCAGATGCGCTCGACCTATGGCAGCGAGGGCGACACGCTGGCGCTCGATATCGACCCGTCCGCGCATCCGGCCTGGACCGGCGGCAATGCCAAACTGCTGGACACCGGCGGTCGCGTTTCCAAGTTCAAGAAGAAATACGAAGGTCTCGGGTTCTAGAGAGCGCCAGGATTCTCCGAGGAAATCGCCGCCCGTTTGGGCGGCGTTTTGCTGTCACGCCGGTTTTCTGTGTCGTCTGCCCGCCACTGCCAGAGCGCCGAGCGCTGGAGACAACAGCAGCAGACCAGCCGGAAGCGGAACAGGCGACACCGCCACCACGTCGACCTCTATGTCGAACGCGCCCCGGATGCCGCTGAACATGTCGAAAAGGCCGGGGCCGGCAAGACCGGTATCCTCGATCACACCGGCTGCTGTCGGCGGCAACAGATCAAGCAAGGGATCTCGCATTGCGGCAAACGCTCCGTCCGCAGCGTAAGTCAGCTCCGCGCGTCCGATCGCGTCGGTCAACGTCGACCCGGGATCCAGATCGTAGCTGCCGCTGATTATTCCGGCCGGGAGAAAGCCGGTTCCAGCCTCGATGATCGTGAACCGGCCGGAGCTTGCGGCCAGAACCGCCACGACCCTGTCCACCGGAGCCAGCGCGAGAAGATCATCCGGCGTGGCTCCTGGGAGGAAGAAGGTGGCCGCAAAGACCTCAAGCGGCGTCTGAGCATTCAGCCTGTCAAGCACATCGACCCGCAGCACGTCCGGGGCAGTCGGAAAGGGATTCAAGAAGATCGCTTCCAGGGACCTCGCTACGATCCTGACATCGACCGTGTAGTCAGCCCGCCCGGACGGCAAATCCAGCAAGTAGTCGAAATCGAGCTCCGCTGCCGCGCCCGGCGCGAAGGTTGTCGGGTCCAGAGGTCCGCTTTCGTCCGGATCGATCTCTAGACTGATGTCGGTCACCACCAGATCGAGCGCGACATCGAGGGTTTTCGTTCCGACCACCGTCGCATTTGCTGAGCCTGTAGTACCGAGTAGCGCGATACATGCGCCAATCGTTAGGGAATTACGCCAAAACATCTTGAATTCACCAATTTATTGCCAACTCTAGTACAATAAATCGCGATATCTTACGACTTCCCGAAGAGCCATTTCGACCTCGACACCCTATGGAAGGCCGGTACGTTTGCGCCGCAGAGCACGGTCGCCGACGTTCAGTCCTTGGTGCCCATCCCCATGAAGCCCGGCATCTTCATCAGCTCGGCCATCCAGTCGGCATTGCCGCTTGCAGCCTTGATCCAGGCCTGGATCATGCCTTCTGGCGTCAGCTGATCCATATGCTCCTCCATCTTGGCGTTCATGCGCGCCAGCCAGAGCTCCTGCAGCGGCCGGACATCGGGCAGCCCGAGCAGATCGCGCGCCTCCATCGGCGTCATATCGATATCGACCTTGATCTTCATCGAGTGAACTCCATCCGTTTCGCCATTGGCGCACAATAACTGGCTGTTATCCACAGACAATCCACACACTGCGCCGAAACCGCGCGTTGCTGCGGGTGTGCCGCACGACCTTCGGCGCGAGAACCGCTTCCCATCCGCAGAACCACAACATATAGTCGTTCCAATTGGGCGCTTCCGCCGTTTATCGTGTGATCGACTATCCGCCATGGCCCATATAATCGTCATCGGGAACGAAAAGGGCGGCTCGGGGAAATCCACAACCACGATGCATCTGGGTACCGCGCTGGCCCGTATGGGCCACCGGGTCGGCGGGCTCGACCTCGACCTGCGCCAGCGCAGCTTTGGCCGCTATGTCGAAAACCGCGTGGCCTATTGCCGGCGGGAGGGGATCGATCTTGCCGTTCCGCGCTATCTCCCCCTGCCTGAGATTGACCCCGACAGCTTGGCCGAGGGTCAGAACATCTATGACGTCCGGCTCGACGCGGCGGTCTCGGAGCTGGAAAACGCCGTCGACTTCCTGCTGATCGACTGTCCGGGCAGCCACACGCGCCTCAGCCAGATGGCCCATAGCCTCGCCGATACGCTCATCACACCGCTCAATGACAGCTTCATCGATTTCGACCTTCTGGCCCGCCATGATCCCGAAACCGGCAAGATCACGGGCCCTTCGGTCTATGCGGAGATGGTCTGGAATGCACGCCAGCTCCGCGCCCGCGCCGGCCTGAAGCCCATCGATTGGATCGTGCTGCGCAACCGCATGGGCAGCCAGCAGATGCACAACAAGCGCAAGGTGGGCGAAGCGTTGCAGGAACTGTCCAGACGCATCGGCTTCCGCGTGGCTCCGGGCTTCTCAGAACGTGTGATCTTTCGCGAGCTGTTCCCGCGCGGGCTGACACTGCTCGATCTGCGCGATGTCGGCGTCACAGGTTTGAGCATGTCGAACATCGCGGCGCGCCAGGAGGTCCGCGATCTGGTCAATGAACTGAACCTGCCGGACGTCCGCGCGAATTTCTGAGCGCGCCGGCGACCAGCGCCATGTACTAGATCAGCAAAAGCCGCGAGAGCTCCAGGGCCGCCGCGCGGAGCCGGTCGACATGGCGGCGCGCGCTGTCCAGGGACAGTCGCACGGTCGGCGCATGGAAGGATACGGTCGATAGAAGGCGATCCTGATCATCAAGAATCGGGCACGCGATCGCAATCATGCCCTCCATGAACTCCTCAGCATCCTCGCTATAGCCGCGTTCTCGTGTCAAAGCGATTTCGTTGCGCAACGCATCGACGCTCGTCAGGGTCGTGGCCGTGTGCTGGACGAACTGCTCGGCGCGCAGATAGCGTTCCAGATGCGCCTCGTTGAGGGAGGACAGATACATCTTGCCGCTGGCCGTGCAGTAGAAGGGCACGTGGGTGCCGACGGGCAACTGGATCCGCAGCGGCCATTTCGTCTCGACCCGGTCGAGGTAGACCATCGCATCACGGTCCGGAACGGCGATGTTGCAGGTCTCGCCCACCTCTTCGGCGAGCCGGCCCAGAACCGCGAGGCGGGCGGTGCGCACGCGCAGAGATGACAGCACGTTGATCGACAAGCGGCGAAGGCGCTTGCCCGGCGTGTAGGACTTGCCGTCAAGCTCGCGCATGATGAAGCCTTCGGCTTCGAGGGTGGCAAAGAGCCTGTGGATCGTTGGTTTCGGCAGACCGATGCGCTGGTTGACCTCGGTAGGGGTCACAGGCACACCGCTCTGCGCAATCTCCTCCAAAACGAGGAGCATACGCAGATTGGTCGGTATGCTCCCGATGCGCGTCTCCCCGTTCTGTCCGTCCATTACATCTCCAGTCTACCGCGCGGGCAGCAGCAGCGTTGTGGTTGCCGGAACCAGCGCAACTATTAGCCATACCGTCAGCAGCGCTGCAAGATAGATCAGGGTGAACTTCAGCAGCCTGAAGTATGGCACGCCCGTCACACCGCTGGCGACATAGAGGTTCAGACCGTAGGGCGGCGTGATGAAGCCGATCGAAGCACCGACCAGGAAGATCACCGCAAAGTGGATCGGATCCACCCCGACCGACGCCGCGATAGGCGCAAGGATCGGTGCGAGAATGATCGTCACCGGCAGGCTTTCCAGGATCATGCCCGTCACGAAGACGATGGCCATCGCGGTAAAGAGTACCGCGTGATAGCCGCCCATGCTGGTCACGAAGTTCCCGATCACTTCCTGCGCGCCCAAGAGCGACAGGATCTGCTGCATCACGACCGACACCGCGATGAGCGGCGCCAGGATGCCGGTGATCTGAGCCGACCGCATGGTGATCGACGGGATCTCGGAGACCTTGAAGCCCTCGACCACCAGCATCTCGCCATAGGTCTTTTCCGCCACCGGGCGTTCGGCATCGGGCGCCCCCATGAGCCGGAACATCGGGAGCGACAGAACGCCCACGATAACGCAGAACCCGACCGTCACACCGGCCGCCTCGGTGGGAGAGAACTTGCCCGTATAGATCCCCCAGAGCACCAGCCCGATGGCAAAGAAACCGAGCCAGGCGCCGACGGCGGTCTTGAGCATCCGCGACAGCTGCAGCGGGATGAGATAGCCCCAGCCATTGGCCATGCAGACGATCCAGCACGCGAGCATCATCCCGGCCACCATCATGGAGCCCGGGATGATCCCGGCCACGAACAGGTCCGAAATCGGCAGGTTCATCAGGAAGCCGTAGACGATGAAGATGATCGAGGGCGGGATGATGATGCCCACCGTACCCCCCGCTGCCGCGGTCGCCGCAGAGAAGCGCTCATCATAGCCGCCTTTGACCATTTCAGGGTGCAGCATCGAGCCGATCGTTGCCGTGGTGGCCGAGTTCGAACCCGAGATTGCAGCAAAGAGGCCACAGGCACCGAGCGAGGCCATGGCCAACCCGCCGCGAAGCCAACCCAGGCAGGAGTAGGCGAAGTCCGACAATCGTCGGGCGATCCCGGACTTGTTGATCAAGTCTCCCGTCAGGATGAAGAGCGGCATCGCCAGCAGAGCAAATCCATCGGTGAAGACGTCCGACAGCGCCGAGCCGATGTTGTCGAGCGTCATCCCGAGCACAAAACTGCAACCGAGTACCCAGTAGGCAATCACCAGAAAGACCGGCGTGCCGAGCATGAAGAGAACCGTGACCCCGAGCGAAATCAGGGTGATGATTGTTCCGTCCGTCATGGTGCCCTCCTCAGTCCGCGCCAATCACGGCCTGCTCGATGAGCGGCTTGCCGGTGCGATAGTTTTCAAGATCGTCGAGGAAATTCTCGATCACCCGGGTGGCCATCATGATGAAGGCCAAGGGCACGGTGGCCAGGAACCACCATTGCAGCACATTGTCGGTGCCGAGCAGAATCTGGAAGTTGGAGGCCGAGTTCGCAGTAACCCGTGCCGACGTGACGACGACCACCCAGCAAAAGCCGAGCCAGAGAACCGCATCCATCGTCAGGCAGGCCATCTGGCCGGTCCGGCCCATATTCGACCGGAACTCCGCAAAGGCCAGATGGGTCCGCAGCCGCACATTGTAGGCACAGCCGAACCAGGTCATCACGAGAAACAGGAAGGGCGGAATTGTGGTCGACCAGGGCGCCTGCTGGTTCAGGACGAAACGCCGGAACACCTCGATAAAGATGATCGCCGCGATCAGCAGATAGGTCCACACCATGACGGTGCGTTCCAGATGCCGGTCGATCAGAGGCACATGGCGGTAGATCGTCAGGAGCACGAAGGCGCTCACCAACATAGCGACAAGACCGACGAGCCAGGCACCCGAGGTCGAGAATGCCTGGCTCATCGCCCAGGCATCGTTTGAAAACAGCGACGCGATGACCGATCCGGCCTCGGCGAACAGAGTACCCATAGATTCCTCCCGGCGAGCCGGGTTGGCCGGCCTCGATGTTCAGTACCCAACGGGCGCCGCTCCCCCGGCGCCCGGTGTCCTTTCAGGGTCTGTGGATTATCCCCGCCACCAGCGGCGCGGCTCCACATTCTCCGGCAGCGTGTCGACGGGGATCTCGCGCGCGACATTGTAGATGTCGGTGTATGTGTCGAGACCGCCCGACCAGTTGTTGATGCGCTCGCGCCACTGCTCCCAG
>JBCDBB010000002.1:0-56127 GCA_039184415.1 Pseudomonadota bacterium
GGGCGCCTATCTGTACTCGAACCTCGGATTTGCCCTGCTTGCGCAAACCGTGGCGACGTCGCAGTCCGAGGATTTTCACACGCTTCTGCGGCAGACCATCCTGTCTGAATTGGACATGCACCACACGGTTATCGTCCGGCTTCTGGGGCCCCGCATGTCCCGCCTGCCCATGGGCTATGACCTCGCGACCGGATCGCCTGTGCCGGTGAAAACGGCCGGCGCATCGGGGTTTCCGGCGATGGGTGGCGCGGGGGCGATCGTCAGCACGCCGAAGGACATGATGAGATGGCTGCGCTGGAACATGGGGCTGCGCGCGGAGGATCCGCTGAATGACCTTCTACCCGCGCTGCAGACCCCGTCGACCCGAACCACGACCGGGCCCGGCGGCAAAGGCAGTGAACTCGGCCTGTCCTGGTTCATCGCAAAGCAGAGCCCGCCGCGGTCGCCCGCCTATGATCTGGTCTGGAAAGACGGCTTAATTCCGGGCTTTTCGTCCTTTATCTGCCTCTCTTCCAGTGAGAGCCCGGGCAAGACGCCCTCGGACTATGGGTGTTTCGTCCTGACCAACAGCGAGAAAAACGGGCCCAACGCACTCTATCTTCTGTGCACTGAACTGATGGAGATCATGCGGAGCCCCGACGCGCCGGACTGACAGGATTCTCTGACGGCTGTGATGGTCCCCCGAGACGGGGCCTGACGGGCCTGGACCCACAGGGGCCGTCTGCAGGCCAGTGGCTCTCCGCTCAGCCCGGTGCGCAATAGGTGACGCTGGGCGCCGTGCGGCCGGTCGCGGCGATGAAGCCCTGCAGATAGCCCGTCGCCGATTGCGTCACACCCACGCCCGCGGCGGACCAGACCTGGTCGGCTTTGGTGTCGCAGAGCGTGTCGTCACAGCTCTCGGTGAAGGTGTTCCAAGTCTCCGTGGCCGGGTTGACCGGGCAGTAGCAGCTCGCGGTGCCCGATGTGCCGTCCCAGAAGCAGGGCTGGTCGAGGCAGTTTGCGAAATACGCCTGGGACCCGTCGCTGCCGGTCGGCGGGCATTGCTGCATCTGCGCTGCGTTCAGCGTCCCGAAGCTATCGTCGCCGATCGCATCGCCGAGCGAGTATTGTGAAAAGATCAGCTCCATGTCGCTTCCCGAAGCGCCCGGCGCCACGAACACCGGCAGATCGGTCGCGATCCGCTGCTGGCAGGAGGTGTTGCCGATATTGGCGTTGTATTCGGGCGCGCCGCCGACGGTCACGACAGGGCATTCGCAGAACGACCAGACCGTTTCGGTTGTCGCGCCGTCGCCCGTTGGACAGTCCGTCGGGGCACCGCTGGCATCCAGGCAGGTGCAGAGCGCGTGGGAGCAGAGAGCGTAGGCATTTGCGTCGCAGCGCGTGTTGTCCTGTGCCATGCCAATCATCGGAAGCAACGTCATCGCAAAGAGACTCGCGGCAACTGCTCTAATCATTGTTCTTACCTTTTTTGCAATCTGCGCCGTTACACTGGTTTCAAACTGTTTACCGGCCAAGTTTCTCTGGGCAAGTCTAGTGGAACTGCCCGGACCTGGATCTTTGTTCCCGTTCGGCTTCGGTCTTGTCGATCCGAAACGATGGTCCGCAAGCCAATGGAAAGTCGCATCGCAACCTCGCTTTGTCCTTCCCCTCTAGAATTGGGCCATTACATTTGCCGCGAGGTGGGATTGGGGACCTGACCCGTTTTTTTTTGGTCCGGCCGTCATGCAACCTTCTGGGCTGTTTTCAGTTGGTCTGCGAACTCGGCCGGGGTCAAGCCGCCGAGGGCCGAGTGTGGTCGATTTCGGTTGTAGTCGGTCCTCCATTCTTCGATGCGGGCGCGAGCGTCGCCCATGGATAGGTACCAAGAAGCGTTCAGGAATTCCAGGCGCAAGCGGCTGTTGAAGACCTCTATGTACGTGTAGCCACTTGGCTTTCCCGGTCGGGAGAAGTCCAAATCGACCTTGTTCAGATAGGCCCATTGGTCGAGCAGCCGACGGGCGAACTCGGGACCGTTATCGACGCGAATACTTCAGAGGCAGTCTTAGGCACACGAAGCATAGGCCTTGAACCGACGGAAAGCTGGAAGCGCCGGTCGCCGATAGGGACAGCGCGTTCGCCGTAGATGGCGGTGTCACGGCTGCCCGCCGTGAGAAGGAACTCGAAACCGAAGGGCCAAGCACCCTCGTTGACGCCCAAAGCTGTACAGTGGCGCCGGCTCTGATCGACAGCCAAGTGTATCCGGTCACCGGCGATGGCACTCCGGATCAGTACTAGTTGCACTGGATCGACTCGACCCTGATTGATGGGTTCTCCGCTTTGATCTACGTAGGCGAATTACGTACGCCCGGACTGCCCAAGTACACCATTGGTCTCAATGCTGGTACGAGATTTTCCGTCCGTTCCGGTCTAAGATCCGGCCGCCGCAGACGTGATCGAGCACCGCATTGAAGAACAGGACTTCAAAGAGCTCGCCGATGCTTGTGTGAAGTCTCTAGCGGAAGACAGCAAGTGGACCCTCAAGGATGGTAAGACCGCCTGGGGGACGCTCACTTGGGCGGCCCGACCGGGGTTGGAAAGATGATCATCGGTGGGGAGATCCGCAGCCGCTTTCGTCGTGATACAACGTCTGTGCAGAACCTGGCTGAAGAGCTGACCTGAAGCTGCCGCCAAAACCGGGTCCGTGGCTCATGTTGGCGCTGAGTCTATTCGTCTTTTTTGGTTTGAGAGATTGGCCCTATGCGCGTCAAAGAGCTCTAGTCCCGAGCCTGCCCGGTGCGCCGAATGACAACGATCCTAGCAAATGCGCGGCAGCTGCTCTCCGACGAGCATATCGACCAGCCGTGAGCCGCCGAAAAGCGTCCGCATGGTCACGCGGCCCGCTTCGGTCTCTCCGACCGTGCCGATGGCGACCGTGTCGCGCCCGGCCTCATGGGCCCGCATCGCGCTGACCGCAGCGTCGGCTTGGGCCTCGGGTACGAACAGCACCAGCGTGCCTTCATTGGCGAGGTAGAGAGGGTCCAGTCCCAGGATCTCGCACATGCCTTTCACTTCGGCCCGAAGCGGCAGAGAGTCCTCGTCGATCTCGATACTGACGCCGGCGGCTTCGGCCATCTCGTTCAATGCGGAGGCAAGCCCGCCTCGCGTGGCATCGCGAGCCGCACGCGTCTCCGGCGCGGCCGAAAGAACAGTCTCGATCAGACCGTTCAGGCTCCGGCAATCGGATCGGATATCCGTCGAGAGCGCCATGTCGCCGCGTGCCGCCAGAATGGCCGCGCCATGATCGCCCAGAACACCGTTCACGATTGCCACGTCGCCCGGCCGGATCAGATCGGCGCGCAACTTGCGCTTGGGCGGGATCACCCCAACGCCGGACGTGGTCACGAAAACCTTGTCTGCCGAGCCCTTGCCCACGACCTTTGTATCGCCGGTGACGATGGTGATACCGGCCTTCTCAGCCTCCGCCTGCATTGACGCCACGATCCGGCGCAGGAGCGCGATTTCGCAGCCCTCTTCGATGATGAAGGCGGCCGAAAGCCAGAGCGGTCTGGCCCCGCCAACCGCGAGGTCGTTCACTGTGCCGCAAACCGCGATTTTGCCGATATCGCCGCCCGGAAACTCCACCGGATCGACGACGAAACTGTCGGTGGTGAAGGCCAGTTGAGCGCCCGGCTCCGCAAGGGCGGTGTCGGTCAACCGTGCCTGATCTTCGCGGCTCGCAGGCTGGAACACATCCGTGAAGACGTCCTCGATCAGATCGCGCATGGCCTTTCCGCCGCCGCCATGGGCCAGCGTTACCCGGTCGCCGCGCAGGCGGGTAATCGGCTTGAGCATGGTCATTCCACGCTCTCCGCCACCCGCGCACCGCCATACTGGTGATAGGCGGCGCATGCGCCTTCGGAGCTGACCATGAGCGCGCCCAGGGGCATCTCTGGGGTGCAGCCGACGCCGTAGTGCGGGCAGTCCAGCGGCTTGATCCGCCCGGTCATCACCGCGCCGCATGCGCAACCCTCAGGCTCCTGAACCGAACGGTGCCCGGCACCGTAGCCGACGCCGAATTTCTCCTCCGCGTCGAAGGCCTTATAGGTATCGCGGATCCGCAGGCCGCTTGCGTCGATCTCCCCCAAACCACGCCACTCGAACCTGGGCCGGGCCTGATAGACATCTTCGATGGCTGCCAGCGAAACTGGGTTGCCATGCTCGGGCACGACGCGGGCATACTGGTTTTCGACCTCGGCACGTCCGTCGCGGATCTGTTTGAGAACCATGAGGACCGACTGGAGCAGATCCAGAGGTTCGAATCCGGCCACCACGATGGGTTTGCCATAGTCCTTGGCGATGAAATCATAGGGGTGAGTGCCGATGACCATCGAGACATGGCCCGGTCCGACGAAACCGTCGAGCACCATATGCGGGTCGTCGAGCAGCACCTTGATCGGGGGCGGCACGGTTATGTGGTTGCAGAAGACGCTGAAATTGGTGAGGCTCTCGCGCGCGGCCTGCTGGATCGATAACGCAGTGGAAGGCGTTGTCGTCTCGAACCCCAAGCCAAAAAACACGATCTCGCGGTCCGTATTGCGCCGGGCGATCTCCAGCGCATCGAGCGGGGAGTAGACCATGCGGATGTCGGCCCCGTCGGCCTTGGCCTGCAGCAGGGACTTTTTCGATCCCGGGACGCGCATCGCATCGCCGAAGGTGGTGAAGATCACCCGCGGGTCTTCGGCCAGTTCCACACATTCATCGATCCGGCTCATCGGGAGCACGCAGACCGGGCAGCCCGGCCCGTGGATGAATTCGATGCCCGGGGGCGTCAGGCGGTCGAGCCCATAGCGGAAGATGGCGTGGGTATGGCCGCCGCAGATCTCCATGATATGGACGGGCTTGTCCGCCGTCGCTCCGATCTGACCAATGAAGGTTTCGATTTCCGCTAGCACCGCCTTGGCTGCGACGGGATCGCGAAACTCCTCGACATATCTCATTGTGTCCCCTCCAGCGCCGATGCTGAGTCTGCCATCGCCTCCAAGGTTTCCTGCGCTTCGCCGAGCCCGCGCAGCGCCTCCAGCGTCTTGTCGGCTTCGTCTTCGTCGATCAGGCTCATGGCAAAGCCCACGTGGATCAGCGTCCAGGCACCGATCAAATCGTCGAGCGGCCCAGTGGCCACGCAGGCCAGGTTGACTTCGCGGCGCACGCCTGAGACCTCCGCCATGGCCATCAAACGATCGGCATCCGTGATCTCGATGATCTGGCCGGGAATTCCCAAACACATCTCTCAGTCCTCCTCGTCGCCGGCACTGACTTTGCCGGTCTGGGTGCCGGGTTGGACGATGCCGTAGCGGTCCAGTTTCGCGCGTAGCCCGACCCGCGACAGGCCCAGTTCCGCCGCGGCACGGCTCTTGTTCCACTTCAGGCGGGTGAGCGTTTCGCGCAGCACGCGCATCTCGATGGCTTCCACCCGCTCCTTGAGCGTACCTTCGCGTGCCAGCACGTCCCCTGTCCCGGTATCCTCGGCCACGGCACATGGATCGGCCTGAAGGATATGACGCGAAATCAGCTCCGGGCCGAGCACTGTGTCCTGGGCGAAGATCAGCATCCGGGTGAGTTCGTTCTCGAACTCGCGCAGGTTGCCCGGCCAATCGTAGTTGCAGAGAAATTCAATCGCCAGATCGGACAGACCGTGCACCGGCTTTCCATGGGCCGAGGCCAGATCGAAGAGCACGTGCTGGGACAGGATCGCGATATCCTCGGTGCGGGCCCGGAGCGGCGGCAATGTGAGCTCAGTCGACGCGAGCGCGTAATAGAGGTCGTTGCGGAACTGCCCTGCACTTACCTGCGCGGTCAGATCGCCATGTGCCCCGGTCAGGAGACGCACATCAGTGGTCAGTTCCTCATGGCCGCCGAGCGGTTGAAAAGACCCTTCGGTGGCCACGCGCAGCAGGATCATCTGCATTTTCTGGCTCAGGCTTTCGATGCCGTTCAGAAACAGGGTCCCACGGCTCGCCTTTTGCAGAAGGCCGACTTTGTTGCTGGGCACACCGGGCAGGGTCCCGCGTTTGGCCCCGAGCAGTTCGATCTGAAGCAGCTCGTCCGACATGCCCGCGCCGTTCAGCTCGAAGAAGGACTGGTTCGACCGCAAAGAACTGTAGTGCATCGCCCGCGCCAGTACCGACTTGCCCGTCCCCGCCTCGCCGGTGATCAGGACGGGCACGTCGAAGCTGGCGAACTGGCGGGCCTGGTCGATGACCGGGTTCAGGGGCGAGCCCGGCGTGCGCCACATCTTCTCGAACCCGAGCCCCTCGCGCAGCGCCTTGCGACGGCTTTCGAGCTTGGTCTCAGCGGTGTTGCTCAGGAATCGCATCTCCAGCGAGAGCCGGTCATGGTCGCGGGTCAGCTGAAACAGCTGGGCCGCGTTCTTGGCCGCCATCATGAGCTGATCGGGGTGCCAGGGTTTGGTCACGAACTGGTAGATGCCCGCGTCGTTGATCGCGGCGATCATGTCGTTGGATTCGGTGTAGCCTGTGATGATGATGCGTACCGTTTCGGGCCAGCGCTCGCGCACTTCGGTCAGGAACTCCACGCCCGTGCGGCCCGGCATCCGCTGGTCGCAGAACACGACCTGGACGAAGTGCTCGTCCATGAGTTTGCCAGCGGCGTCCGCATCCGCAGCGGTCAGACAGTCGAACTCGTCCTCCAGAGCCATGCGCATGGAGGCGAGCGAGTGTTCCTCGTCATCGACCAGCAGGATCGTGGGCAGAGGCGCGCGTTTGGTCATTCGGCCGCTTTCACCTCCGTCTTTTGCGCCAGATTGCTGCGCAGCCAACCGATCCAGGCCGCCATACCCTCGCCGGTGCGCGCGGAAAGGCGCAGGATCTCGATCCCAGGATTGACCCGGCGCAGATTGGCCTCGTAGAGATCCAGATCCACGTCGCAATGCGGCGCGAGGTCGGTCTTGTTCAGGATCGCCAGGCGCGAGGCTGTGAACATGTCGGGGTATTTCAGGGGCTTGTCCTCACCCTCGGTGACCGACAGGATCGCGACCTTGCAATCCTCACCCAGATCGAAGGCGGCGGGGCAGACCAGATTGCCGACATTCTCGATGAAGAGCATAGACCCCCGGGGCAGTGCCAGATGCTCCAGTGCGTGGCCAACCATATGACCGTCGAGATGGCAGCCCTTGCCGGTATTCACCTGGATGGCCGGCGCTCCGGTGGCGCGGATCCGATCTGCATCGTTCTCGGTCTGCTGGTCGCCCTCAATCACGGCGAGCGGCTGGTCGCCCAAGGCCTCAATCGTCTTGCACAAGAGCGTCGTCTTGCCAGAGCCAGGCGATGACACGAGGTTGACCGCAAATGCGCCCAGACCAGCCAGCAGGTTCCGGTTCGCCTGGGCATAGGCGTCGTTCTCTGTCAGTATATCTGCCTCGATCTCGATCAGCCGGTCCTGACTCATGCCCGCCACTTCGACCCCTGCCGGCCCATTGCCGAAATGCAGGTGATCCTGGCGGTGGTGATCATGGGCGTGGCCCTGAACCGTGCTGTCCGAACATCCGCACACCGTACACATCACGCGACCTCCAAATCCTTGATCCGCATTTCATCCCCGCCGATCGGCATCAGCTTGCCACCGCGGCATGACGGGCAGGGATCCAGCCGGTTTTCGATCTCGACCTCGCGCATACAGTCGTAGCACATGGCCCGACCCGGCAGCTCCTGCATCACCAGTTCTGCGCCTTCAGCGACGGACCCGCGCATCACGATGTCGAACGCAAAGCTGAGCGCGTCCTTCTCGACCCCGGCAAATCTGCCCAGCTCGACCCGTACCCTGGCGATCCGGTCCACCTTGTGGGCCTGTGCCTGCTCCTCGATGATGCGGCGCATCCCTTCGCACAGCGACATCTCATGCATGAGCGACCTCCCTCAATCGGACGGGCGTGCAAGGATCGAGGATCTCGAGCACCAACGGCGCGAGCGCGGACTTCTCGACCGGCAGGCTGGCCAGAGACTGTTGCAGAATACCGCCCTCAGCAAGCAGATGGTCGGTTGGCGTGACACGAGAAAACTCAACAACGACACCATCGCTCACACACGCTGTCATCGCATAGGTTCCCCGTGTCGCAGGCACGATGGCAGTGCCTTTTTGCGCTGTCAGCGGCTGCGGCAGGGCCTTGTCCAGACACGCCTCCAGGTCGTAGGCGCACGCTGCGGCCCGCCAGACCGGCCCATACCCTTTTTGCTCCGCGATGGCGCGCATCACGGGGTGCCCGGCATGTCGCGCGGCGACCGAGTTTTCGATGGCGTCTCTGGCTAGCATGTTCGTTGGTTCGGGTAGGGGCAGTCCGTTTGTCGCTGCCTCTCCGGCCCCGAAGCACCTGTCGATCAGGCCCAGAACGCCGGCAACGCCCTGACCCGCGGCCAGAAACGATGAAAATGCGTCCGGGGTCTTTGGCATCCGTCCCGCGGGGCCGAAGAGATCGGAGCGCAACGCCCCGCTGCCCTCTGCCCAATCGACTGGTAGTGGTCGAGGCGTGCGCCCGAAAAGCTTGGGCCATTTGAGGTGGAACTTGATCAGGTGATCGCGCAGAATCTCGCGGGTCAGATCCGATGTCGCGTCGGCCGACAGCGGAAGGCCAAAGGCCAGCTGCGCGGCCGTCGCTTGGGCAGCGCGGCAAAGACTGAACAGGCGCGGCAATAGGGCTGCGGTATCCGCGACCGACCGGCCGATGATCATCTGACCGACCGGTAAGGGTGCGGACGGCTCGGGGGCGAGGCGACCAGGTGGATATGCGACTCCGTCCAGCACAGGCTTAGCCCCCGTTCGCCAAGCCGCCGGTGACGAGCGCGCGACGTGTGGGCGCGACCGGACCGTCGGTTTCGGGAGGCGGCGCCAACTCAGCCTCGCGCATGGTGCGGATGTCGGCCTTCCGGTCGGTTCCGGCAAGAACGTCGCTGTCGAACAGCGCCACCATCACAGCGCGTGCGACGTCTGTCGCGGCGGCGTGGGTCTTGAATTCGCTCATCGGAGAGAAAAGTGAGCAGGCTTTGTACCCGCCGGTCTGTTCGCGCGTGTTGTGCAGAAACTCGTAATCGCCGGAGGGGAAGGAGATCACTTCCTTGGCGCCCGGTATCAGGCTCGACCAGTCCTCGGTCTCGCCGGGAAGCATCACAAGGTTCATGAACCAGGGCGAAATCAGAACGCCCAGGAGGCGATCCTCCCATAATTGAAAGCCGACCGCCTCGACCGATAGCATCTTGTTCACCATCGGCAGGTCGCGCATCTTTGCGTGCCAGATCTCGCGAAAATCAGCGACCAGGTTGGCGGTGGCGGCGTCGATCGCGCCAGCCTCGTGCGCCCGTTCCGACCCGGGGTCTTCGAGCACCATAAACTGCTCCTTCGGCGCGCTGCAGTTCGGGCAGGACCAGTCCGCCGGCAGAGCGACAAAGGGGGTTCCCGGCTCGACCTGTCGGTAGTCATCGCCATGGGCTGGATCATAGGGCGTCCAGCAGATCTTGCATTCCATGATCGCGGCTGGACTGATCTTGTCCGACGCACCCAGAAACGATCCTTCGAAGCCGCTCATGAGATCGCCTCCAACACGCTGAGGATCCGGATACCACTGTCGCTGAGGTCTTCGGGCGCGGCGACCATGACCTCCGGCGCCCGCGTGACCTCGAACGTGTCCAGAATGAGCGTGTCCATCGAGTTGAAGAACTGCACGCGCCAGACATGGGGGAGGGCAGTCGCGGAGATGCGGCAGTTCCCATAGCCCCGCGACAGGACCGTCACCGACCCCTCGCCGAGGGCCGCGTCGAGCCAGAGCAGGTCCGGCTCGGTATGTGGCAGCAGCGTCAGATTGATCACGTGCAGGTCTGCCGCACCCGTGAAGGCGGCCGATTTGTCCTGCAGTTCCACCAGCAGCGGAGGCGCGTTCTGAACCCCGTCTGTCACCGGGGTCCCGCTGCCCTGTCCTGCGCGACGCGGTGCGAACGGATCGCCGGTCACGCAACCCGGCACTGGGGCCACGTCGATCCGGTCCACACCGGCGCCCGTCACCCGCCAGACGCCGGCGAAGACGCTTTCCTGAATGGCCAGGGCCGGCACACCCCAGACCTTCGCGGCCACCTCGCCCTCGCCCAGCGTTTCAGCGATCAGATCCCGGTTACGTTGGTCCAGTCCGCTCAGATTGAACCGTGCCTCGCGCCCTTCGGTTGCCGCGATGCTGCATGCGGCTGATACGTCTTTCAGAAGCCGCAGCGCCGGGCCGAACGCGTCCGGCGTCACCTCCGCATCCGGCAGATGTGGGGCGTAGGTGCGCATGTCCTGTGGCAGCGGCATGTAGGTGAGGTTTTCGTCCTCGCTTTCCAAAGGCTGCGATCCGGGTCCGAAACCTGTGGGGGGCATCATGAAGTTGCTCATAGGTTCCGTCCTCACTCGGCGGCCACGGGAAGGGCCAGGATCTGGGAGATCCGCGTGACGTAGTCCTGCCAGTCGCGCACTTTCGGGATTCCGCCGATCATCCGGCCGTCACGGTAGAAGATCAGGCTCGGGGTCTTGAAGACCTTTGCCGCATCGCGCACGTCCGCTTCGACGGGATCGGTGACGACGGCGCAGTCGAACTGTCCTTGGAACGCCAGGTGCAACTCCGGCAGGATGACCGCCACGTCCGGGGTTTCGAGATTGCGCGTGGCGTTGCCGGGAACGAAGAGCACGTGGGCGCCCGGCGCTTCGGTAAAGGCCGCGACATCGGCCATGGTGGCCAGAGCAGGCCAGCCCAGATCTTCGGTCAGGCGGGTGATCAACGGGTGGGTCATGCGGGCCTCCTCAGGCTGTCGTCTTTTTGGCGTCGCGCGAGGCTTCAAGATGTGCGGGCAGACGTGGTCCGTTCGCCTCCAGGTCGGCAAAGGCGTCGCCCAAGTCGCGTCCTTCCATGACGGCGCGGAGGCCGCCCAGAGCGGCGGAGATCTTGGCAGCCTCGTCGTCGCTAATCACCTCGCGCGCGGCGCCCAGAAATCCCAGGACCCAGTCGCCGGGGCGGGCCTCGGGTGTCAGGGACAGGTCGATCAATTCGTCGGAGCCCGTCGCGCGCCCCGCGATACCGTCCACGGACTGAAGTTGTACGGGAACCCCGACACACATCGCGTCAGTCCCCCGCCGGTAAGAAGCGATCGTCGCCTGTGCGGCAGGCGGCTTCTTCGCTCGGGCGGCCGCGTTCATAGGCACTGCGCAGGATCGAGGCGTCGGCCAGGAGACGCACATCGCCCGTGCCGGGACGGCCATGTATGCCCAGTTCGGCAAGCTTCCGGAGCGCGATGGCGATCGCGGGCTCAATGCGCGACGCCACGATGTCACGCAGACCGCCACCGTAGTCTTCCAACTCTTCGGGCTGGCAACCGATCAGGATCAGCGTTTCCGGGCAATAGCCCATCAGCCGCGCCGTAGCGATGACATCCTGAAACCCGGTCTGATGCAGGCTCATCTTCTTGGCGCCCATGAAGGCGGGCACATCATCGCCGTCGATCACCTTCAGGGTCCCCGGCGGAAGCCCGTAATCAATGGCGTCGAAGACGAGCAGAATGTCGGCCTCTTCTAGGAACGGAAGAAGATAAAGCCCCTGCGTACCGCCATCGAGGATCTGGACGTCTTCGTCGAAGGCCCAGTTCTGGGCGAGTGTCTCGACACAGCGGACACCGAACCCTTCGTCCGCCCAAAGCACGTTCCCGATGCCGAGAATCAACGCGCGCTGGCTCATCGCTAGCTTCCTCCGTCTGTCCCTCATGAGCGGAAGATGTCTTTCCGATCATGCCTCAAAGTGACAGTACGCATTTTACTTCGGCTGCGGCGCATCATTATGGCGAAGGCGAGATTTATTCTAAAGCTTTGAGTTTGTTGTCATTAACCGTATGCGATCGCATTCTGATCCCGCAAGAATGGATAGTTACTATCCATTATATGGCTTGAATGGAAATCTGGAACCCATACGAAAAGGGCGGGCGACTCAGCGCCCGCCTTCCGACTTTCTGGCAAGGGTCCTGCAAGGTCAGTTCGGATCGTCGTCCTTGAAGGTCCGGTGACCGGAAATCATGGTCGAAACGATTGACTGCCGGCTCATGATGTCTTCGCGGATTGCGACATAGATGTGGATGATCATGAAGATCACGATCCACCACATGCCCAAATGGTGCAGCGTGTGGACCACATGGCTGTTGCCGCCCACCACGAGGAACACCCAGCCGAACATGCGGTCGGCCCAGCTGCCGGCCCCCAGCCCTTCGCCATAGAGCGCGAAGCCGGTGATGATCATGAAGCCCACGCCCAGCGTGACGAAACAGAACATTGCGAGCTGGGCCAGCGGGTTGTGGCCGACATATTTCTTGGGTCGCTTTTCCAGAAAGAGATACCAGCGGATTTCGAACAGAACCTCGCGCCACCATTCGCCGTTGAGAAGCGGCAGATAGAACATCTGGCGCGCGTGGTGATTTCCGAAGATGGCCCAGTACATCCGGCCGAGAAAAGCCACTGCCAGAATGTTACCGGCGGCGAAATGGGCAAACCGGATATAGCCGAAAGTGAACTGGTGCGTGGCTTCGGCAATGATCATCGTCGGGGGCGGAGATCCGATCAGGTAGCCCGTCGCGCAGAGCACCACGATCGCGGCGGCGTTGATCCAGTGCCAGAGGCGTACGGGCACCTCATAAACATAGACGCTGGTCTGGCGCGAGACATGGGCCAGATCATCCTCGTCTGCGTCGGTTCCGGCGAGGGGAGAGACTGTGCCGTCGGTCATCGCGGCACCCTCACACCCGCGCGCACCCTGCGCGCATGGCGCAGGGCGGCCCGCAGGCCGAAGCCTATGGCAAGACCTGCCAGCCCCAAAACGATCAGATGATCGCCGGTGGTCAGCCAGTGGGCTTCGCCCCTCAGCACTGCTTCGTCATGTCCGCCATGGGCAAAGGCCGCGCCTGTGGTCAGGGCATAGGCCGTGATCGTATGTCTCATGATCTCTCTCCCTTTCAGCGGACCTTGACGGTCGTCAGTTCATCGCCATCGGGCGACATCACGTGGGTGGAACAGGCGAGGCATGGGTCGAAGCTATGCAGGGTCCGCAGGATTTCGACCGGCTCTTCGGGCCGCTCCATCTTGGTGTTCATCAGCGCGGCCTCGAAAGCCCCGATGTTGCCCTGGCTGTCGCGGGGCGAGCCATTCCAGGTTGTGGGAACGACGCACTGATAGTTCTCGATCCGCCCGTCCTTGATCCGCACCCAGTGCCCGAGTGCGCCACGGGGGGCCTCGGACATGCCGACGCCCTTGGCTTCTGTGGGCCATGTGGAGGGGTCCCATTTGGCGATGTTCGCGGTGCTCTCATCGCCGTTCTTGATGTTGGTGACGAGTTTGTCGAAGAACTGTTTTTGCAGACGCCCGCAATATTCGCTTTCCAGGGCTCGGGCCGCAGTTCGGCCGAGCGTCGAGAAAAGCGCATCGACGGGCAGATCCATCGTGCTCAAGAGACCGTTGACCTGCTCGGTGATGTCTTCGTGCCCGCTCGCGTAGCCGACGATGTAGCGGGCCAGCGGGCCCACCTCCATAGGGTTACCACGCCAGCGCGGTGCCTTGATCCAGCTGTATTTGGCAGCTTCGTCGATCTCCTCGATATTGGTGCGGGTGCCCTTGGTATTAGCGCCGAGCTCGAAATTGGCCTCCGTCACCCCATCCCACGGATGCAGACCCTTGCCGGGTTCGCCATACTCGTACCAGCTGTGGTCGACGAATTCCTGGATCTGTTCGGGATCGCGGACATCGACCTCGTGGACTGTGCTCAGGTCGCCGTTCGTGATGGCGCCGCGCGGTAGATGCATGTTTTCGGTCGAGTAGTCGTTGGCGTTTTCGGGGATGTCGCCATAGGCCAGCACGCATTGCGAGCTCAGCCCGCCGCCATAGAGCCAGTTGCGGTAGAAGCCACCGATCGCCACGACGTCCGGCAGATACACGTTCTTGTTGAAGGCGATGCACTTGTCGATGATCGAGCTGACGAGGTTCAGCCGTTCCATATTGATCGCGCCGACGGCGCCTGTGGAATGCACGTTGATCGGGCAGGGCACGCCGCCCACCAGCCAGTTGGGATGGGGGTTTTTTCCGCCAAAGATCGTGTGGATCTTGACGATCTCCTTCTGCAGGTCGAGCGCCTCCAGATAGTGGGTGGTGGCCATCAGATCCGCTTCGGGCGGCAGCAGATAGGCTGGATTGTCCCAATATCCGTTCTTGAACAGCCCAAGCTGGCCGCTTTCGACAAACTGTTTCAGCCGGTTCTGGACATCGCGGAAATAGCCCGGCGAGGACAGCGGATGATTGGGCGACACCGCCTGCTGCAATTCGCTGGTCGCCTTGGGATCGGCGCGCAGCGCATTGATCGGGTTCACCCAGTCCAGCGCGTGCAGATGGTAGAAATGCACGACGTGGTCATGGATCTGCAGGTTGAGCTGCATCATGTTGCGGATCGAATTGGCATTCTCGGGGATGGTGATCCCAAGCGCGTCCTCGACTGCGCGGACGCTGGTCAGAGCGTGAGTGCCGGTGCAGACCCCGCAGATCCGTTCAGTAAACGCCCAGGCATCGCGCGGATCGCGCCCCTTGAGGATCACCTCAAGGCCGCGCCACATCGTGCCGGTGGAAACGGCGTTGCGGATATAGCCCTCGTCATCGACATTCACTTCGCAGCGCATATGGCCTTCGATGCGGGTCACCGGATCGACGACGATGCGCTGGCCGGAGCTGTCGAGATCAAAACCGTTCGGCGTGATGGTCATGGCTCAGACCTCCTCTTTCCTGGCTTCCGGCGCGGACTGGGTCTTCTTCTGCGCCTGCTTCAGCGCCGAAACAGCCGCGTGGATGGCGATTGCGCCACCGACGACGCCAGCGGCAGCAAAGCCCACCTGATCGGCGTGTTTTTCCACGCCGAACTGCGTCAGATCGGTGACGCGGTCGTAAAAACTGCCCTGATCCCAGAAGCCGTCCTCGGAGCAGCCGATACAGCCATGACCGGATTGGATCGGGAAGGAGGTGCCTTCGTTCCAGCCGATGGTCGAGCAGGCATTGTAGGTTGTCGGACCCTTGCAGCCCATCTTGTAGAGGCAATAGCCTCGGCGCGCGTTGTCGTCGTCCCAGGTCTCGACGAACTGGCCGGCGTCGAAATGCGGGCGGCGGTAGCATTTGTCGTGGATGCGCTGACCATAGAACATCGCCGGTCGGCCCTGACGGTCGAGCTCGGGGAGCCGGTCGAAGGTCAGCATGTACGTGATCACGCCTGTCATCACTTCGGCGATGGGGGGGCAGCCGGGGATCTTGATGATCGGTTTGTCGGTGATGACCTTGTGCACCGGCGTGGCCTGCGTCGGGTTCGGCTTTGCCGCCTGGACGCAACCGTAAGACGCACATGCCCCCCAGCTGATCACGGCCTTGGCGCCCTCGGCCACATGGCGCAGCTTTTCGACGAAGGGTTTTCCGGCAGAGATGCAGAACATCCCGTCCTCGTTCAGCGGCGGGTTGCCCTCGACAGCGAGTATGTAGTTGCCGTGGTACTTCTCCATCGCCTCGTCGAGCGCCGCTTCGGCGGCATGGCCGGCAGCGGCCATCAGAACATGCTGGTAATCGAGCGAGATCATCGACAGCACCACATCCTTGGCCAGCGGGTGCGCGCCGCGGATAAAGCTCTCCGAGCAGCAGGTGCATTCCAGCCCGTTGAGCCAGATCACCGGCGTGCGCGGCTTGGTTTCCATCGCATGGGCGATCTGCGGCACGAAGGCGGGGCCGAGGCCGAGCGCCGATGCGGTCAGTGAGCAGTACTTCATGAAGGACCGGCGGGTGATCCCCTGGGTACGCATCACATCGTAGAAGGTTTCGATTTCGGGCACTTGGCGTCCTCCGGCTGGTCCCATGCTGGCGCCCGGGCGTACCGGTGCCATCCTCCCCATCAGGCTGGGCCGGTATGCCGCCGCGTTCAAAGAAATTGGGCGGATCTTCAGATGCGGCAAATTACCATTTTGATTCAATGAGTAATGGGCAAATCTGCGCTGCCTGGTGGCGATCGGACCGGTCGATTGCTAACCGGATGGAAAACCCGGCGGCCAGTTCCTAACCGGTTCAGCGCAGGTGCGCTGCCGCTGCGATCAGCGCCTGACCCAGGGCGAGGCCGCCATCATTTGCGGGTGCTTTCGAGTGAATGAGAACGGGCAGGCCGTCCAGCTCTCGACAGCACAGATCCAGCAGTGTGGCGTTCTGAAAACAGCCACCCGACAAGGCGATCGCGCCGGCCTCGCCCCTTTCGACGAGCGCCCGTGCCGCGCCGCAAAAGGCCGAGGCCAGTCCGGCATGAAAACGTGCGGCCATTACTGCGGCGGGGACATCGTCTGCCACATCCTGGGCCCAGGCCCGAAACAAGGCCGCGGGATCGAGACCTGGCCCGAATGGGTAGGGGTAAGAGAAGGCTGCGGGCGCGGCGAGGGCAAGTGCCTCGAGCCGCATAGCCGCCTCTCCTTCATAGCTTTGACCAGCCACGCACAGGCCAAGCGCTGCCGCAAACGCATCGAAAAGCCGCCCTGTGGAACTGGAAAGCGGGGCATTCACACCAGCCGACGCGGCTTGCCGCGCGAGATCTAGCGGGTAGTCGGAAAGCCTCGTATCAGCCATGTCCGACAACCCGGCCTGATCCAGCCGCACCAGCAGGTTGCGCCATGTTTCGCGTTGTGCGGCATCCCCTCCGACCAGTGGCGCCGGACGCAGATGTACCGCGCGTTGAAACCCGCGATAGTCGCCAAGAAGCAGTTCTCCGCCCCAAATCGTGCCATCAGACCCGAGCCCGAGCCCGTCCAGTATGATCCCGGCAACCGGTCCGTCCTCGAGCCCCCAGCCATTCTCTCCTATACAGGCGGCCATGTGGGCATGGTGATGCTGCACCTCGACCAAGGGCGCTTCACCGGCGCGCACGGTGGCGTACTGCGAGGAGCGGTAGCCGGGATGCAGGTCGCAGGCGAACAGCTCAGGCTCATGAGCGAACAGCTCGGCATAATCCGCGTCGGCCTTGCGGAATTCGTCCCATGTCAGCGCATCGTCCAGATCGCCCAGATGGTGCGAAAGCAGCGCCTGCCCATTCTTGATCAGGCAGATCGCCGATTTGAGGTGCGCGCCATAGGCGGTGACTTGAGGCGTGTGCTCAAACCCCGCTGGAAGAGGCAGCGTTCCGGGCACGCGTCCGCGCGCGCGGCGCAGCACCATCGGACCCTGGCGCGTGGCCCTTTCGACGGAGTCGTCCAGCCGCCGTACGATGTCGCGGTCATGTAGCAGCCAGGCATCGGCGATGCCTGCCAACTTGTCGCGGGCTTCATCATTGCCGATCACCTGCGGTTCGCCGCTGAGATTGCCGGACGTCATCACCAGCGGTCGGTCGACCGCGGCCAGCAAGAGATGATGCAGCGGGGTATAGGGCAGCATCCAGCCGAGGCGCGCCTGCCCGGGAGCAAGGGCGTCCGGCAGGGTCTTGCGCCCCGGCGCAATCAGTACGATCGGCGCGGCTGGGTCCGAAAGAAGCGGCTGTTCCGCATCAGTCGGTGTCCCGTAGGCCGTGATATGAGGCAACGTTCCCATGAGCGCGAACGGCTTACCGGGCCGGTGCTTTCGAGTGCGCAGCAGGGCGATGGACTCCGGATCCGTGGCGTCGCATGCAAGATGAAAGCCGCCGAGGCCCTTTAAGGCGAGGATCCGTCCCGCGGTCAGATGCTCCGCAGCCAGCCGGATCGGATCACCCGGCACTTCCGTTCCGTCGACCTCGAACCAGAGGCGCGGGCCGCAATTCGCGCAGGCGACCGGTTGCGCGTGAAAGCGCCGGTCGGCGGGATCGCCATACTCCGCTGCGCAGTCCGTGCACATTTCAAATCGGGACATTGATGTCTGCGCCCGGTCGTAGGGCAGGTGATGCAGAATGGTGAAGCGTGGGCCGCAATGGGTGCAATTGGTGAAGGCGTAGCCGGCACGGCGCGGATCGGCGCCGAAGATGTCTGCCACGCAGTCCGCACAGGACGCGGCATCCGGGGTCACACGCGTTTCCGCCCCTCGTGCGCCCGACCCGGCGATGTCGAACCCGTCCGGAGGACTGTCGAACCGGAACAGCGCACTTTCGACCGCGTCGACGCGCGCGAGCGGTGGCGCCTCGGCGACGACCGCTGCCTCGAACCCGTCGAGATCCGAGCCGGTCACGTGGATCAGAACGCCTTCGGCATCGTTGCGCACATCGCCGCGCAGGCCCCGTGTGCGCGCCAACTGCCAGATGAAGGGGCGAAATCCGACGCCCTGAACCTGACCACGGACCCGAATGCGGCGGCTGTCGTTCAATGCACCGTACAGACCATGCAGGGGTCGAAACTGCGCACGATATGCTGAACCGAAAGCGGCGTGTCCTCGCCC
Organism: Pseudomonadota bacterium; assembly: GCA_039184415.1. Taxonomy (GTDB): domain Bacteria; phylum Pseudomonadota; class Alphaproteobacteria; order Rhodobacterales; family Rhodobacteraceae; genus JANSYP01. Next base: position 18,442 of record JBCDBB010000002.1, read on the forward strand.
TCGCGCACAGGGGCGCCAGCCAGCGCAGCCTCCAGCGGGCCGGGGGTGCCCGCCATATCGCGCGGACTGAAGTTCCAGGTCGTCGGTGCAATGATCTGATAGGCGGCGATGCGTCCGCCTTCGATACGGACCCAGTGACCCAGGGCGCCGCGGGCCGCCTCCACCAGTCCTTCGCCGGACCCGGCGCGAGGCAGGTTCACACCGGCCATGAACTTTTCCTCCGGACGTATCGCCTCGGCCCAGCCTTCCAGCAGAACCTGGGTGCGGGCAATTTCGAGCAGACGTCCCGCAACGCGCGCCAGTACACCGCCGTTACCTTGCGCAAGATCCGCAGCGAGCGGGTGGCCGTCGATCAGCTGCCTGGCGAATGCGCCGGTTTCGATAGGCGCGCCGGCAAGTCGGGGCGCCTTGCACCAGCTGTAGCCAGGCTCATTCATGTCCTCGTCCGGCACGGTTTGGCCAACATTCGGATGAGCGGTTTCGCCCAGCATCCACGCATGACTGATATCTTCCGCGATGTCGCTTGTGTCGAGCGGATCGACGGATCCGTCCCGCCAAACGCCCTGTGCAAAGGCATGCCCGGTTTCCATTGGATAGGCCCCGTAGGACACATATCGGCCCGGCCCGGGTCCAAGTCGCGCAAGGTCGAGATCGGTGGCGATCTCGACAAACAGTCCGGCGTCGCCCGTGTTCCAATGCATCAGCTCCGCGGTGCTGCCGAGGCCGACAAAGGACTCAATCGGAGCGCCGAAGAGTACTTCTTCCAGATAACGACGAAAGGATGCCAGATCGGCGCGGATCCGGATGCGGTCACGTGCGGTGGGCGCGCGGGTTACGCCGCCGGGCTGGATCGCCAGGGTATGGGGCCACTTGCCGCCCAGCAGGCCCACGATATGGAGCAGCTCCGCCCGCGCCTCGACGGCCCGGCGAACCGCGGAGCCCTGCATCGCCGTGAAGCGTGTCACCGCGCGGTCGTGCCAAACCCGTTCCGAATAGGCCGGACGAGCGAAATCGGCCATGAAGAACAGGTTGAAATGCGTCAGGTGATCGCAAACGTTCTCGACCCCGTGGAGCAGGGCGGCCACCAGCGCGCCTTGCGGCGCCGGGGACGCGCCGGCCGCAGAGGCGAGCGCCCGGGCCGCCGCCGCCGATTGACTGATCGAGCAGATGCCGCAAATCCGCGGAGTGATCGTCAGGGCATCCTCCGGCGCCTTGCCGAGCAGCATCTGTTCGAACCCGCGAAAGAGCGGAGAGTTGGCATAGGCGGCCTGGACCTGCCCGTCGGCAATTTCGAGCCGCACCTCCAGATCGCCTTCGACACGGTTAAACGGCCCGACCAGCAGCTCCCCTGGGTTCATGTCTTGGGTGCCTTCGGCTGCGGCGGGACGGTGATCCGGTCCGAGATGGCGTTCTGTTCGATCCGCCGCGGTGTTGCGGCCTTCGACAGAGACGCCAGCGCCATGAACCAGGCCTTGGGCATGTCTGAGGGCAAACCGACCGGGATCCCGGCGAATTTCGGCGTCTCGGTAAATGCGTGGCGTGGTTCTTCGAACTCTGGCGCAGTGCAGTTGATGCAAGGATAACCTGCGCGCGTGCAGGAACCTTCACCGTTCCATCCCCGGATGTTGCAATCGCCCACCGCCTGGGTGCCGATGCAGCCCAAATGCTCCATCATGCAGCCCATCTGCGACAGATGGTGGGCGCTGGCCTTGTATTCGTAGAACTCGTTCTTGGGGCAGGCATGGTGCACGAGGTGGTCAGCGTAGAATCTTGGCCGCGCGAAACTGTCCAGATCGGCCAGCGTCAGTTGGTCGGCGGCCAGCAGAAGCAGGGTTTCCGTCACCCAGTCGGGATGGGTCGGACAGCCGGCGACATTGATCACCGGCAGTCCCGAACCCGACCGGAACTCGGCTGGCACGGCGCCGCCGGCGTGACGCCCATCATACTGTACTCCGATGGCCGAAGCCGGGTTGTTCCCGGTGGATGTGACGCCGCCATAGGTGGCGCAGGTACCGACCGCGACCACGTGGCGGGCTCTCGCAGACAGGCTCCGTACCCAATCCAGCATTGACCGTCCGGTGCCCGACAGAAGGTGAAACCGGCCCGTACCCTTGGGGCCGGTGAGGATCGAGCCTTCGACGCAGAGCACATCAAGAGGTACTGCACCGCTTTCAACGTCATCCAGAAGCTGACGCACCTCGCCGCCGCTCTCGACCGACAGCGCCGGGTGCCACAGAAACGAGATGCCAGCGCTTGAGAGCAGGTCGAACACGTTAGGACCTTCGGCGCAGAGCAGCGACATGGTGCAGCCGCCGCAGCCGGCCGATTGCAGCCATAGCACGTTCATGGCGCCTCTCCTTTCGGCAGTTCAAGACAGAAGCAGGCGCCACCCTGCGTTTCGCACATCGCAAGCTGTCCCCCATGCTCCTGCGCAATCTTGTGAGAGATCGACAGGCCCAGCCCGGTGCCCTTGCCCACCGGTTTCGTGGTGAAGAACGGATCGAATATGGCCCCAGCAATCTCCGGTGGCACACCGGGGCCATTGTCGCAGACCCGGAGCAGCACATGGGTGCCGCAATCCTCGTGCGTGATGATGATGGCCGGTGCGTCCGTTTCGGCCAGCGCATCGATGGCATTCTGGACCAGGTTCATCACGATCTGCTGCACATGGCCGGGCTGGCCCCGCGCCACGAGGTGCGACGCCCCGGCGAACGTGATCTGCACCGGCGTCTTGGTACCCCGCTCGATCCAGTCGGCCGCAATGCGTGTCGTGGTGACCAGATCGAAATCGGTCTCTTCGCCGGAGCCTTCCGCCGAGAGCCGACGCAGATCCTCGACAATGTCGCGCACCCGTTCGGCGCCGTCGCGTGCGCCGCTGATCGCCTGGCGGAGGTTGACCAACTCGCGATCCAGCTTCAGCTCTTCGCGCAGCTGCACGAGCGCATTGCGGCTGGCGCCCGATTGAACCGCTTCGAAATAGGTCTCGAACCTGGTGAGATACTTTTCCAGCGCATGGGTATTGGCATAGACGAAGCTGATCGGGTTGTTCAGCTCGTGAGCCACGCCGGCCAGCAAACGGCCCAGTGAGGCGAGTTTTTCGTTGCGTACCAAGTGGGCCTGGGTTTCCTTCAATGCCAGGTGGCTTTCTTCCAACTCGGAATAGGCCTTGCGCAGTTCGCCGACGGCACGGCCGGCGAGCACCGCCCCCTTGCTCTTGCCGCGGTCGTCGAGGCGCGGGGCGATATGGACATCGAGCGGCGCAGGACCGTTCGGCGTATCCAGATTGATCTCGAGCCGTGTGGGTTCGCGCGTTGTGATGACATGATCCAAAGCCGTCTTCAGCGCTGCGCGGGAGGCACCGTCCGCCGCGTCGTCGATGGATTGCCCCAGCATTGCCTGCGGAGCGTGGCCCATAAATTTGTCGAATGACCCGCTGGCCTGCTCGATCATCCGATCACGGCCGACCACGACCAGGACGTCTGAAACAGATGCGAGGACGGAGGCCATGAAGCGGCGCAAGGCGTCGAGCTCGGCATTCTGGGTCTCCAGACGTTCCTGATAGGCCACAAGCTCGGAATAGGTCTTGTCGACGGCGCTGATGACGTCCATCCACGCCGTATCGCTGAACTCCGCTGTCGCGGCCCCGTCGCCGGCGTCAGGATCAGTCTGTCTGATTGGCTTGTCCTCAATCATTGCAGGCAGTCTAGAGGACATTTTTTGGTTCCGGTAGTGTCGGCGAGGTTCACATTCTTTGAGCACAAATGCAGCGTCGGTTCTCACCTGTAGTTGCCAAAAGTCGGCATGCAGAGAACCGCATTGTTGAGCGAACCGTCAGGGGTATCGGCCCAGGAACCGAAACGCGATCAGCCCTCAGCCACAGCGCACACCTGGTACTTTGAGATTAGCACGCGCTCCAACCGGACGGCACCGTCATGATCTTCAGGGGTCGCCGCCCCCGTGCCGTTTGCCCACGCGGAAGAGCCGGGCCACAAGCGGGGCTCCGGTGATCACCAGAAACACGCGTGTCAGGTGGTGGACCACGACATATCCCAGATCGGCCCCCACAATGATTGCCAGCACGGTCATCTCCGCCTGACCGCCGGGGGCAAAGGCCAGAAACGCATCAACCGGCGGTGCGACGGCGATGAGGATTGCAAGTTCTGTGAAAAGCACGGTCAGCAGGGCCAGTAGCAACACGAAGAGAATACCCGCGACAACATCCCGGCGGATTTCGGCCAGGGTAACGCCAACATATCCCGCGCCAAGGCTCATGCCGATAAAGAACTGTGCTGCCAGGATCGCCTCAGCCGGCGGCCTGTAGTGGATGATGTCGGTGAGTGACAGGATGCCTGTGACGATCATAGGTCCCAGGATCGACGCGCCGCACAACCCGACCCGTTCGCCGAGCTTCCAGCCGACCAGCGCAGCGGCGGCCATGATTGCAAGCTCATGGAACGGGATGCTGGTGGCAGGTTCACCGATCGGATTGTCGAGACTGGCGCCGAAGCCCTGGGTGAGGATCACTGGGGCCAAGGTGATCACAATCAACACCCGGGTTGCGTGGATCAGCGACAGGGCGCGGACATCGCCACCGGCCTCTTTCCCGAAGATCATCATGTCCTGCAAACCGCCCGGCATCGCCGCATACCATGATGTGGGCCAGTCGAACTTGTAGACCTTCCGAAAGAAGGGCACGCCGACGAGTCCGATCAACAGGATGTAGAGCGGTATGAGCAGGACCGAGGCGGCCATATGCGGCAGCCGCTCGACCACTTCTGGCGTCAGCGACGCGCCCACTGCCACGCCAAGGATCGTACGCATACCGACGCCGAGTTGTCCCGCGCTCTCAAGAGGTGCCCCAAAAAGCGCCGCAATCAGGCAGCCGAACAGCGGGCCGAAGAGGAATGGCAGAGGAAGTCCCAGCAGCCAGAAGACGAGCGTGCCACTTGCTGCGACCGCGAATGTCAGGGCGCGGAAGCGAACCTTGTTGTTTCGCAGCCATGGGTCGAGGCGCGAGCGCACAATGGCCTCCTCGGTCTGGTACGGATCAGGTCGTTTCCCCGCCATTGACGGCGATCATCTGACCCGTCACGAATTTTGCGGAGGGTCCGGCGAGAAAGCCCGCCATGGCCGCGATATCCTCGGACCGTCCCATGAATCCGGTCGGGATTTTTGCGGCGCGTGCAGGGTCGTCCTCGGAGGCGGCGTCTTTGCGGATCTGGCCGGGTGAGATGACGTTGGCTGTGATCCCCTTGCTGGCGAACTCGGTCGAAAGCGCCTTGGTCAGCCCCCAAACTCCGTGTTTCGCGGCAGAGATCGGAGCCCCCTCGAAATAGCCTTTGATCGCCTTCATACCTGCAAAGTTGATGATCCGCCCCCATCCTTCGTCGACCATTCCAGGCAGAAAGGCGCGGCAGGTGTAGAAGGTGCCCGTTAGGGCAGTGTCAACAACGCCGTGCCAATCCTCGTCGGTCATCTCAAGAAAGGGTTTGTGGGGCCGGCGCGCCGCATTGTTGACGAGGATGTCGACAGTACCAAAGCGGCTCAGCGCGGCCTCGGCGATCTCGCGGACAGCTTCGGGCTGGCTGACATCTCCCATCGCGACGAGCGCTTCGGAACCGGCCGCTTCGATCCGTTCAGCAGTTTCTTGTGCGGCGCGCCTGTCGGTTGCGCCATTCACGACGACTCGGCATCCAAGGCGCGCAAGATGGAGCGCGATGGCGCGGCCGATGTTTTGCCCCGAGCCCGAAACGAAGGCGGTTTTTCCTGTCAGCGTAAGATCCGCCATGTGATGAACTCTCCATTTTTTAACTTTATCCCAACCTCTTGGAGAGGCACCGGCGAAGGTTTTGGTGGCCCGCAGCTTGGCTTTGGTCCCAGCTCTCGCCACAATCGGGCAGCCGGATTTTATTGTCAATCAACAGAATAATGTTGACATTTTGTAATTATCAATCTGTTCTGCGGCCATGGAAATGCAGCGTGACATGCGGGAATCCTTCCAGAGGCTGCGGCAGCGCTCGCTGGTCGGAGAAGTGCGCGACGAGATCGAGCGCATGATCCTGCACGGTGAGATGCAGGCGGGAGAGCGGTTGAACGAAATCGGGCTTGCTGAGCAGCTTGGTGTCAGCCGGGGACCGGTGCGCGAAGCGGCGCGGTCACTGGAACAGCAGGGTCTTGTCACAACGGTGACGAACCAGGGTGTGTTTGTCCGAAAACTGTCTTTGCAGGAAGCGCTGGAGCTTTACGACCTACGGGCGCTTGTCGCGGGGCATCTGTGCGCTTGTGTGGCCGAGCGCGCGACAGCGGAAGAGTTGGCCAAACTGCGTCACTATGTGGACCGGATGGATCGTGCGATCTCGGACAGGGACGAAAACCGGTATTTCGAACTTAACCTCGCTTTCCACGATCAGGTTGCAATTGCATCAGGCGCAAGCCGTTCAAGGGTGCTTTACACGTCGCTTGGAAAAGAGGTCCGCCTGCTGCGCATGCGCGTTTTGACCGGAGACGCGTCACTGACGCTGTCGAATGCGGAACATGACCGGATCGTCACTGCGCTGGAACGAAAGGATCCAGATGCCGCCCGGGATGCAGGCGCCCAGCATCACATCAACGCCAAAGCGCGACTGCTGGAGACGCAATGAGATCTCGATCACGGTCGGTCAGCGCCGAATGACTTGAGCTTTGCGGCGTGGCCTTTGTGGAGGGGCGGCCGCAGAACCTACGACAATAAGGGAGGACAACATGACAACCACTTCGGACACCCGGGTTTCCTGGATGCGCGGCAGCGCTTTGGCCGCGGTCCTTGCGGTGCCAATAGCGCTTGCGCTGCCTGCCGTTGCGCAAGACTACCCGTCGGCTGATGAAACACTGGACTGGACCATCGCGTTCGGGCCGGGAGGCGGTAATGACATCATGGCCCGCACCATCATTGATATCCTGACCAAATACGATCTCTACCCTGGCGACATTGCCCCTGAGAACCGCGCTGGCGGGTCCGGAGCGGTGGGATGGGGCTATCTCTATGCCCAGGATGGCAACCCATATGGTATATCGACCACCTCGGGCAGTTTCGTAACCACGCCGCTGCAGGCAGACACGCCATGGCAGCCTGAAGACTTCACCCCGGTCGCGCTTCTGGCCACCGACGATCTGGTGCTGGTTGTGAATGGCTCTTCGGAGATCGAAACGATCGAGGAGTTCATTGAGGCAGCCAAGGCAAGCCCGATGAATATCGGAGGCACCGGCACCGTAAATGTCGATTTCATCGTGCCGACCCTGTTTGCGCAGAGTGCGGGCTTTGAATTTGACTATGTGTCCTTCAATTCAATGGCGGACCAGACAACTGCGCTGTTGTCCGACGCGCTCGACGCAATGGTCGGTAACCCGGGAGAAATCCTCGGACTGATTGAATCGGGTGAACTGCGCCCGCTGGTCTTCTCGGGGCAAAACACCCCCGCCGCGTTGGAGGGCGTTCCGACGATGGGAGATGTCGGCCATAACATTGGCGTCTCCATGCCCCGCGGTCTGATCCTTGCCCCCGATGCACCTGACGAGGCCCAGGATTGGTGGATTGCAACCATGCAGGAGGTCGTCGAAACGCCGGAATGGGCGGACTATATCGAGGGCAACACACTCACCCCGACAGTGATCTATGGCGACGAATTCGGCGTCTTTCTCGAGAGCACGAAAAACGGGTTCGAGGAAGTGTTGAGGTCCGTCGGCGCCATCGACTGAGATCTTTCGCGTAATCGGATCGGCCGCGCCCCACGGGTGCGGCCTGTCTGTCAGCAGACGGAACCTCTCATATGCGGTTGGCTTTTCTCTTCCTCGTCCTGGCGGGTGCGGTCTATTACACCTATGTCGCGTTCCTTGATCTGTCTTTCCTGTCGCGGACCGGACGGCTGGGGCCGGGTTTTTTTCCGCGCATCGTTGGGGTGGCAGCGATCGTCATGACGGTCTGGGTCATCCTCGATACCTTGCGCGAGAGCCGCGCGCCTGACGACGAAAGCAGCACGTGGGGCGATCTCCTGGTGCTGATGGCGCTGGTTCTGGGATATGCAGTTCTGCTGCGGTTGTTCGGCGGCCTGATCGCGACGGTGGTCTATCTCGGCCTGACTCTTTCGTATCTCAACCGGGGCCGCTACCGGCAAAACGCCATACTGTCCCTTGCGATCCCCGGTTTCGTCTATTTGCTGTTCGATCGGTTGCTCAATGCGAACATGCCGCCCGCCCTTTTCGACATGCCGTTCTGACCCCCCGCCAAACGTTCCGAAGCCGCGGACAGGAGACTATTGATGGACATTTTCGGGGATCTGCTGATGGGGCTCTCGGTCGCCATCACTCCGATCAACATGCTGTACCTCCTGGCCGGCGCGATGGTGGGCATGGTCGTCGGCGTCATCCCAGGGTTTGGTCCGTCGGCCGGCCTAGCGATCCTGTTGCCAATGACCTTCGGGATGGATCCGATCGGCGCCATCATGATGCTGGCCGCGATCTACTACGGCGCGATGTATGGCGGCACGATCACCTCGATCCTGCTCAATACCCCCGGCGAAAGCGCGACCGTGGCCAGTACGTTCGACGGCTTCCCGCTGGCGAAGAAGGGACGCGCGGGGCCCGCCCTTGTGATGCAGGCCATGGCGTCCTTTGTCGGCGGCACGGTCGGTGTCGTCATGATCACCATCCTCGCGCCGCTCTTTGCCCAGGTGTCGCGGAGTTTCGGGCCCCCGGAGTACTTTCTCTTGGCGCTGATGGGGATGCTGACGCTGATCGTGATGATAGGCCAGCATTGGAAGCTCGGCCTGATTTCAGCAATGATCGGCTTTGCATTGGGCACGGTCGGCGTTGACCTGGAAACGGGACAGGGGCGCTACACCTTTGGCTCAGCCGAGCTGATCGGAGGCATCTACTTTATTCCCATTGCCATTGGACTCTTCGGTCTGGGCGAGTTGTTCTACGCCTTCTACCGGGGACTACACAAAACCGGCACCGGCGGCATCGTTCAGTATGACAAGGAGGAGCGTTTCTGGCCCACGGCGCAGGACTGGATCTCGACGCGCTGGACCATGGCGCGGCATTCTGTTCTGGGCTTCGTTGTGGGTGTGATTCCCGGCGCGGGCGCGACCATTGCATCGCTGATGGCCTATTCGACGGAGCGTTCGATCTCCAAGACCCCCGAGAAGTTCGGCAAAGGCGAGATGGCGGGCCTCGTTGCGCCGGAGACTGCGAACAACGCGGCCTCGTCGGGCGCCATGATCCCGCTACTGACACTCGGAATTCCCGGCTCAGCCTCCACCGCCGTGCTGTTGGCGGCGTTTCTGCTGTGGGGCCTGCGCCCCGGTCCGCTTTTCATGGAGCAGAACCCGGAACTGGCGTGGGGCCTGATCGCGTCGATGTATCTGGGCAACATGGCTTTGCTGGCGATCAGCATCTTTGCGATCCCGCTCTTCGTTCAGTTGATCAAGGTGCCCTACCGCGTCCTTGGCCCGACCGTCGTGGTAATCTGCACCCTTGGCACTTTCAGTGTGAACGCGTCCTTTGTGGAAACCTACCTGATGTTCGCCGCGGGCATCATCGGGTTCTTCATGCGGCTCTACGGGTTTTCTCCGGCGGCGCTGGTGCTAGCGCTCGTTTTGGGCCCGCTGGCGGAAGAGGCGTTGCGGCAGACGCTCACCATCTCTCGGGGATCGTTCACGATTTTCGTGGAACGTCCGGCATCGCTCTGGATCATTGGCGTCACCATCGCGCTGCTGGTTCTCTTGCCTTTGCTCAACCAAGTCGGGAAAGGCGCAGGGCAGGCCGAGAGGGCCGGAAGCTAGGCTGACATGCGCCTGGCCGAGGCAGCGGCGCGAGATCTGACCACCCGCGCCCTTTGCGGTGCAGGGGTGCGATCTGACATGGCTGCAGAGGCGGCCCGGATGCTCACCCTGACGGAGATGATGGGCATCACCACACACGGACTGGCGCGCGTGAGTGCTTATGCGGAACGCGTGCGCGCCGGGGGTGTGAACCCAAATGCCGATCCGCGGATCACCGCACCGGCCCCGTCCTTGCGTCTGGTCGATGGACAGAACGGGCTCGGCGCGGCTGTGGCGTTCCGAGCGATACAGGCCGCAACAGAGGCCGCGCGCGATGTCGGTATGGGTGCTGCCTTCTGCCGTGCATCGAGCCATCTCGGTGCACTTGCTCCGTACCTGTATCTTGCGGCAGAAGAAGGTTTCGCCGCGATTGCCACCTCAAACAGCGCCCCCATGATTACCCCGTCCGGCGGCCGGACAGCGACCATCGGTAACACGCCACTCGGTATCGCGATCCCCAACCCGGGCGGAGTACCTGTCATCCTCGATATGGCCTTGTCGGTCGTGGCTCGCTCCAGGGTGCGCGAGGCGGCTGCAGCGGGTCAGCCGATCCCGGAGAACTGGGCTACGGATGCCGAGGGGCGCCCCACCACCGACGCAATACAAGCGATGGGCGGTCTGATGCAGGCGATCGGAGGCAGCAAGGGCGCAAATCTGGCGCTTTGCCTCGATCTGCTCGCCGGCGGTTTGTCGGGGGCTGCGATACTGACAGAGATCCCAAATGCCAATGTGACGCCGGAGGCGGTCGCCGATATCGGCCATATGTTCATCGTGATCGACGCCGCCCGTCTGATGCCGCTGGGCGTGTTGTCCGACCGCCTGCAGGATGCGCGCGGCATGGTGGAGCGCGGAGACACTGTCGATCCGGCGCAGACGCTCCGACTGCCCGGCGCACGAGCGATTGCCGCTCTGGAAACGGCGCGGGCGCACGGGCTGTGCCTCGCGCCGGAACTGATCGATGAGCTGGAGCGGCTGGCTACTGCCTAGTCCGGGCTCTCTGTGATCTCTCGCAGGGCCTGCAGGAACTGCGCGACCTCGGTCGTGGTGTTGTAGTGACACATCGAGACGCGGATGGCAGCCGGCATTCCGAGTGGATCGAGGATGTTACCTGAATAGTGGTCTGCCTTGCGGGTATGCGTGCGGATACCGCGTTCGCGAAGCTTCGTCACGACATCGGGGGCGTCCATGCCGTCCACGGTGATCGATACGAGTCCCTCGCGGCGCGGGTTGTCCACGCCCCCGATGATTGTGACCGACGGCATGTCCACCAGCCCCTTTTGGTTGCCTGTGCCATGGATCATCGCATTCGTCAGATCGTCTTCATGGGCATGGATTGCTTCGCCTGCGGCCTCGATCCGTGCGCGGCGGTCGGTATCTTCCGTGAACTGGCTGCCCAACCACTCGAAATAGTCCACCACATCCGAGAAGGTGGCATAGGCGCCGGTGTCCCGCGTGCCGAATTCCCAGGGGTCGCCCGGCGCGTCGAGCAGATGCTCGTGAGGCAGGGCCGAGAGCCGGTCTGACACCCAAGCCACACCGTACCCATGGCGCGAGAACACCTTGTAGGGCGAGACCACATAGCCATCGATCCCGTAGCTCGCGATGTCGAGCCGTCCGTGGGCCGCGTGCTGAATGCCATCAACGATGATGAAACAGTCTGGCGCGACAGCACGGATCACTTTGGAGATCGCGGCCACATCCATACCCATGCCGGTCACCGGCGAGGTGTGGAGGATCGTCACCACCTGGGCGTCCGGTGTCACCTGCGCGGCATAGGCCTTGGCATCGACAGCGCCTGTCGCGTCGTTGTGGTGGATGTAGACATGCTCCTTGCCCATGGTCGCAGACCATTTGGACGCCGCACTTCGCGTAGCGGGGTGCTCGACGGTGCTGCTGAAGACCTTACCCGCAGGCGTGCCGACAATGGCCGCGCGGATCAGTCGGAAGAGAAGCTCAGTACCGCTCTCCCCGATAAAGAACTGTCCCTCGGGCGCATTGAAGAGCACGCGCATATCGGCCTTTGCCTTGTCTATGATCGCCATCAGTGCGTGGGCAGCCGGGTTATCACGCCCCTGATTGTCGGGGATCGCGGCGAACCTGGCAGAGGTTTCCACCACTGAATTGAGGGTCAGCGCGCCACCGGCGTTCTCAAAGAACACGCGCGGCCCCTCGAAGGGACACTCGGCGACATGGGCAAAGCGCGAACGGACCTCATCCATGAGGTCGGGTTTGGTCATGAGCATCAGACTGGTCCTAAAGCATCTTCATGTCGGCATTTTCCAGGTCGCTGTGGCCAGCGCGGCAAGCTTGCCATCGGGTCCCATCAGGCGGCTTTCCATGAAGGAAAGGCTGCGTCCGCGCTTGGTGAACTGTCCCTCGACGGTCACGGTGCCTTCGATCACGGGGCGCAGAAACTGAACCTTCATTTCGATGGTCGCGCCGGGCCCGGCCACCTTGTTGACCAGGTGCCCCATGGAGATGTCCATCGCCGAACACATGGCGCCGCCATGGAGCGAGCCCTGCGGATTCTTGAGCATGTCCGTGACCTCGAATGTCAGACGGCAGAGCTCTTTTTCTTCGTCTCGGACATCATGAGGCAAGTAGTCGAACCGCAGGCCAAGATGCCGCGCGAAGAAGAAGGTCTCAAAGGCCTGCGCATGATCATCCAGAGCCGTTTCGAAATGGGCGCGCGCCGCGCTCTCATCAATGCGACGAGCCGATCCGTCCGCCATCAGGCACCCACGAAGTTGGCTTTTCGCTTCTCCAGAAACGCGCGGCGACCCTCGATATAGTCGGCACTGTCGAAACAGGCCTTCACTCGGGCGGCGCATTCGTCGAGATCGCGCGCGCTTTCGTCCAGAACGGTTTGACCGACGATGAACTTTACTGACCCCACCGTCATCGGCGCATTGGCCGCAATCATCTGTGCGGTCTCGAAGGCGACTTCGCCGACCTTGTCATCGGGCACCACGCGGTTGACCAGCCCCATGATCCGCGCCTCTTCGGCGTCAAAACGGCGGGCGGTGAAGAAAATCTCCTTTGCGAAGGCGGGGCCGACCACATTGACCAGCCGATTAATCCCTTCAAATCCGTATCCTAGGCCAAGCTTGGCTGCCGGTACGGCAAATTGCGATCCCTCTCCGCAAATCCGAAGGTCGCAGCTCAGGGAAAGCGCCACCCCACCGCCGATACAGAACCCGTCGATCTGCGCAATTGTCGGTTTCGGGAAGGCTTCGATGAGATCATAGACCCTTTTGACCGCTGCGTTGTAGTGCGCCACGGCGTCGGCGCTTGCGCGCTCGGACTCGAATTTGGAGACGTCGGCACCCGAGACGAACGCCTTCCCGCCAGCACCGGACAGGATCAGGATCCGGACGCTGTCATCGGATGCGAAGCGCGTTACCGCAACTTCGACCGCTTCCCACATTTCCAGCGATACCGCATTGCGCTTTTCGGGCTGGTTGAAGATCACACGGGCGATTTCCCCGGTCTGTTCGGTCAAGATCTTGTCGGTCATGACGGTGTCCTCGGTTTTCGGAACTCAGGTGGCGCCCGTTGCTTTCATTTCGGCGATCTCGGCCTCGCTCAGCCCGATCTCGGCCAGAATGTCGGCGCTGTGCTGACCTGGCAGCGGGGGCGGAGTGGCGATGTGGCTGGGTGTACGGCTCATCAGGATTGGCTGGCCGACGAGTTCGATCTCACCGCGCTCCTGACTGGTGACGGGCTGGGCGAGGCCGAGATGCCGGACCTGTTCATTGCCGAAGACCTGGCCGATATCGTTGATCTCGCCCGCCGGCACTCCCGCATCGGTGAAAAGCTCGATCCACTCGGCCGTCGTCCGGGTTTTGGTGATCGCTTCGATCTCGGCGCCGAGTGCGTCGCGGTTCTCCGAGCGGGCCGGGGCCGTTGCATAGCGCGCATCCTCCAGCCAGTCAGGGCGCTCCATCACCTCGGCGAACCTTGTCCAGATGTTCGTCCCGGTGACCGCGATATTCATGTGGCCATCGCGGGTCTTAAAGACGCCCGTGGGGATCGAGGTCGGGTGGTTATTCCCGGCCTGTTGCGGGATGTCCCCATCCAGAAGGAACCGTGCCGCCTGGAAGTCCAGCATGAAGACCTGCGCCTGCAAGAGCGAGGTTTGGATCCATTGCCCCTTGCCTGACGTGAACCGTTCATAGAGTGCGATCAGGATGCCTTGCGCCGCGAACATTCCGGCGCAAAGATCGGCGACCGGAATACCGACGCGCATCGGTCCGGCGCCCGGGGCGCCCGTAATCGACATCAGCCCTCCCATCCCTTGGGCGATCTGGTCGAACCCGGGCCTGTCGGCCATCGGGCCGTCCTGACCAAAGCCGGAGATCGAGGCATAAATCAGACGCGGGTTGGTCTTTGACAGGGTGTCATAGTCGATTTCGAGCCGCTTCTTCACGCCGGGGCGGAAATTTTCGACGATGATATCGGCGCCATCGGCCAGCTTGCGGAACGCCGCAAGTCCGGCCTTGGATTTCAGATCCAGCGTCAGGCTACGCTTGTTGCGGTGCAGGTTCTGGAAATCCGGGCCCGAGCGCGGTCCGCCAAACTGCGCGGTGTCGACCGGAGCCTCGATCTTGATGACATCGGCCCCCCAGTCCGCGAGCTGGCGAACGCAGGTCGGACCGGACCGGACCCGCGTGAGATCCAGGACGCGCAGCCCATTCAGCGCCGTACTGCCCATGGGAATTTCAGGCGCGGTTTCGGTGTCTTGCGAAGCGTCTGAGTTCCGATCGGCCGGCTGTGCCATGCTGGCTCCCCTCGTGGACGGTCTGCTGTTATAGCATCTAGGATAAACGCCAGCATATGACAATAAAAATGTTAAATGTTGACAAAATATGCCGTCGCGGACCATGAAAGGCCATGAACATGAGTGTAAGATCCATAGGCCCGCGCAGGGCGACTCTTGCCGGCGAAGTGCGTGGTGAGCTGGAACGGATGATCGTCGAAGGGGACCTCAAGGCGGGCGAAAAGATGAACGAGCTCGCTCTGTCCGAGATTATGGGCGTCAGTCGGGGCACTGTGCGCGAGGCGATCCGGTCTCTCGCTGACAGCGGGTTGATCGATCTGATCGCCAATCGCGGGGCCTATGTGCATGAGACCACCTTCGCGGAGGTTCGCAACCTCTACGATCTCCGCGGCGCAGTGTTCGCGATGGCCTGCAGCTCTGCGGCGCGTCGTGTGGCCGAGGGCCTTGCGCGCGATGTGCCGAAGGCGATCGAGCGCAATCTGGACCAGATGCGAAAAGCGACGGCCAAGGAAGACACTGCCCGCTACTACAAGCTCAATATCGAGTTCCATGATCTGCTACTTGGTGCGGCCGACAACCCCAAGGCCAAGACGATCTACGACAATCTGGTCAAGGAAATGCATCTCTTCCGGCGTCGCGGCCTGTCAGTTCCGACCAACATGGCCCGCTCTCTGGCCGAACATGAGGCGATCAGCGCGGCGGTCATCGCCGGTGATGCGGATAGCGCCCGGGCGGCGGCACATCTACACATCACCTCGGGATTTGCCCGCTACATGAAAATGCTGGAACAGGATCCCGACGTAGCCGGTTGATGGCCCCGGGCCCCGACCGGTTGAAAACGCCTGACACGAGAGACCAGAATGGCCAACCCCCTCTTTGACGCGTTGTTTGCCCCCCATGCCGGGTGCGACACGCCCTTTTTGAAGCTTTCCTCTGGTGAGACCATAACCCACGCGTCTTTTCTGGACGATGCCGCGCGATACGCCAATGCGCTGACATCGCTTGATGTACGCCCCGGCGACCGTGTAGCCGTTCAGGTACAGAAATCCGCGCAGGCTTTGGCGCTCTATGCGGCGTGCGTGCAGGCAGGGGCCGTGTTCCTGCCGTTGAACACTGCTTATACCCCCAATGAGCTCGACTATTTCGTCGGAGACAGTGGGGCCGCGCTCTTTGTGTGCGACCCGGGTGAAGCGGTGGAATTGAGCCCGATCGCGGCGGCAAACGGTTGCACCCTGCACACGCTTGCCGGTGACGGGACAGGAACACTTGCCGATCTTGCTGCGGATCAGCCAACGGAGTTTGCGACGATTGCGCGGGATGCCGAGGACCTGGCCGCGCTGCTCTATACCTCTGGCACCACGGGACGGTCGAAGGGCGCGATGCTGACCCACCGCAACCTGCTCTCAAACGCCGAAGCTCTGGTTGACACTTGGCGCTTCACGGACAGCGATGTGCTGCTGCACGCCTTGCCGATCTTCCATAGTCACGGTCTGTTCGTGGCGACCAATGTGACGCTGTTGGCTGGAGGGTCGATGATCTTTCTGCCGAAATTCGATCAGGACGCGGTCATCGCGCACTTGCCGGGTGCCACTAGCATGATGGGCGTGCCGACCTTTTACACCCGTCTGCTGGACGATGCGCGGTTCGACGCGGCGCTGACCTCCCATATGCGGCTCTTCATCTCCGGTTCCGCCCCGCTATTGTCGGAGACCCACGAGCGCTTCGCAGATCGCACCGGTCACCGCATCCTGGAGCGATACGGCATGACCGAGACCAGCATGAACACCTCCAACCCCTATGATGGCGAACGGCGCGCCGGAACGGTCGGCTTTGCCTTGCCCGGTGTCGAGGTCAAGGTCTGTAGTCCTGAGACTGGCGCCGAACTGCCCCAGGGAGAGATCGGCGTTCTGGAAGTCCGGGGCCCCAACGTGTTCAAGGGCTATTGGCAGATGCCGGAAAAGACCCGCGAAGAGCTGCGCGAGGATGGTTTCTTCATCACAGGCGACCTGGCGGTGATCGATGCGGACGGCTACGTGCATATCGTCGGACGGGGCAAAGACCTCATCATTTCGGGCGGCTACAACATCTATCCCAAGGAGATCGAGCTTTTCCTCGATGCGCAGGAAGGCGTGCGTGAAAGCGCGGTCATCGGGGCGCCTCACCCGGATTTCGGTGAAAGCGTCGTGGCCGTTCTTGTGCCGGAGAAGGGGGCAAGGCTGGATATCGAGGCGATCGAAGCGGCCGCGAAACGCGATCTTGCCGGGTTCAAACGACCCCGCCGCGTGGAGCTGGTGGACGCCTTGCCGCGCAACACGATGGGCAAGGTTCAGAAGAACGAGCTGCGCGACCGGTTCGCCGCTGCTTTCTCGGGCTGAAGCAAGCAGGTCAGGCCCCTGACCCGCTCGTTCGGATACTGACCTTCAGTTATCGCCTCGCATTTGAGCTGTGATCATGCGTCTTCGGTTGGGCCGTTGTCGATCTCTGGACCAGGCTTGTGGGCAGGATGACATGCTCTATCCCTCCGTCGCTTTGACCGGAGACCCTGTTTGCGATGAGTTTGGCGGCCATGGATCCGATCTCTCCGATCGGTTGGCGAACAGTCGTCAGTGACAGCATGCTCCAACTGGCCATCGGAATATCGTCGACACCGATGATGGACACGTCCTCCGGAACCGAGATCCCCATTTTTCGCGCGGCATCCATGGCGCCGATGGCTATCACGTCATTCGCGCAAAAGAGGGCCGTCGGGCGATCCTCCTGACGCATCATCCGCACGAAGCCGGAATAGCCGCCTTCATGGGTGAACTCGGTTGTGACCAGAAAGTCTTCTCGAAATGGAACTTGTTCGAGCGCCATCACCGATTTGGCGCCTTCCAACCTGCCATAAGAGGTGGAGGTTGACATCGGCCCCATCAGAAAGCCGATTTTGCTATGTCCAAGGCCCGCCAGATGGCGCAGCGCGTCTACTCCCGCGGCGTAATTGTCACTCTCCACGACATCGACATCTCCCTTCATGTTGGAGCGAATGGCCAGAACCGTGGGCATCCGACGTTCGTTCAGGAAGTCGACCATGGGCGATCCGATCGCCGCCGTCGTCGTGATCACGCCATCGAGTTGATCGGTCAGGAAGCGAAGCTTTCGACCGGCGCGGTCCCGTGTGATCTCGTCGATGATCAGGACCATGTCGAACCCCAGATCATCGAGTTCGTTGTGAAGCCGGTCGACTAGAAAGGGATAGAAGGAATTGTGCAGTGCGGCGACGACGACGCCGATCACGCCCCGTCGTGCGGCGGATGCAACGGATTGCCGGGATTTGTGGGCGTAGCCCAGCCGGTCGGCCGCGTCCTGAATACGCTGGCGGGTTGCAGGCGCAAGCTGGCCATAACCCGCGAGCGCGCGCGAGGCCGTTGATTCGGCCACTCCGGCCGCCTTGGCCACGTCCCGCAATGTCGGTTTCTCGGATGCCATCGCCCCGCAAGCTTGTACGTCTTTGCGAAAAGATCAAGCAGTCTTTCCGCAAGTGCTGCAAACAATTTCCTTCTAGAACAACCTTCTGCTGCGCAGTCTACCGGCTAATCCGTGCGGTCGCACGATCTCCCCAGAGCTTTCATCCCTCATTTCTTCGGGACCGTCAGTTGACTTTCCGAAAACTTGCAGCAATAATTTCCGCACTATTGCGCAATAACTGGGAGGTTTGCGGAATGAAGACGGTCGGACATCTGGTTGGCCGGGCCCTGAAAGCCTATGGCGTGCCCTACATCACGGGTCTTCCGGGGCATGGTAACTGGAACCTCATCGATGCATTCAACGATCCCGGGTCGGATATCCCGGTCGTCCAGACGATGCATGAGCAGGCCGCCGTTCATATCGCGGATGCGCATTACCGTGTGACGGGACAGCCGATCGCGGCCTGTACTTCGATCGGCCCTGGCGCGGCTAACACCGTGATGGGGCTGGCAAACGCACATTGCGATTCCACCGCGCTCCTCCTGCTTACTGGCGCGGCGTCGACGCACATGCGGGGTCACGGCGTGATGCAGGAGCTGGACCGAGAGAATGCTCCCGATTTCACCAAGGTGACCGAGCACGTTACCAAGCGCAATTTTGAGATGATTACTGCCGACAGCGCCCCGTTCATTCTGCACCGAGCGTTCAACGCGATGATGACCGGCCGTCCGGGGCCTGTGCATGTCGACATCCCTTTGGATGTGCAGTCCGAGGAAACCGATATCGAGGTGCAGGACTTGGCCAGGCGACTTCCTACCGGCCGTCAGCGCGCCGACAGTCAGGCCGTCGAAGCCGCCATTGAACTGCTGCTGAGCGCCGAGCGGCCCTGTATCGTCGCCGGTGGCGGTGCGATCACCTCCAACGCGAGCGCGGCTTTGAAGCGCCTGGTCGAGCGGCTCGGCATTCCTGTCGTCTTCACTTGGAACGGCAAGGGCGCGCTGCCCGAGGATCACCCGATGAATGCGGGCACGGTGGGATGGCCGGGCTCCCTTACCGGTAATACGCTGGCGAGCGAAGCCGACGTGGTCATGTCGCTCGGCTGCAAGTTCACCGATTGGTCGGCGTCCAGCTGGCGCAAGGGCGTCAGCTTTTCGATCCCCGGCAGCAAACTCATCCATGTCGACATTGACCCGCGCGAGATCGGCAAGAACTACCCCGTGGAGGTCGGAATTGTCGGAGATATCTTGCTTGTTCTCGAAGATATCGACGCCGGTATCTCCGGTGAGCAGGCCCGGAAAGCCTACGCTCTGCGCTCGGCCCACCATGATCATCTTGTCAAGCTGTGGGCGGAGTGGGACGACATCATGGAGCCGCGCCGTTCCCACGACAAGATCCCGACAACCATGCTGCGGACCTTGCGCGAACTTCGCAGAGTCCTTCCGCGCAACGGGATCGTCACGGTAGGGTCCGGGCACCCGCAGAGCTCCACCAAGCAGGATTTCCCGATCTTCGAGCCGCGCACGCACATCACGCCGGGCAGCTACTCCCCGATGGGGTTTGCGCTGCCAGCGGCGATCGGCGCCAAGCTCGCCAAGCCGGAGGCGCCCGTCGTCTGCATTATCGGTGACGGTGATTTCATGATGTGCATGCAGGAGCTTGCGACCTGTGTCGCCTACAACATCCCCGTGGTTTTCCTGGTGCTCAACAACTCCGGCTACATCTCGATCCGGGACGGGCAGGACGCGCTCATGGGCCGCAACATCATTTCGGAGTTCTCGAGGCCGGGCGACAATTCTGAACCCTACTCTGTCCAGTTCCCGGCCTTGGCAAAGTCCTTCGGCTTCGACTTTGCCACCCGGGTGCAGCGCGCCGACGAAATCGGATCTACGCTCAAGGCGGCACTCGACAGCGGTGGGCCCGCACTGGTCGAAGTTCCGATCACCCGAGATGTCAGCATTGCAGCGTCCAATGTCGTCGGCTGGTGGGACTTTCCGCCGGTTCCGACCGCGCCGCAGGCCGTGCTTGACGACTATGCTGCCGGCTTCGCCGCCGAGCAGCACCAGGGCCGCGACACATCCGACGTCAAGATCGTGAAAGCGGAGGGTGCGGTCGGCTGACCACGCCCTTCGGGCCCCCAAACGTCACCATTCTTTGCAACCCGGATCTCATGGGAGGATAGAGATGTACACGAAGCTTACCCATCTGGCAGCTGGCGCGGCGTTGGCCTTTGCCCCGACGCTCGCCACGGCCGAGGGATACGAGGGCCTGCCCCGCACCTTCCTGTGGAACCCAGAATTCAACACGATGGTTGAGACAGAGGATTTCACCGCGGACGGTCCCTACACGATCGGATTTGCCAACGCTTCTCAGTGCGACGTTTGGCTCGGCTCTTTCTACCACTCGGTGCAGTACGGCGTGTCGCTTAATATCGATAGGATCGACCGCTTCATCGTGACCGACGCCAACGGTGATCCAACCAAGCAAATCTCCGACATTCAGGATCTGATGGAACAGGATATCGATCTGCTTCTGGTCAATCCGGCAACCGCCGACGCGCTCGACCCGATCCTGGGCCGCGCGATGCGCCGCGGAGTTCCTGTGGTGACGGTCGCCCGCCGGGTTGAAAGCGATACGAGTTTCGTCAGTTTCGTGACCGCCTCGGACACCGCGCTGGCCCGCATGAGCGCCACATGGATTGCCGAAACCCTTGGCGGCGAGGGGCGCATCGTTCTCTTGCCGGGTCTCGCCGGTGCCTCGCCCGCAGAGATGCGACTACAGGCGGCGCGTGAGGTTTTTGCGCAGTTTCCGGGAATCGAGATCATTGATACGCAATACACCGGCTGGAGCCCGGCCAACGGTCGTCAGGTGATGGCCGCGATCATCCAGCGCGAGGGCGCCGATACCATTGACGGCGTCTGGGCGGACTCAGGCCTTCAGGGGTCCGGTTCGGTCGAGGCGTTCCTCGGGGCCGGCGTCAGCGGCGCGGACATTCCTCCGCACACAGGCGGCGATCTCAACGCGATGTATCAATTGGCCTATGAGCACGGGTTTCCCTTCGCCGGGATCGACTACACACCATCGATCGGCGCCGCTGCGGTCCATCTGTCGCTCGATGTTCTGGAAGGCATTCCGGTTCCCCAGCGACTGGATGTAAATTTCCAGATCGTGCTCTCGGAGGGCGGGGAAACCCGGTCGATCAAGCCGGATGTTTCTCTGCCCGACTATGTCGCGCTGGATCGCCCGGGCGAGCTGATCATGGGCCATGGCATGGGCCCCGACTACGACCCGGCAACCTTCGCGGTCAATCTGCCCAACTGAGCGTCTCCTCCCGGCGCACGGTCCCAGCCCGCACAGGCCTAAGGGGCTGGGACCCCCGCTTTCCGTTTCCCGGACCAAGAGGTGCATCATGATAAGGCTCGAAGGCATCACCAAGGTTTTTCCCGGCGTCAAATCCCTGGACGGTGTCGATTTCGAGGCAAAGTCCGGCGAGATCCACGCCCTGCTGGGGGAAAACGGGGCCGGTAAATCCACGCTCATCAAGACGTTGGCCGGTGCCTACATCCCTGAGGAAGGATCGATCCGCTTCGATGGGCAAGACCGGCGATGGGCCTCTCCGAAAGAGGCGAAGGATGCCGGGATCCACATCATCTATCAGGAACTGATGCTCTTTCCCGAACTGACGGTGGCAGAGAACATCTTTATCGGAGAGGCACCGAAAACCAGGTACGGCTTCATCGATTATCCCACGATGTTTGCGTGCGCGCAGGAAACCCTCGACCGGCTGGGGCATCATCTCGACCCGCAAGCGCTGGTCAAGGATCTCAGCGTTGCCGATCAGCAGATGGTGGAGATCGCCAAGGCGTTGGTCGGTGAGACCAAGCTTCTGGTCCTCGACGAACCGACGGCGGTGATCTCGGGGCGCGAGGCAGAGTTGCTGTTCGAGCGCGTGAAGCGGCTGCGCGACGAAGGCGTCTGCATCATCTACATCTCCCATCGCCTGGAAGAGATCTTTGAGATTGCCGACAGGGTCACCGTTCTGAAGGACGGCAAGCTTGTCGGCAAGCGCCCCATTGCCGAACTCGACCGCGACCAGCTTGTAGCGATGATGGTGGGGCGCGAACTGGAGGACATCTTTCCGCGAAAGCAGGAACCGCACGCCGACGCCGCCCCGGTTCTGACGGTACGGGATCTGCGCGCGCCGCCCAAGGTCAAGGACGTGTCCTTTGATCTCTATGCCGGCGAAATCCTGGGGCTGGCGGGGCTCGTAGGTGCTGGTCGTTCCGAAGTTGCACACGCGATCTTCGGCTCGATGCCGCGTACGGACGGGGCCGTAACTCTTGGCGGCGAGGCGTTCAATTCGCCCACACCACGCGGTGCGATCGACCGCGGGCTCGGATTTCTGACCGAGGACCGCAAGGGCGAGGGGCTCATGATGCTGCTTGATATGGCTGCGAATGTCACTGCCCCGGTGCTGCCGGAGTTCACCACTACTTCTGGTCTTGACCGCTCCGCCGAGATCCTGGCGGCAGAGGATGAGATCAAGCGCTTCCGCATCGCCATTCCGGGCCCGCGCTACGGGGTGGAGAAGCTTTCAGGTGGAAATCAGCAAAAGATCCTGTTCGGGCGTTGGACGCGTGCTTGTCGTCGCGTCCTGATCCTCGACGAGCCGACCCGTGGCGTCGATGTCGGCGCCAAGGTCGAAATCTATGAGATCATTCGAAAGCTGGCCGATGAAGGTGTCGGTATCCTCGTGATCTCTTCCGAACTCCCTGAAATCGTGGGGCTTTGCAGCCGAGTACTGGTGATGCGCGAAGGTGTGATTACCGGCGAAGTGACGGATGAAAACGTCACCGAAGAAACCATCATGAGCTACGCCACAGCTGCAGGCGAAGACCGGGCGGCCTAGGCGATTTTCTGGGGAGCGAGACCATGGCAGATACGACTGTAACCACGCCGAGACGCCGTTTTCGGCTCGATCCTTCGCTGATCATCGTCATCGCCCTGCTCGCAGTGGTCGTAGGCGCCGGCTTTGTGCTCAGCGATCGTTTCGGCACCACGCGCAACTTCACCAATGTGCTTGAACAGATGGCCGCATTGGGCTTTGCCAGTCTCGGCCAAGCGCTGGTCGTGATCGTTGGGGGCATCGATTTGTCGATCGGTGCCGTGGTGACCGCGTCGACTGTTCTGATGGCCTCGGTGGTGGAGATACACCCTGCCCTGATGATCCCGATGATCTTCGTCACTCTTCTGTTCGGGGCGGCCATTGGCTTTCTCAACGGTTTCATCACCATCAGGACCGGGGTTCACCCACTGATCGTGACACTCGGCACGGCATCGATTCTCAATGGTGTGGTGCTGATCTTTACGCTTCAGCCGACTGGAAGCGTGCCCTTTTGGTTTGAGGAGTTCGCCTACGGCCGCATCGCGGGTCTGCCGATCTCCGGGCTCGTGATGCTGGCCTGTTTCGGACTGGTCTGGGTCTTTCTGCGCTACACGGAGACGGGGCGCGCATTTTACGCTGTCGGTGGCAGCCCAGAGGCCGCGCGCCTGACCGGTATCCGCAGCGACCGCATCATCCTGATGGCCTATTCCGCAAGCGGTTTCTTCGCTGCCATGGCGGGGGCCTACTTCGTCAGCCGCACCGGGGTCGGCGATCCGCGTGTGGGCGATCCAATCACACTCGCATCCATCACGCCCGTCATTCTGGGCGGGCTCCTTCTGGGCGGCGGCAAGGGTAACATCTTTGGCGTGCTGCTCGGGGTCTTTCTCATTTCGCTGCTGAGCAACCTTCTGAACTACATGAATGTTTCGACCTTCATTCAGTGGGTGATCCAGGGCCTCATCATCATCATCGCGGTGTCGATCTACGTCAACAAGGGTAAGAAGCTGTGACTGATCTGTCCATCAAACCCGCATCCACCGAGGCGCAGTTGCTGCCCCTGTTCAAGCGTTTCGCAGTACCCGTGGCGCTGATCGCCCTGGTGGCCATTGCGACCACGATCCAGCCGTCCTTTCTGGCCCCCAACAACATCCAGGACATCCTCACGCAAGCCGCGCCTCTGGCTTTGGTCGTGCTTGGACAGGCCTTCGTCATTCTGGTTCGCGGGCTCGATCTTTCGGTTGCATCGCTAATGGCCACAGTCGCCGTACTCGCGACCGCGTTCGACGCCACGTCGAATGCGATGATCCCGGCCATCTTCGTCGTCGCGATTGCGTTCTCGGCGCTGGTCGGGCTCGTCAACGGACTGCTGATCACAAAGCGGAACGTCTCGCCCTTTCTGGCGACTCTGGCGATGATGATCGTTCTTCAGGGGGTCCGCTTCTACTACACGCAAGGCGCGCCTTCTGGATCCTTGCCCGAAGGCTTCCGTTTCCTCGGGGCAGGAAGGATCGCCGGCTTTCCCGTGAACATTCTGGCGTTTCTTGCCTGCTTTGCGGTCCTGGCGTGGCTTCTTCACAAATCAAGCTTCGGACGGAAGATCTACATTACCGGCGGCAATCCGGTCTCGGCGGACCTGGTCGGCATTCGCTCGGATCGTGTGACGATCATCTGCTATGTCATCTGTTCGGTCATGGCAGGGATCGCCGGGCTCTTTCTGGTGGGGTTCGTTGGCACGGTCGATAACTGGGTGGGACGCGGCTACGAACTGGACGCGATCGTCGCCTGCGTGATCGGCGGCATCGCCCTGACCGGCGGCAAGGGAAGCCTGTGGGGCGCCGCCGCGGGCGCGCTGATCCTCGTGCTCGTCTTCAACATTGTTATCATCCTGGGGCTGCCGGTGCAGGCGCAGCTCATCATCAAAGGCATCATCATCATTTTCGCCGCGGCGCTCTTTGCGCGGGCCCAAAGGGCCTGACCCCACGGCACCGGACAGAGGAGACCACAATCATGCCGATCGAGTATCTCAAGCAGGGAAAACCGGCCGACGAGCGCGCCCAAGATGATGCCAAGACCCGGGCCACCGTCGAGGCGACGCTGAAGGATATCGAAACACGGGGCGATGCGGCCGTACGCGAGCTGAGCGAGAAGTTCGACAGCTACACGCCGCCGTCATTCCGACTGAGCGAGAGCGAGATTGAAGCCATTACGTCGAAGGTTTCCGATCGGGAAATGGCCGATATCCGCTTTGCGCATGATCAGGTCGTAAACTTCGCCCAGGCGCAGCGGGACTCCATGCTCGATATCGAGATCGAGACACTGCCCGGTGTTTTCCTGGGGCACCGCAACATTCCGGTACAATCCGTGGGCTGCTATGTGCCTGGCGGAAAGTTTCCCATGGTCGCGTCGGCCCATATGTCGGTCGCGACTGCCAAGGTCGCTCAGGTCCCGCGTATCATCGCCGCGACGCCACCTTTCAAGGGAGAGCCGAACCCCGGTGTCATTGCAGCCATGAAAATGGGCGGTGCGCACGAGATCTATGTGTTGGGCGGTATCCAGGCGATCGGCGCCATGGCGATCGGCACTGAAACGATCGAGCCGGTTCATATGCTGGTGGGTCCTGGCAACGCCTTTGTGGCCGAGGCAAAGCGGCAGCTCTATGGCAGGGTCGGGATCGACCTTTTCGCTGGCCCGACCGAAACGATGGTGATCGCCGACGACACGGCGGCGGACGCAGAGCTTTGCGCAACCGATCTGCTGGGTCAGGCGGAGCATGGGTATAACAGCCCCTGCGTGTTGCTCACCAATTCGCGCAAGCTGGCGCAAGATACGCTTTCGGAGATCGACAGAATCCTGGGTATCCTCCCGACGGCTGACACGGCGCGGGCTAGTTGGGAGACCTATGGCGAAGTCATCCTGTGCGACAGCTACGAAGAGATGCTCGAGCTCGCGAACGACATCGCGTCAGAACATGTGCAGGTGATGACCAAGCGCGACGACTGGTTCCTCGAAAACATGCACAGTTACGGCGCGTTGTTTCTGGGCCCGCGCACCAATGTGGCCAATGGCGACAAGGTCATCGGTACCAATCACACGCTACCAACGAAAAAGGCCGGTCGCTACACAGGTGGACTCTGGGTCGGAAAGTACATCAAGACTCACTCCTACCAGCGCGTTGTGACAGACGAGGCAGCGACCTTCGTGGGAGAATACGGCTCGCGGCTCTGCATGCTGGAAGGGTTCGTGGGGCACGCGGAGCAGTGCAACATTCGCGTCCGCCGCTATGGCGGGATCAACGTGCCCTATGGAGAAGGCGCCCCCTATCGCGAGGCGGCCGAGTAGACTGCGTGGCCCAGACAGTTGCTCTGGCCGGCCTTGTTGTCAGCTCCGTTCAAATCGGTCGCCTGAACCTTTGGTGACGGCTAGTGGGCGCGCCCACCCCGAAAAGCTCTGCTCTGCCGGCCCCTTCCAGTGCTGGACAGGGTGATGGTCTGCTCCCTAAGCTCGCTGGATCGTAGCGGCCGGGACAATGGGTGGCGTGACTGTTCCAACACACGAGATCCCGCAGGAGACGCTCCAGAACTGGCAGCGTATCGTTGATCTGATCGCGAGGCTTGCCGAGGTTCCGGCAAGCCTCGTTATGCGTACTCAGGCTCAGCGACATTCGGTGTTCGTCAGCAGCAGAACCCAAGATCATCCCTATGAGGTGGGTCTCGCCTTCACGCTCAACGAGAAACTCTATTGTCACGGGGTTCTCAAGGAAGGGGACCTCACCGTCGAGGACGCAACCTGCGATCCGCGCTGGGCAGACAATGACGATATGGAGCATGGGATGAGCTTCTATATCGGCTTCCCGCTGCGCTGGCCGGACGGCGCGGTCTTCGGGACAATCTGCATGCTGGATAGGCGCCGCAACGAAAGCGCGCTCTTGTTCCGCGACGGGCTGCAGGAGTTCGCCCGCGTGATTGAGGCGGATCTCAAACTGTTGGTGGAGGTCCGCACCCGCATCGAGCTGGAAGAAGAGCTTCAGGCCATGCTTGGGCGGTTGGAGAGCCTTGTGGCGGAGCGGACGTCTGAACTGGAGGAAGCCAACACCGCCCTGCGCGTTCTGTTGGCCAATGTCGAGAAAGCACGCGATGAGTATGACGCGAAAATCCTGCAGCAGATCAGGGGCCTCGTGATTCCGATACTCGCCAAGCTCCGTACCCGGCTGGAGCGGGACGCCGCGGCGAGCACCTATCTGGAAATGCTCGAAGACAACCTGAAGTCGATTACGGTGTCGATGTCGGGCCAGCTGACGACCGTGTTCGAAGCGCTCACTCCGTCGGAGCAGGAAGTTGCGCAAATGATCATGCGCGGTCAAACCACCAAGGATATCGCGCGGACGCTGTCGCGGGAGCCGAGCACCATCGAGTTTCACCGCAACAATATCCGCAAGAAGCTAGGTCTGCGAAAAAGCGGGCAGAACTTGCGAAGCCTGCTTCTATCAATGCAATGAACCATGGGGTGTGTCCCCATGGTTTGCCCCAGTTTTTTCCATACCGCGGGCGTCTGGCTGCGTTGCTACCCTCTTTTGTGCCGGGAGCAACCCGGAGACATCCACGGACAGGGAACCAAGAAATGGAAAGAAATGACCTTCGCCTGAAACCGACAGTTGTGCGCGGCGACAGGGACGATCTGGCGCCTGGCTTGTCGCGCCGATCACTGTTTCTTGCTGCCGGAGCCGCGGGCGTCAGCGGCGCGGCGTCGCTCCTCGGCAGCACCTCCGCGCGGGCTCAATCCACCGACTGGACGCAGCCGGGCAACAACAACGGCGTGATCGAGCTGCAAAAGACCACCGGGTCCGCGACCGAAGGCGACGTTGGTATCGACTTCTACGGGCATTGCGCGATGAAGTTCACGTCGCCAGGTGGTGCAACCGTTCTATTCGACCCCTGGCGTGACGACCCGTCCGGTGCCTGGGGCATGTGGTACAAAAACGAATTCCCAGAAACCCAGGTCGATATCTGTATGTCGACCCATACCCATTTTGACCATGACGCGATCCATCGCCCGGTCTCCACCATGGTGCTCGATCGTATGGTCGGCAACTTCGAATTCGCGGATGTCAAAATCACCGGCTTTGCGGACAAGCATGCCTGTATCGCGCCGGGTTGGTATGAATGGACGAACGCGCTCGCGGAGTTCGGCGCCGAAGCTTGCCCGCCCAACAACGTGAGCCACATGGACATGGTGGTCTATGTCATCGACACGGGCGGTGTGCGCACGCTGATCTGGGGCGACAACCGCCACAACCCGCCGCAGGAGTTCTGGGATGCGATCGGCGAGATCGATGTGCTGACCCTGCCGGTGGACGGGTCCGAGCACATTCTGAGCTACGCGCAGGCCGACGCCATCGTCGAGCGTTTGAAACCGAAGGTGGTTATCCCGACGCATTACTTGAGCGAAACCACCACATTCACACTCAGCACACTCCAGGACGCAGACGACTGGGTGACGGCGCAGCCGAGCTACAAGATGCTGGACGGGGCATCTCTGTCGCTCAATGCCGCCGACGTGGCCGGGATGGATCGAGAGTTTCTGTACTTCGGTCACAACGCGCAGACCAGCTAGAGAGTAAGACGAGGCACTCACCGCTACGATGCGCAATCAATGCGGCACAGGGGTCCTCGTAGCGAGTCCGAGCGCGGACACCTGCACTCTGGACCGAACTCTCCAGGTCCGCGCTCGTTCGCGAATAGGGCCGGGAGGGTTCGATAACGCGTCGGAACAGCTCTACAGAGTTTGCCGCGGCTGTATCGCGATGATTGGGTATCTCGGCGGCCGGATTGGTGGTCCGAGCGAAGCGCGTGAACGCACTCGTCTGCTGGAAAACACCAAAACTCCTGTCACCTCCAACCACAGCAAAGTAACTAGCCGCGCACGGGATGTGGTACCAGATTGACCCCCGTGAGGCATCCGTACGTGTGCTGCGTATTCTGCGAGAAACTGGCGGTTAGGCCGAGCATGGTGAGAAGGCGCTTGTGTTGCGGGAGGATCTGGTGCCGACATTCACCGCAATCGCCATAGATGGCACTTTACAGGGGTTCGCGGCGCCCCGGCACTACCGCGACCAATCAGAGGGAACAGTCATTCTATGCGCTGCTCGCACCACCACAACGGCCGCGGCATTCGAACCTTCTTCGCTGGCACTGGACCACCCCCTGTGGCCGGGCGGCGGTACGGCCAGTGTTCTGCGCGAAATGTCACGCAAGTCGTCCGGCCATGAAACCCTGTTGCACGCCCGCCAGAGAAACACCGCCAGAGACGCACGCCCGGGTTGGCAAGAATGTCGGGCCGCGTCGACCAGTTATTCCCGGTGAGATCGTCGACATTCCGGGTGGAACCGCGTTGGTCGGAACGGATCGGCCGTTTTTCGATGTGGATGGCGAAGCTCCGCTGCGCAGGCGTAGGGTGGCGGCCTTCCGGATGGACGCTACAGCGGTGACGAATGCCCGCTTTGCGACCTTCGTTGAGGATACGGGATACCGGACAGATGCTGAGCGTCTGGGCGACTCTCTGGTGTTTCAGGGACTTCTGCCTAACCATGCGCTGCCGAGCCGCGCCGTGGCCGAAGCCCCCTGGTGGCGCATGATCCCCGGCACATCCTGGCACTGCGTTCGCGGTCCGGGAACCATGGAACCGGTCGATCCGGACCATCCGGTGGTTCATGTGTCCTGGAACGATGCAACGGTCTTTGCCGCCTGGGCCGGCGGACGTCTACCCACCGAGGCGGAGTGGGAGCACGCGGCGCGCGGCGGGCTCGGTGACGTTCTGTTCCCTTGGGGTGATCGGGAACCTGACGAAACAGAGTTCCTGCCCTGCAATATCTGGCAGGGAACGTTTCCCAATCAGGATACCGGGGCGGACGGGTATGCTGGCACGGCTCCGGCGCTGTCCTTCGAGCCGAATGGATACGGTCTCTACAACATGGTCGGCAACGTCTGGGAAATGACGTCGGAGCCCTTCAAGGTGCGGTCTCTGAAGAAGTCGGTGGCCCGCGCCCATGCCGGAAAGAAGGGATTCAAGCTCAGCAAGGGCGGATCCTTTCTCTGCCACCGCAGCTATTGCTATCGCTACCGGATCGCGGCCCGGAACAGCACCTCGGCCGACTCGTCCACCTCTCACCTTGGGTTTCGGCTTGCCTACCCGTCGGACTAGTCGGAGAGTCAGATGTATAACACAATCCGGCTAACGCTGTTTGTGGCGGCTCGCGCTCCCCATGCGAAGCGATTGCCAGACGTCGGAGGCCTGTCCGACGCCGGACGACCCTCTAGCCGAGACCGCTCTGCGTTGGTAACGCGGGCTCAACGGTCTTCTCAAAACTGGCGAGAAGGTCGGGGAGTGTATCGAACATCGCCTTTTCACCAAATTGTGTGACGATTTGCGTCCGGCTGCGTTCATGGGGCTCGGACACATTATGCATAAAAACCAGCCGGATGGATTGAGCGGTGAGGGCCTGATCGAGATCACGCAGTGCGGCCTGTGCCGTGTAGTCGATATCATCGACGGCCGAGACATCGATGCAGAGCCACCGCAGCGGCGTCGTGGCCGACCTCGCCAGCCCCAAAACCTCGGTGCGCATCATTTGAGAGTTGGCGAAATACATCGCATGGGCGAAGCGGTAGACGATCAATCCGGGCCGGATCTGCGTCCCTGCACTCAGTGGGGCGCCGTGGAGGTTTCCCTGGGCATCCTGGGCGAGGATCAGGTCCTTCGGCCGATACCCGTGCCGCGTGTGGCTGATGATCGACAGAAGCACGGCGAGGCCGATCCCATGTTCGACACCAAAGGCCACTACGGCGCCAACCGTCACGAGCGCGACCCAGAACTCCGCGCGCCGTGTCTTGTAGATGTCCGCCAAACCGCGGAAGTCGATCAGGTCGACGCCGATCAGAAAGACCACACCGGACAGCACCGCCAGCGGCAGATGGGACAGCGGCGCGGTCAGGAAGAGCAGCGTCATCACGACGACACCCACCATCACCAGAAGCGACAGCTGTGTCTGCCCACCGGCGGCGCTGACCATCGCCGTCTTTGTCGGACTGCCATTGACCACAAACGCTCCGCTGAACCCTGCTCCGAGATTGGCGAGGCCCAAAGCAAAGAGATCGCGCGTTTCGTTTAGAGTTTCCTGGTTGCGCGCAGCATAGGCGCGGGCGGTCGCAGCGCTCTGTGCCAGAACCACGATCGCCATTGCGAACGCGGTGGGAAGCAGCGCCCAGACAAGCGGCAGGCTGAGGTGAAGATCCGGAACCGCGATTTGAGGCAAACCGCTCGGGATCTGCCCCACCACTGGGACGATCCGCGCGAGATCATAGACCCAGGAGAGGGTGATCGCGACGACGACGACGAGCATCGCAACCGGTAGGCGAAGGCCTGTGCGCGCAGAGATCAGCTTGCCCGTGGCCAGTGCAACCACGGTGGCGGCTGCAATACCCAGGACTACAGGGTTTGCGGCGGCCAAATTGGACGGCAGGGACAAAATCGTTTCGACGATGCTGTCGTGATGGGCGCGGCCTCCGGTGAGACCGGTCAAGGCATGCAGCATGACTTGAAGCCCGACGCCTGAAAGAAATCCAACCAGAACGGGCCGCGACAGAAAGTCGGCCATGAACCCCAGGCCGAACGCGCTCGCCAGAAAAAGCAAAAGACCGACCATGATCGCCAGCGCCATGGCCAGCGCCATGTACTGGTCCGATCCCACTGAAGCGAGACCGATCAGACCGCTGGCCAGAATGGCGGCAGTGGCAGAATCCGCACCGACAACGAGGTGACGCGAAGAGCCGAAGATCGCATAGAGTGCCGCCGGGATCAGGATCGTGTAGAGCCCGGCGATCAGGGGAGTTCCCGCGATCTGCGTGTACCCCAGGACTTCTGGGATGGCGAGGGCGGCAAGCGTGATACCGGCAATGACTTCGCCAGGAACCTGCGCCAAACGTATTGGAAGAATGCCGGCCAGCACCGGAAGGTTCGATGGCAAATGCGGCCGTTGCATTCCCTTTGGATGCCCTTCTATTGGACTGGCTGTTGGTTGACCCGGCTGCCGTTTGGACAAAGGTGACCGTTCGACCCCGGTGATGATTGCTGAGTAGTGCGTGCCATTGATGATACTCCCGCGCCGGGACCCAGTCGAGTTTTGAGCAGTGTTGCTGCTTCGCACGCGGAAGTGTTTCTTCGGGGCATCCCCATTCGGAACACGGGCTGAACCGTCGGGGACTCTCTTGCTGTTTCCGAAACAGATACCGGTCACTGCGGTCGCAGGGCCCTTATGCTTCAAAGTGTGTGCTGTGCCCTTGGGATCTGATTTCGGAGTCCGATGTCTCGTGCGTTCCATAGCAGCCGGACTAGGTTGGTGTTGAGAACTCAGAAGATGTCCCAACCGCAAATCAGTCGGCCATCTTGTTTCAACGGTGTGTATCGCCGGCCCACATCGCGATGGGAGGAAAGCGTTCCTGCGCTCCGAGACCGTTGGATTCGCCCAACGCGACGTGCCCCAAATCCGAGCCGACCGCCTGCCTGCGCGCGACTTCGGATCCGGCACATCGCTTTTCCGAGTGTTCAGTGGCGGGTGGACTGCCAACCTGAATCTTTAAGTGGTTCGATAACGGCCTCGGCCTCTGCTAGATCCGAAATCATCCCGGTCAGAAGCTTTGATCGGCTTGCAGGCCTGCACTCCCCGGTAGGTATACACCAAGTTCGCTGACATCCTCTTCCATGTTTGAATTGCGGTCTCGGCGACATCGTACAGGCGTTTCTGAAGGTGAAATGCGAGAACTTGGTTCGCTTCATCCGCCACGAGTATCTGTTCACCGGCACCGGCACCGGCACCGGCACCGGCACCGGCACCGGCACCGGCACCGGTCTGGCGGCGGAAGGCGTGATGATCCCGGACCATCTTCCGGGCGGGGGGCGGCTGGCTGTTCTGGATTGCCTTGCCGGTGGTCTTGTTTCTCTATGCCTTCCCATCGGTTTGGGGGGATGTCGGACTTCGCACCCAGAAGGACAGCGCGAAGTACTCCCCCATTGACGAGGCTCGCGACTTCATCAATCCGTCCGCATCGGTGATCGTGATCGAAAACAACGGCAAGGCTTCACTTGGACCCATCTGCGGTCGCGGCCTCGTCCGACGGCGCTTGCCTGTCGCACGGATTGAGAAGTGATGGGAGCGCCAACCGGAGGACGCGTCCACACCAAGATTTCAACGGGGCACCACAATGTCCCAATCATTCGCGGGGCAACCGTGATCCTGATCCTGGCCGCCACGGCGGGACTCTCTCTGGATGCGCTAACTGTCCATTGTGCACAGTACGACATCCACCGGCTCCAGCATGACGACCAATGACCGGCCGATGATGTGGAGGTCGACGCGCTCCTCGCCGCGTTTCGAGTGGGAAATGATGGCAAGCTGCCGTTTCTGATCAGCATCCCGATCGATGATGTCGGTTGCGGTGACCTGGGCATTCCCGAACTAAACGCCGGCTGCGGCTATTCCACGGTGAACATCAATGCCGTCTCCGTCGATGCGCATAGCTCGGATGTACATCGAGCCGTGTTGCACGCCAATCCGGGTCGCCATGGTGACGGGCCGCTTGGCGGTGCGTATGGGAATGGCCAACACGACCGTGGACATCCCGGGGTTCGGCCTGCCTGAAAATGCGGAGACAGTGGCAGAGATCCTAAGCGACAGCGGCTATGTGACGGCCCATTTCTGCAAGCGGCATATGGGCGATATTCCAGAAGCCTGGCCCACTATCAGGGTTTCGATACAGTCGCCCTTTACATACATCAGCAGGGCCGGATGACAATCCTTCAAGATGACACCATCAAGGAAGAGGTCGCGATCGGAATCTCTGACTTCGAAGAGCATTTTCACCATCGTCCACCCCTACGCCTCGGCCGTTGTGACAGAGCATATTGCTGAGTGGGGCGGTCGGGCCCGCGAGGTCGGCATGACCGCCAGCGATTGTTGGATGGCGGAGAAAAACGCTATCATGAACCAGCGCGATCAAGATCATGCCATAGTCAAGATCTTCGAGCTAGCCGCTGGGGGGCAGCCCGTCATTCCGCAATACTGGCCGCTGCTGCCGCTCGACAGCACCAGCTTATGTCGTAAGGGCCCTGGGTCGCGCGACAGCGCGCCTTTTTGGATAGGATGCAGCTCCTCGTGCTCCGGCTCGGCGATCTCAAGCGCAAGGATGTCTACGCCGATACCGCGCCGTCCCGCGGTACTTCCAAAAAACTGTATCGAATGCTTCCGGCTCGAGTCTGAAGCGAGAGCCTATTCTTGAAGCGGCATGCGATGACCCAGTGAACCACCAACGCAGCCCGTACCAGGCTGTGTCCCAACCTTCTCAGCGAAGTGAACTGCATACGCCAATGCAGCTGAGTTTGAGTGAGCCGGCATCCGGCTCGGTTGTTGGTATGCCTCCAAGCTGTTTATTGCTGCGATGCTAGGAACCTGTAGAGCGCGGCCCGATGCGCCGAGCGGGCGACCACTTCCGCGGTCAGAAAATCGCGAACATCACGGAGCACCCCGTGCGCGTCTTCTGTGATCACTGCGCCATGTGCCATCAGGATGCGCTGAAAATCCCAGGCGCCGATCTCGTCGAGCCGCGCTCCGGCCGCGTCCGCATCGAACGTGTACATGCGAAACTCTGGCGACGGGAGCGGCCGCCCGAAGATTTGCATGGCTTTTGCCACATGTCGTCCTAAGCACGACCTGATGGTCTCGTCGGTAATGTTCTCGACCAGATCAGCCACGATCAGCGTCTTGCTTCCGCCATGGTAGAAGACGACCTCGGAAAAGAAGAGATTGCCCTGCGTCACCAACTGGTCGAGCACCTGTGCCCAGTCCGGATGAGGTGTGTCGTCCAGGGTCCCTGTAAAGCGGATATCCGGACGCCGTTCCGCCAGTCCCGGCGATGCCCAGAGCTGCGCCTCGGGATAGGCCTCGGCAAAGCTCGTCAATCCCTGATTGTGGATCTTGTTCGGAGAGGCGATATGCCGAACGGGCCCGATCAAATCTAGCCCGCTCTTCAACTCCTCCGTTAGGATGAGAGGCGAAATCACAAGCACGCCGCCGTCCGGCAGCGACACGACGCTCATTCTCGTCTGAATACCGACCCCGTAGAAGCGTACGTTGCTTTCGCCGTAGTAAAGCCCCGCGCCGATGTTCTTCAGCATCTTTTTCATCTTTCGGACCAAGCGCTCGAACCGCTGAGCTCGTCGCAATGGTATCTCAGGTCATGGCAATCCCGAATGCCGCGGTTCAAGCCCTTCTGGAAAGACCATTTTTGCGCTGAGGGGCGATAGTTGACCGGCACATAGCTGCGGATCCAGAGCGCCCTAGCCCCGTCGCTTGGGCAGCATTCGACCGATCAGCCCGTCTTTCATGACGATTTGGTGCCGCAGAACGACCCAGAGATGAGCGATGATTGCGGCGAGCAGTACATAACTTGAAAGGATGTGGATCCATTTGGTGACGAACGCCATCGCCTCCCATTTGCCGATGGGGTTGGCGAGCTTCCAGATCCCGAAAAGCTGCACTCCGAAACCGCCCGACATCACATAGAGATAGCCTGACACGGGCATGACGAACATGGCGAAGTAGAGGACCTGTTCGTAGCGATGGATCAGACGTTGCTCGCCTTGGGTCAGCGTCGGCGCCCAGTCCGGCAGGCGGCCCAGATGGCGGTTGACAAGCCGGAAGACCGCGATCGCCAGGGCGACCAGCCCAAGCGATTTGTGCCAGTTGTAATAGGTAGCCTGCGACAGCCCCGCGAAGGTCTCTTCCCACTCAATGCGTGTCATGATGTTGGCGCCGACATACTGCAGCGCGAAAAGCACCACGATCAGCCAGTGGAAAAGTTTCGTGAAGGCGCCGTAGCCTTCCTGCGTGTTAGCAATGCTCACCGCGCCATCCCCGTTCGCAGGCCACTGTCTCACGCACGGATTGAACCCAAGAGACGTCGCACAAGATCAATACCGCTAACCGTTCCTGCCGATTATCAGAAAAAGGTATGGCCTTGCGGTCGGTCGCGATCAAGCTATGAGCGGTGACGGGCGCTCGATTGACGTTCCGTTGGGGCGCGCCGTACCAGAGGTCGCCGTCCGAACGCCCTGCGGGGGAGGTCCGACAGCAGTGCGCGGCATATTGCGCTTTGAGTCAGGCTTGCCCCGATTCTAGAAATGCTGGCGAAAACAGGCTTGTGTAGGTCAAATGTGCCTCTCGGCAGACGTTAACTTCGTTGCAAGCGCGGTCATCGGCGCGGTCGGTGTCGCCACGCTGTCTCACACGAGGCACCCCCGCGAGGTTCTCTTCGCGGCTATGCCGCTTCTGTTCGCGTTGCATCAATTCACCGAAGGCTTCGTCTGGCTTGGGCTGGAAGGGCATATCGACGAGTTGGCGTTCAAAAACTCGTCGTTTCTCTTCGTTCTCTACGCGCAGGGTATTCTGCCGTTCCTGATGCCACTGTCGGTGCTGTTGATCGAAGAGGTGCCTTGGCGCCGTAGGGTGATCGGCGGGATCGCAGCCGTGGCGGGCATCTTCAGCATCTACATGATCTGGGGCGTCGTGGCCTTTCCGACAGAGTGCTATGCCGAGCACAGGTCCATCGTCTATCGGAACCCCGTGACGGAAAACGTCTGGACATTGCTGCTCTATGTGTTCGTCACATGCGGCGCGCTGATCTTGTCCGGGCATTTTGTTGTCCGTGTGTTCGGACTGTTGAACCTGGCGGGCCTGACTGTTGTGATGATCGTGAAGGCCTATGCGTTCTCGTCGCTCTGGTGCTTCTATGCTGCGATCCTAAGCGTCTTTCTCTACTGGCAGTTCCGTCAACGCAACATCTCGGTCTCCGGCGGTTTCCGAGGCGGGCCGGTCGAGCCACCGCGAACTTCCGGATAACCGATTCAACCTCTACGCATGTACCCCACAGACGAACCGGGTGATCTTCTGCGGGTCGATGGTTTGCGCCTGTACGTATCACCGGCGTTTTTCGTCAGACCTGAAAGGAGGACCGCGAAGACTCCTATCTTGAGACGCTGACTTGCAGACACAGGAAGTCTCTTAGTGTCATCGCTCTACAAGACTAATCAGGAAGCCGGAAAGCTCACGTCCAACGAGCGGTTGCTTGTACAATCGGTAGTCGACAGCGCGATCTGAGCAGCACCGAGACCTACAGATGACTTGGCGAAGGCCAAGGGAGTGCCTGGAGCTGCGGGGTCGCGGTGTTGCAACGATCCGCAAGTGTCGCTGATCGCGCAAAGCAAAACTGACGCGACAGGCCTCCACGACAGCTGGTCTTAGCGACCCCGAAGACGCTTCAGATCGCAGGGCTGGCAAACCTCGCGGGAAACGGAGCGCCACTGAGTAGTCTCAACTGGCGGCACAGAGTTCGACGCTGTGCGGTGGTCACGTGGCGGAACTGCTTTGAGCGACATGGTATCAGATGTGTTCGGCTTGGCCGGAGGCTCATGTGCATGGACGAGGCTGGCGAGGTCGTGAAACGGCGGAAGTGTACACGACCGCAACTCTTCGCGTTCTTCAGGAACCCGGAGCCGATGCTGGTTGGCATGGAAGCATGTATCTCGGCGCATTTCATCGCCCGGACACTCGTCGAATTGGGCCACGACGCACGGCTCATGCCGGCCCAGTTCGTTAAACCGTATCTTGGCACGCA
>JBCDBB010000003.1:0-51818 GCA_039184415.1 Pseudomonadota bacterium
AACCCATCTTTGCAGTCCTGCACTACCTCAACGCCTTCATCGGCAATATGGGCTGGGCAATCATCGCGCTCACGCTCGTGATCAAGGCCGTGCTCTTCCCCCTCGCCTACCGCTCCTACGCCTCCATGGCCAAGATGAAAGAGCTCCAGCCCGAGATGGAAAAGCTCAAGGAAGCTGCAGGCGACGACCGCCAAAAGATGCAGCAGGGCATGATGGAGCTCTACAAGAAGAACAAGGTAAACCCCGCCGCGGGCTGCTTGCCGATCCTGCTCCAGATCCCGATCTTCTTCTCGCTCTACAAGGTGATCTTCGTCACGCTGGAGCTCCGCCACGCGCCCTGGTTCGGCGTCTTCAACGACCTCTCCGCGCCGGACCCAACGTCGATCATGAACCTCTTCGGGCTCCTACCCTTCGCGGGCCCGGAGCCGGGCACCGTCTTGGCGCTGCTCTTCCTTGGCATCCTGCCGCTTCTCCTCGGTGTCTCCATGTGGCTCCAGCAAAAGCTCAATCCGGCACCTACCGATCCGACCCAGGCGATGATCTTCGCCTGGATGCCCTGGGTCTTCATGTTCATGCTCGGCACCTTCGCCAGCGGGCTGATCATCTACTGGATCGCCAACAACGTGATCACCTTCGTCCAGCAGTATTTCATCATGCGGCGGCAGGGTTACACGCCTGACCTCTTTGGCAACATCAAGAGCAGCTTCAAACGCAAGAAGCCCGATGCCGAGTGAGCCTGCCGTGACGGCGCGCCTGACCCATATCTGCCGCCATCCGATCAAGTCGATTGGCTGGGAGCTGCTCGACGGAATCACCCTGACCCCCGACCACACACTGCCCTGGGACAGGCACTGGGCACTCACCCACGAGGCCGCGCGCTTCGACACGGCCGCCCCCGCCTGGCGGCCGAAACGCGACTTCGTCCGCGGCGTCGCCGCCCCGCCGCTGATGCCGGTCGCGGCACGCCTCAGCGAAGACGGCAGGAGCCTCCAGCTCACCCATCCGCGGCGCCCGGACCTGACGATCGATCCCGACAGCCCGGCCGGCTCCGACGCGCTGGTGGACTGGATCGCGCCGCTCTGGCCCGACACCCGCCCCGCCCCGGCCCGGCTGGTCAGCGTCGGCGCGGATCAGGCGCTGACCGATCAGGACCGCCCGCTGGTCTCGATCCTCAATCTCGCCTCGCTCCGCGAGATGTCCGACCGGCTCGGCCACACGCTCTCGATCCACCGGCTCCGCGGCAATCTCTGGCTCGAAGACCTCCCCCCATGGGCAGAGTTCGACTGGGTCGGGCAGACCATCTCCATCGGCGCGGCCCAACTCGAGGTCCTCGAGCCGATCGAGCGCTGCCTTGCGATCAATGGCAGCCCGGAGACCGGCACCGCCGATGCGCAGTTCTTCGAAGGGCTCGACCGCGCCTTCGGCCACAATGATTTCGGCATCTTCGCCCGCGTGACCCGGGGCGGCACGATCGCGCTCGGGGACAGCGCAGCCCCGCTCTGAAAGGCGCGTTGCGATGGGCCCGGATCCGACCGTCCTGCACCCGATCCCGGCGGCGCCCTCGCTCGTCTGGCTCGCGCCCCTGGCCAAGGGCCGCGCCCGGATCGAGGTCGGCGCCTACAGCTATTATGACGACGCGGACGCGCCGGAACGGTTCTTCGAACGCAACCTGCGTTACCATTTCGATTTCGGGACCTCCTGGCTCCGGATCGGTCCCTTCTGCGCCATCGCCTCGGGCGTGCAGATCCTCATGGACGGGGCCAATCACGCCATGGACGGGCTCTCCACCTACCCGTTCGACATCTTCCACGCCGACTGGCAGCAGGGCTTCAGCTCCCTCGATCCCCACGGCCAGCGCCGCGGCGACACGGCGATCGGCGCCGATGTCTGGATCGGGACCGACGCGATGATCCTGCCCTGCGCCACCATCGGCCCCGGCGCGATCATCGGCGCCGGCGCCGTGGTCGGCGGAGAGATCCCGCCCTATGCGATCGCCGCGGGCAACCCCGCCCGCGTCGTCCGGTTCCGCTTCCCCGAAGAGACCATCGCGCGGCTCCTGGCCATCGCCTGGTGGGACTGGCCGGTGGAGAAACTCACCACCCATCTGAACCTGATCCGCAGCGGCGATCTCGACGGGCTGGAGCGGGTGGCGTGAGCCTGCCCTTTCCGCTGTCCGAGCCGCCCGAAGCTGCGGCCCTCGAACGGGGCCGCAAGCTCTTTGCCGGCGAGACCGACTTCCTCAAGGGCGTCGTCGCCATGGATGGTCTGCCCGCCGCCGACCGGCCCGAGGTCTGCTTTGCCGGGCGCTCCAATGTCGGCAAATCGAGCCTGATCAACGCGCTCACGGGGCGGAAGGCGCTGGCGCGGGCCTCCAACACGCCCGGCCGCACGCAGGAGATCAACTATTTCACCTGCGGCCCCCTCTATCTCGTGGATCTGCCCGGCTACGGCTTCGCCAAGGCCCCCCCCACCGTGGTGGCGAAATGGCAGGCGCTGATGAAATCCTACCTCTCGGGCCGGGCAACGCTGCGCCGCGCCTTCGTGCTGATCGACGCCCGCCACGGGATCAAACCGGTCGATGCCGAGATCCTCACCCTCCTCGACCGCGCCGCGGTCCCGTTCCAGGTGGTCCTGACCAAGGCCGACAAGACCGCCGCGAAGGATCGCGAGACGATGCTCTCGGCCCTGCGCACTGCGCTCGCCAAACATCCCGCGGCCTACCCGGAACTGATCCTGACCTCATCCGAGAAGGGCACCGGCATCGCGACCCTGCGCAGCGCCATCGCCGCACTCGACTGAGCCGCCGATGCGTCCGCCCCGCGCCGGGGCGTTCCCCTTCCCTTGCGGGAAGGGGCCAGGGGAAGGGGTCGGAGAGCTCGTGCGCGCCAGCGCACCGCAAGGCTGGAACAAGACGCGAACGAAACTGTACGGAATGTTCGTTTGGACATTTCGGACAGGTCTTGCCGCGGCCTTAACGACGCCTCTCAGACATGCTGGCCGCCATTCACCTCGATCTCGGTTCCGGTGACATAGGAGGACGTGTCCGAGCAGAGGAAATAGATCACATCGGCCACTTCCGACGGCTGGCCTAACCGCTCCAGCGGCAGGGTCTCGACGATCTTCTCGGTGCCGGGGCTCAGGATCGAGGTCTCGACCTCGCCCGGCGCAATCGCGTTGACCCTGACCCCCAAAGGCCCAAAATCATGGGCCATTTCCCGCGTCAGCGCCGCAAGCGCGGCCTTCGACGTGGCATACGCCGCGCCCGCAAACGGATGCACCCGGCTGCCCGCGATCGAGGTCACATTGACCACCGAACCGCGCGCCGCGACCAGTTCGTCCTTCAACCCCCGCGCCAGCACGACCGAGGCGAAGAAGTTGACATGAAACACTTTTCCCCAGACCCGGAGGTCCGTGTCGAGCGTATTCAGTCGCTCCCCCTCATGGCCCTTGGGCGACACCCCGGCATTGTTGACCAGCGCATCGAGCCGCCCGCCTATCTTCTCCCGGATCACTTCGATCGCCGCGATCGTGGTATTCGGGTCGGCCAGGTCGATCTGGATATGGTTCTCCTCGCCCCCCGGCCACGGACAGCGCGCATCGAACGGCTGACGCGAACAGGTCAGCACCCGCCAGCCTTCGCCGGAGAACCGCTTGACCGTCGCATGCCCGATCCCGCGGCTGGCCCCCGTCAGCACGAGCGTTTTCTGTCCGTCCGTCGGTGCCATGGTGCGCATCCCCCAAAGATCGCTGAACCGACCCTAGCAGCGCGCGACCGGGGCGCAAGGCGGGCCTTGGCACCAGCCGCCCGACAGCTTAGGACGCGCTGACCCGAGGGTGACCGCAATGAGACGTCAGAGTATGAACCGCGACTGGATCGCCACCGCCCGGACCCTGTCCGAGGCGCTCCCCTACCTGCAGCGCTATGAGGGCGCGACCGTGGTCATCAAGCTCGGCGGCCACGCGATGGGCAGCCCCGACGCGATGGACAGTTTCGCCCGGGACATTGTGCTGATGCGCCATGTCGGCGTGAACCCGGTCATCGTCCATGGCGGCGGCCCGATGATCAACGAGATGCTTGGACGGCTCGGCGTGAAATCGGAGTTTGTCGGCGGCAAACGCGTGACCGACGCCGAAACCGTGGAAGTGGTTGAAATGGTCCTGTCCGGCGTCGTCAACAAGCGCGTGACTGCCGCGATCAACCGCCAGGGCGGACGCGCGGTCGGTCTGTCAGGCAAGGACGCCGATCTGATGCTCTGCCGCCAGACCGATCCGTCTCTGGGCTTCGTCGGCACGCCGGAGCGCATGAACACCGACGTGCTGCGCACGCTCTTCGCCGCCGAGATGATCCCGGTGATCGCGCCTCTCGGCGCGGGCGAGGATGGCGAGACCTACAATATCAACGGCGACACGGCAGCAGGCGCCATCGCCGGCGCGCTCAAGGCCCGGCGGCTCCTTCTGCTGACGGATGTCGACGGGGTGAAGGATGCCGCGGGCGAGGTCGTGACCGAACTGACGTCCGGCCAGATCCGCGCCATGACGGCGGAGGGCACGATCGCGGGGGGCATGATCCCCAAGACCGAAACCGCGCTTGCGGCCCTGCGCGAGGGTGTCCGCGCCGTCGTCATTCTGGACGGGCGCGCGCCCAACGCCTGCCTGCTGGAACTCTTCACCGACCACGGCGCAGGCTCGATCATTCGCAGCGCATAGCAGCGGCAAACACCCTGCGCGCCAGCGTCCGGAAGTCACCTGCCGGACAGTTTGATCCAAGCGTCCGAGCCGTGGTCGGCCAACGACGGCACGGTTTGCGATATGCAAACACCGGTCATTCGCAGTGGTAAGTTCAATCATCAATACTATGATTGCCCAATCACCCGGGGGAGGCGCGGCTCGAATCGGTACCAGCAAAACCGATCACGCCGTTTGCGCCGGGCAAAAAAAGACCGGTCGGGGAGGGATCGCAAT
This sequence comes from Pseudomonadota bacterium, assembly GCA_039184415.1. GTDB lineage: Bacteria > Pseudomonadota > Alphaproteobacteria > Rhodobacterales > Rhodobacteraceae > JANSYP01. The sequence continues at coordinate 4,963 of JBCDBB010000003.1, forward strand.
GAAGCTACAGATGATGGCCGTCATCGGCATGTTCGTCTTGATTGGAACGTCACACAGCGACGCCGCAGAAATCGCAGACGGCGAAGAGATCTATTCGTCTGTCTGCAGGAATTGCCACGGCCCGACAGGAAAAGGCATGGCGAGCTTCCCGGCACTCGCCGGCAATGACGCTGAGTATATCGGAACGCGGCTCACGCAGTACCGCGCGGGGGAAACGCTTGGGCCCAACACGCCCCTCATGATGCCGCTGGCCGCCGACCTGTCCGACGACGACATCGCCAGTCTTGCCGCCTACATCTCGACGGAATTCCAGTAACCGACATGCTGCGGACGGCCCTTGACCGCACGCGCCCCTCCGGGGCGGGGCAAGATCGCCTTGCGGCTGCAGCGCGACCGCGCAAATTGTCGGCCTGCCGACGCATCGCCGAAAGAACGGCGCGCGGGCGCGCTATCTAGACAGGAGAATTGGGGCGCCGCCGGATTGCGAAGGAGCGGGGCGGCAGAGACAGTAATCTCGGACGATCAAAAAGAGCGCCCGGCAAACGGGCCAAGGAAAAAACGACCTATGGGAGGAACTACAATGTCAAAACATGTATCTATACTGTCTGCCTGTGCGCTCGTCGCCTCGGCCGCGACGCTGGGGGCGACATCCGCGGCGCAGGCGGCCAACACCACCAGCCTGACCCATACCGCGGTTCTGACGGGCCTGGAGAACCCCTGGGACATGGCCTTCCTGCCTGACGGAACGATGTTCTACACAGAGAAGTGCCGCGGACTGTCGGTCCGCATGCCCGACGGGACCGTCCATGCGCTGCTCGGTATGAAGGGCACCGACGACGATTTCGCCAGCACCGCCGAGGATCTCTTCTGCGAAGGACAGGCCGGGATGATGGGCGTCGCTGTGGACCCGGATTTCGAGCAGAACCGGCAGATCTTCGTCTATTCGACCTCGGACATGACCGCCCCCGGCACCAACCGCCTGATGCGCATGACCGTGGGGGACGATTTTACCAGCGTCGCGGACCGTACCGATATCGTCGATGACGTTCAGTACAAGCCCAAGGCCACCGATCATCCCTTTGGCGGTCCCGGGGCCCATAATGGCGGCCGGGTCCGCTTTGGCCCGGACGGCTATATCTATCTGACCACCGGCGACACCCACAATGGCGAGGTGCCGCAATCGCCGACGCTGATCGGCAGCAAGGTGCTGCGCATAGACCGCGACGGCAACGCGGCGGCCGAGAACACCCCGCCGGAGGGTTTCGATCCCCGGACCTATTCCTATGGTCACCGCAATGTACAGGGCATCGCCTTTCACCCGACGACGAACACACCGATCGTCGCCGAACACGGGCCCTGGCATTCCGATGAGATCACGGTGCTGGTGAATGGCGGCAATGCCGGGTGGGATCCGCGCCCGAACATGGCAGGCCGCGGCGACTGCCCGGACAATTACTGCGGCTATATGCCGAACCAGATGGAGGGGATGAACCGTTTTGAGCGCGCGGCCTTCATGCCGATGACGGATTTCGACACCTATCCCGAAGCCATGCCGCCGATCTGGGACAATAACGGCTGGTCCCAGGGCACCTCATCCGCGGCGTTCCTGAGCGGCAGTCAGTGGGGCGACTGGGAGAACGCCATGGTCGTGGGGATCATGGGGATCGGCTTTGGCGGCACGCCCATCGGTCAGCGGATCGACGTGATCGAGTTGTCCGAGGACGGCACAGAGCTTGTCGATGTGACCGAGATGACCCTACCCATGGCCGCGGGGCGCTTCCGCTCGCTTGTTCTGGGGCCGGACGGCGCGCTTTATGCCGCCGTGGATGAAGGCGATATCCACAAGCTCGCACCGCCGAACTGAGCCATACAGGCTGCGCCGCCGCCCGGTGGCGCAGCCCCTTTAAGATCGTTTCCCGTTCCCGAGCCTAGCTAGAGTCCTGCCAGCGCCAGGGCCGGGTGTAATTGCCGAGCGTGTGGGACAACAGCTCTTCGTCGACTTCGACCTCGCGCTCGCGCTTCAGCACCGCTGTCAACCCAAGCTTCTTGTCCTCAACGACCTCGGCGACCGAGACGGGGAGACCGGCGCGCGAGAGCGCATCGTTATAGACCCGCGAGATGGCGAGGCGGCGCAGATCGGGCTTGAAAACCTTGCCGACGGCCGTTTTCGGCAGCACGTCGATGATCTCCAGATGCTTGGGGATAGCGGCCCGTTCGTGAATGCGGGTGCTGGCAAACTCCATCAGGTCCCTCTGTGAGACATCTCCGCCTTCGACCAGTTCGACATAGGCACAGGGAAGCTCGCCGGCCTTTTCGTCGGGCTGGCCGATGGCCGCGACCATCGCCACGGCCTCGTGGCCCATCAGCGCCTCTTCGATCTCGGCGGGATCGATATTGTGGCCGCCGCGGATGATGAGGTCCTTCTTGCGCCCGGTGATCCAGAGATATCCGTCTTCGTCCAGCCGCCCCAGATCGCCCGTGCGCAGATAGACTCGGTCGGCGTAGAGGCCGAGATTCTTGCCTTCCTCGGTGTAGGTTGAGCCCTCATAGACGCCGGGATTCGCGATGCAGATCTCACCGACCTCATCGGGCTGGCATTCGTAACTGACCGACCCGTCATCCTCGCAATGCAGGACGCGCACATCGGTATAGGGGAGCGGGATGCCCACCGAGCCCACCTTTTTCAGCCCCTCGATCGGGTTGCAGGACACCAGACATGTGGCTTCGGTCAGACCGTAACCCTCGGTAAGCTGTACGCCCGTGGCTTCCTGGAACCGGTTGTAGAGCTCCACCGGCAGCGGTGCCGAACCGGAGATACCGACCTTGAGCGAGGACACGTCGGCATTCACCGGCCTTTGCATCAGCGCCGCCAATGCCGTCGGCACGGTGATCACGAAGGTCACTTGCCAGCGTTCGATCAGTTTCCAGAAATTATCGAACACGCCTTCGCCGCGATAGCCGGCCGGCGTCGGGAAAACGACATGGGCGCCGGACTGGATCGCCGACATCAGGATCGGATAGCAGGCGAAGACATGGAACATCGGCAGCGGGCAGATCAGCACGTCTTCCTCGGTAAAGATCAGCCTGTGGCCCAGCCAGCCGTTATAGATCATGCCAGATTGCTTGTGCTGGGCGACCTTGGGCGTGCCGGTGGTGCCGCCGGTGTGGAAGTAGGCTGCGACCCGGTCCTCCGCCGGTTCGGTAAAGGTCAGCGCGTCCTTGGGCTGCTTGTCGAGTTCCGCATTGAGGTCGAGCATCTTGGCATGGTGGCTCACAGACAGCTTGGGGCGGATCAGCGGCACGATCCAGGATTTCGGGGGCGCGAGATAGCGCAACAAATCGACCTCGAGCACGGTCTTGACCGAGGGCGCAAAGCGGACCGCCTCGGCCGCCTTTTGCGCGACATCTGTCTTGGGAAAGGACTTCAGCGTGACCAGTACCTTGGCCTTGGTCTCGTTCAGGATGCCGGCGATCTGTTCCACATCGAGGAGCGGGTTGATCGGATTGACGATGCCTGCGGTCATGCCCCCTAGCAAAACCACCGCGGTCTCATTGCAGTTGGGCATCAGAAAGGCGACGACATCGCCCTCTTCGACACCGAGGCTCCGAAACAGGTTCGCCGCCTGGGTCACCCGGGCGTGGACCTCCGCCCAGCTCAGCGTCTCGGCCTTGGATTTCGGATCGGACAGGATCTGAAAGCTGATCGCGGGGCGGGCGCCGTGGGCTTCGAAAACAGCGGTCAGCGCCTGGTAGGCGGTCGCCGGAAGCGGGCGCGCCGGCCATGGCATTTCGGCCTCGACGGAGTCGCGCGCCTCGATCGACGTGAATGCGGTCATTATGTGCCTCCCTTGCGGCCCCTTGAGGGCATTGGAGACCAAATGGCTATCGCGTCCACGCGCGGCAAGCGCGACGCTGCGCCATTTCACGCGCCTCCTGTCGAAGACGGTACGTCATGATCGGGCCGATTGGCAAAAAGCTATCCTGAGGCGACAGGTTACATACCAGGACGCTCCGAAAGGATGTGGCCGCTCAGGCGGCGGCGACAATAACCACCGCGGATGGCGTTGCTGCTCCTGTCGTCCCCGGCAAAGGACTTGGTGCAAAGGCAACGACACAGGGTACGTTTGCTGCCGGCTGTTGCAAATTTGGGGATCACGGCGCTAAACCAGAAATGTCGGAGGTGTTCTATGCGTTTTTTTCCCCTTTCTTTCGTTGGTCTTGCCATCGTCCTGGCATCTTGCGCGCCTCCGCCGCCCGGTCAGGTAGGTCTGGAACCGGCGGGTGGTCAGTCCCTGTCTCCGGTCGCGGCAGTCGCGGACGGATCCTGCAACGCCGAGATCTACAAGGATCTGGTTGGCGAGCCGATCTCGGTCGTGAACGCGCTGAACCCCGGCGTCCGGGTGCGCGTCTTGGCCGCGGACGCCTTCGTGACGCGGGATTTCAACCCCAACCGGCTGACCTTTACCACGACGCGGCAGGACACCGTGGGCCGGGTTTTCTGCGGCTGAACAGGGTCCGGCCGGTTGCACCCACGTCCGACTGACAATTAGATCAGATTTTGCTAATACTTGGGCAAAACAGAGGGATTGTCCGTGTTCCGGTCCAAGTTTGCCTACGCCGTGGCCGCATGCTGTGCCGCCCCAGCGATCACCCATGCCTCCTCGCTCGTCCCGCCGGTGGTGCAACCATCGCCCCTGACCCTGCAAATCCGCGAAGTGGCCACGCTCGAATACGACCGCGGCTCCAGATACAATATCGCAGCGCCCGTCACCGTCGGCGGTCAGATTTATGTCGCCGACCAGTTCAACGGCGACGTCTATCGCCGGAATGGCACTGGGTTTGACCGGGTTTTCGATGGCGACATCACGCCGCCCGACGGTCTGGAGCTCAGCGGCACGAACCGAATCATCAATGTCAGCCGCGGCGGAACCGATGACACGCTCTATGTCGCGTTCACAGTCCGCGGTCCGGACCCGACCGACCTGCCCGACATCGATGTCCGGCCGCTCCCGTCGCCGGTGATCGAACCCTGCTGCGATCCGTCCCGCGATATCGATATCTACCGGGTCGGCACCGATGCCGAGGACGCCATCGGCGTCACCAGTTCGACCGACCTTCAGATCATCTATCGCTACGATCTCGACCCCGTCACCGGCACCTTGGACAGCTCGGACCCGACGCCAATCGTGGCCCTAGAGGTACAGAATGGCGGCCGCGCCCATCCGGGAGGCGGTATGCTCACCCTGCCCGACGGACGCCTGCTGTTTGCGACTGGGGACAATCTACCGACCGGTACGAACGGGCGCCGCGCGGCGCAGGACGAGGGCGAACATGTCTCCAAGCTTCTGATCATCGATCCCGAGGCTGACCGCGATGCGCGGGTGACCGTTGCCGCAAAGGGCCTCCGGAACACGCAGTCGCTCCAATACACCGATGCATCGCAGACGGCCGTGGCCTTTGGCGATATCGGCGGCGGGATCGCCGAAGAGATCAACATGGTCGGGGTGGCGGATCTGCTGGACACGACCACGGTTGAGAGTTTTGGCTGGGGCGAGGCATCGGGCGGTCGCGCGCGGGAAGGCACCTTCTATATCGGCCCAGGCGCGGCCTATGGGGGCTTCGGACCGGTCGCCCTGGGCGAAGCACCGCTGTCCGAGGCGGGGTTCCTGCAGCCCTATGCGCAGGTCGGGCGCGAAGGGGCACCGTTCGTCGCCGTTACTGGACCTGTGACGCTGGCGACGTCCTTTGACACGATCGTGTCGGTGTTCAGCGATCTGTCCCTGGGCCGGCTCTATGGAACCACTGCGCCGCTGAGTGACATCAACGCCCCCGTCTTCGATGTGCGCTTGATCGACATGGATGGCGACCTGACGTCGCTGCGAGAGCTTGGCGCGCGCAATCCGAACGTCCTGGGCCGTGCCGAGCCGCGCTTCTTCAAGTTTGCCGACGGCACGGCAGGTGTGCTGCTGGAGCGCACGGGCGGTATCTATGCGCTCACGCAGGTGGCGAATGTGCCGCTGCCGGCGTCGGGCCTGTTGCTGGGCGCGGGTATTCTGGTTTTTGCGGTGTCGCGGAGACGCGCGACGCAAACCCGCTCGGCAGACACACGCGTCCAGGAAATCTAGACAAACCGCGCCAATGCTCTGCCCAGTCTCCGGGTCCCTGCGGGGTGCGGGGTCCAGGTCGACCCCTTGAGTCCCGGCCGGACTCGACTCTGCGAATTAATCCCCTACAAAATAGAACATAACCGGAACATTTTGAGTCGCCGCGCGATGCCCAATCGCCGAATTCTGTCGCTCTGGTTTCCGCGCCTGGGGGCCGAGCGTCTGCTGCGCCGGGAAGGATTTGGCCCGGACACACCCCTTGCCGTGGTGCAGGAGGTGTCAAACGCGCAGCTGCTGTCCAGCCTCAGCCACGGGGCCGAAACCGCCGGGCTCCGCCCCGGCCAGCCGTTGCGCGATGCCCGCGCGATGTGCCCGGATCTGCTGACCCGTCCCCACGACCCCCAGGGCAGCACGGCCACGCTGGCGGCCCTGCGCCGCTGGGCGGGGCGCTATTCGCCCTGGGTGGCGGAAGAGGCGCCGGAATCGCTGATCGTCGATCTGACCGGTTGCGCTCATCTCTTTGGCGGCGAGGCCGCGCTGCTGGAACAGGTGGCGCAGGATTGCGGCGATCTGGGGTTGAGCGTGCGCGCGGGCATCGCCGATACGCTGGGCGCGGCCTGGGCACTGGCGCGCTATGCCGGGCGCAGCGCGCAAGGGACCCGCAGCGGCGACGCCATCGACCAGGAGGCCCGCGCCACCCGGTCCCGGGCCGCAAAACGTCCGGGGCGCGCGCCACCGCCGCCGCCGCAGGGGGGCCGGCCGGATCCGGCAGGCCGCATCGCGCCCGTCGGGCAGACCCGGCAGGCCCTGGCGCCTCTGCCCGTGGCCGCGCTGCGGCTGAGCCCTGAGGATGCCGCGGGGCTGAGCAAGCTCGGGGTGCGCCTGATCGGCGATCTGGCCGGGCTGCCCCGCGCCGCCCTGACCCGCCGGTTCGGACGCTCGGTGGTGCGGCGGCTCGATCAGGCGGTCGGGCTGGAGCCGGAGCCGGTCTCGCCCGCCAAACCGCCGCCGCGCTTTGCCTTGCGCCTGACCCTGCCAGATCCGATCGGTCTGCAGGAGGATGTCGCCGCCGGGATCGACCGGCTTTTGACGCCGCTCTGCGCCCGGCTGGAGCGTGCACGTCTGGGGGCGCGGCAGGTCCGGCTGCAGGCGATGCGCTGCGATCACCGGACCGAGACCGCCGAGGTCAGCCTGACCCGGCCAAGCGCCGATCCCGACCGCATCCGCCCGCTGCTGATGCTCAAGCTCGACACGCTCGACGCCGGCCCCGGCATCGATGCCCTGCGGCTGGAGGTGATGCGCACCGAGCCTGTCCATGCCCGCCAGCACAAAGGGCATTTCGATGCGGCCGCCCAGGCGGGAAGCAGCAGGGGCAGTGCACTCGACGATCTGACCGGGCGGCTGGGCGCACGGATCGGCAGCGAGCGCATCACGCGGCGGCGCCCCGCCGAGAGCCATATCCCCGAAAAGACCGCCCAGATTCTGGCCGCGGCATGGTCGGAACCCGTCTCCGGCTGGCCAGCCCCGACGGCGCCGCGTCCGCTGCTGCTCTGGCCGCCGGAGCCCGTCAGATGCGCCGACCCGCCGGGACGGCCGACACGGTTCCGCTGGCGGCGACAGGATCTCAGCTGCGCGGCGGCACGCGGACCGGAGCGGATCGCGCCGGAATGGTGGCTCGACGATCCGGCCTGGCGCAGCGGCACGCGGGATTACTGGGATGTGACGACGGAGAACGGGATGCGGCTGTGGCTCTTTTATGCCCATGGCCACGAGATGCCCGGCGGCTGGTTCTGCCAGGGACGCTTTGCCTGACGGGGATCCAAAGCGTCCCGGCGCAGCCGATGTGGGGGCTATAAATGGCTGCGCCGGGGCGATAGCGTCCTCGCTATGGGAAGAATATGCCCCCCGGATGCGGCGATGCCGCGACCGCAGCATGGTCATTCGGAGGAAAACTGCTGGCGAAAATGGGGCAGAGCCCGCGCAATATGTCGAAACCGCGACGACGCGTTCGCCGGGCGACCAAAGCGCGGGCAGGAACATGAGTTCCGCCGCAGGAAATCGCTCCTCACGGGCGCGCCGCGCTTGATTTGCCGCCGCGCGCGCCCCAGTGTCGTCCCATGACGACCCATATCCACGTCCCGGTCCAGCGCGCGGTCCCCGAGCAGGTGTCATTCGATCGGCGCGAACTGGGTGCGATCCTGTCGCTTTATGGCCGCATGGTCGCCGCCGGAGAGTGGCGCGATTACGGCATCTCCTGCCTGCGCGACCGGGCGGTGTTCTCGATCTTCCGCAGGACCGCGGAAACGCCGCTCTACCGCATCGAGAAATCACCGCGCCTGCGCAACCGTCAGGGCCAGTACAGCGTCATCACGATGGAGGGGCGGATCCTCAAGCGCGGCCATGACCTGCCGATGGTGCTGCGCGTGCTCGAACGCAAGCTGATCCGGGCCGTTACCTGAGCCGTCGCTAACCCCACGAACGGCCGCGAACCTTATTCGGCATCCACAGTACTCGGCCGGGTCTGTGCGAGGACCGGGCGCCGTCGTGCCGTCACCGGACCGTCCCCGGCCGCCTCTATGCGCGCGGTGGCGTCTTCCAGCGGTTCGAACACGGTCGCCATGTGATGCGCATTGGCGTGGATCATGAGCGTTTGGTTCACCATCATGCCGACATGGCCGTTCCAGAAGACCAGATCGCCGCGCCGCAGCGGGTCTGCGGGGTCGAGCGCATCGCCTACATCGCGGGACTGATCACCGCTGTCGCCCGGACAGGGCACGCCGCAGGCCAGGCAGGCGGCCTGGATCAGCCCCGAACAGTCCAGCCCCAGCCGGCTGTTACCGCCCCAGAGATAGGGGGTGCCAAGGAAGAGCTCCGCCACCGCGGCGAGATCGTTGAATTTCAGTGTCGCGCGCGCGACATGCATCGTCGGCACGAAATGGCCGGTATGCGTCGCGTGGAACGCCCCCTGCTCGTCGCCGAGGCTCAGCAGCGCCCCGAAAGACAGCGAGACCACGTCGCGCGACTTGAAATCCGGCGCCTCGTAAAGATGCGTGGCAAGCCCAATGACACGGTGGGTCGGTGCAACCGCATCTCTGAGCGCCTCGCGCGCGACATAGCCGACATAGCCGTCCCGCTGCGCCTTGATCAGCACATGATCGCGCATTTCGTCCAACGGCACCACGATATCGCCATAAAGCAGCTGCCGCGCCCGCGCCCCGCCGGGGTGATCCAGCAGATCCGCTACCGCGACGCCAATCTGACGCGGCTGCCTGTCCTTCAGATACGTCCTCGCCATCGCCGGCCCCGCTCCCCTCGCGTTATGTCAGTTGGGCACGCTCAGCCCGGTAGATCAAGCAGCCTCGGCAAGGCGTGGTAGATCGCGCGCACGCCCTGGCCGACGCCGCCCTTTGGCCGGCCGGGCGCCGCGTTGGGCTGCCATCCGTAAATGTCGAAATGCACGTAGCGGTGCGCGTTCTCCACAAAACGGCGGAGGAACAGCGCGGCAGTGATCGCCCCCGCGAAGCCGCCCGAGGGCGCGTTGTCGAGATCGGCGATACCCGGTTCGATCATCGTCTCGTAGGGCGTGTGGAACGGCAAGCGCCAGACCGGATCGCGCACCGTCCGGGCGGCCTCGGCCAGACCCTCTGCGAGGCCTCCGTCATCGGTGAAATAGGGCGCGATATCGGGGCCGAGCGCCACCCGCGCTGCCCCCGTCAGCGTGGCCAGCGACACCATCAGGTCCGGGCGCTCCTCGTCCGCGAGGCTCAGCGCATCGGCCAGCACCAGCCGCCCCTCCGCGTCGGTATTGTTGACCTCGACCGTGAAGCCGCGGCGTGAGGTCAGGATGTCCTGGGGCCGGAACGCGCTCCCGCCGATGGCGTTTTCCACCGCCGGCACCAGAAGCCGCAGGCGGATCGGCAAGCCAGCCTGCATGATCATCTGGGCCAGACCGATGGCATTGGCGGCGCCGCCCATGTCCTTTTTCATCAGGCCCATGGATCCGCCCGGTTTGATGTTGAGTCCGCCGGTGTCGAAACAGACGCCCTTGCCCACCAGCGTGAGCTGCGGACCGCTCTCCCCCCACCGAAGATCGACGAGCCGCGGCGCCCGCGCCGACGCCCGACCTACCGTGTGGATCAGCGGAAAGCCGGTCTCCAGTTTCGTGCCTTGTGTGGTGGAGACCTCGGCGCCGCAGCGATTTGCGAGATCGCGAATTGCCGCCTCCAGTTCTTGCGGTCCCATGTCGGAGGCTGGGGTGTTGATCAGGTCGCGGATCAGTGCCTCGCCCGCCGCGACCCGCTCGATGCGTGCCGCATCGACGCCATCGGGGGCGACGAGAAGCGCATCGGGCGTGGGCGCAGTCTTGTAGCGCCCGAAACGGTAGCTCGCCAGGAGCCAGCCAAGACCGGCTTCGGCGGCACGCTCGGCACTCAGCGGCGTGGCGATCCGCCAGGTGCCGGCCGGCAGGCGGCTTTGGGCCTCGGCCGCGAGAAAACGTCCGCGCGCTTGAACCTCCGGGCTGCCCAGACCGAACGCGGCGCCGGTGCAGCGCCCGCTGTCATCGGAAAGCAGGCAGAGCTGGCCGGGTTTGCCGGTGAACCCTGTCTCGCGGACCCAGGCGCGTGTCCGATCCGCGCGGTCTGCAAGCCAGACCTCCACAGCGTTGGGTTCGAGCAGATAAAGCGGTCGTGCCGCGTCCGTGGCGGGCGCGAAGCGAAGTGTCATGGGCGTCCTCTGGTCCGGCAGCCGCGGAACTGGCGGCGACGCGGACCCTAGGACAAAGCGCCCCGGGCCGCCAAGCGGGTATCCCCGGTGTGTGCGAACCGGGCGTCACGAACCCGCGTTCAGACAGGCACGCCTAGAGTGACGCATTGGCCGGGCCCCAGATTGCCGCCAATGACCGGTCGCCGACGCGGGCCAGCCGCGCCATCGTCGCGCCCAGGGCTGCGAGGTCGATCTGCGCCGCCGCGCCTCGAACATCGCCCGCAACACGTGCCAGATCGATCATACCGCAATGCTCTGCACGCGTACTCAACCCTTCGGCGATATCTGCAATCTCGGTCAGCGAACCATGGGGCCCGAGTTTGGACAGCCGAGACAGAGCCACGGCGACATCCTCGACAGCGTCGCTCAGAAGCTGCTCGGCCCGGTCCTCGCCGAGCTCCATATAGATATCGGCCACACGGCCCGGATCGAACCGGACCGGTTCGCTATGCGTTAGTAGAAAGACAGCCACCACTATTCCCCTGTCTGCCATTGGAACCCTCACCCGACGGCGTGTCGCATGGGCGGGTTCAAGAAAGCGTTGTCGCAGCTCCAGAAAATGGGTCGAATTGTGATCGCATTGCGCTTATCAGGGCGCGTCATGCGGACAGCAAAGGATCCGCAACCGGTTGGGTGTCGACCGACGCCGCCCGCCAAGCAAGGGACAGGGCCATGCCCAGGGACCAATTCACGCCGAGCCGCACCAGCCCGCGGCGGATGCCGCTTTTCCACTGCGACAAGGCCGGGAAGGCCATCGGCGATCCCCAGCATACGGATCGGCGGACGAGACCAATGAGCGAGGCAGTGCGGGGCCGAAACCGCTCGGTTTCTGGTCTCCGCACTGAGCGACGTCATCATCCACCGCAAAATCGCGCCCATGGCGCCGTCCCGAGAGCCCGACGGCCTTCCGCGCGGTACATCCGCAGCCCCGGAGTTTGCAATGACACTGCTGCATCTCACCAGCCTGATCGTTCCAAGTCACTTGCGATGCCGCTGCATCATGGCCCGCGACACAATGTGCGTCGGCAAGGCACTGAAGCTTGAAGTGCCCGACAGGGTCATGGGGCCCCGGTTCGTCGGGTCCGAGGTGGATGTCGCCACGTGAGCGCAGCGCATCCAGCAGCCGGATACCGGAAGGTTTGCGCGGATCCGAGGATCTGATCGAGGTACGGCCCCCGCGTTGGCGCCGAGTCTGGGGGTTTTGAAATGCTGTCGCTTGCTGCCGAGAACCTGCTGTCGCCGATCATTCTGAGCTTCGCGCTCGGACTCTTTGCGGCGCTGGCCCGATCCGACCTCAGCGTGCCTGAAGCGGCGGCCAAGGCGCTGTCGATCTATCTGCTCTTTGCCATCGGCTTCAAAGGCGGTGTCAGTGTGGCGGCTCACGGGCTCGACGCGACGCTTCTGCTAACACTGGCGGCGGGCTTCGTGCTGTCGGCGTCGCTGCCGCTGGTCGCATTCGTTCTGCTGCAGGCGATGACGGGGCTTTCGCGGATCGACGCGGCAGCTGTTGCGGCGCACTATGGCTCGATCTCCATCGTCACTTTCGTTGCCGCCTCGTCGGTGCTGACCAGCCAGGGGCTGGTGGCCGAAGGCTACATGGTCGCGGTCGCCGCAGTAATGGAGGCGCCCGCCATCGTATCGGCCCTGTGGCTGGTGTCGCGCAGTGGCGCCAACGGAGCGACTGCGACGCGTATGGATGCCGAACTCTGGCGCGAGATCCTGCTGAATGGCTCGATCGTGCTGCTGGTGGGGTCTTTCGCCATCGGAGCCATCACCGGAGAGGACGGGCTGGAGCGGATCTCTTCCTTTGTCGTGGCGCCCTTCCAGGGGGTTTTGTGCCTGTTCCTTCTCGATATGGGGCTCGTGGCGGGCCGCGGTCTGCGCCAGGGCGGCAAGGTGCTGCGCCCGGGCGTGTTGGGCTTCGGACTGCTGATGCCCCTTGTGTCGGCGGCGATCGGTGCCGCGTTCGGGCTGGTCATCGGGCTCAGCACCGGGGGCGTGATGTTGCTGATGACGCTGTCGGCATCGGCCTCTTACATCGCGGTGCCGGCGGCGATGCGCGTGGCCCTGCCCAAGGCCGATCCTTCGGTGTCGTTGACCCTGTCGCTCGGCGTCACATTTCCGTTTAATCTGACCATCGGAATACCGCTCTACCTTGCAGTGGCGACGATGCTGACCGGAGGCTGACCGATGAAAACCCATGCCGCGAAACGCGTCGAGATCACAATCGAGGCGCCGATGGAGCGCCGATTGCGGGCTGCCCTCGAAGGGGCGGGTATCACCGGCTACACCGTCATGCCGGTCCAGGGCGGTTCCGGCCGCTCCGGCAGTTGGAGCCGCGAGGGCCAGGTGGGCAGCGCAGGGGGCATGATCGCGGTGATCTGCATCATTCGCCCCAGCCGACTGGACCCGCTGCTAGAGGCCGCCTTTGCCGTCGTGGAGGACCATATCGGCGTGATTTCCGTCACTGATTGCGACGTTCTGCGCGCCGAGCGGTTCTAGGATCGCCATCTCCTGAAGGACCGATCCTGGCGAGGTCTGGACGAGGTGGGTCATGATCGCGGCAAAGAACACAACGCTCGCGACCATGACGAACACATGCCAGATCGTGTTGTGAAACTGCAGCCCCTCGGCCATCAGAAACACGGTGCCCGCGGTGTAGAGCAGCCCGCCGGTGACCATCATTGTGATCACAGAGGGCGACAGGACGGCCAGCAGATCGCCGCCGCCGATCAGGATCGCCCAGCCCATTCCGAGACAAAGCGGAACGCCGAACAGAAAGGCGCGGCGCGGCGCGATCCAGGTAATGCCAGTCCCGGCGACCGCGGCACCCCAGATCCCAGCAAGCAACGTGAGCCCCGCGCCGCCAGAGAGCGCGGCGAAAGGTGTATAAGTACCTGCTATCTTGAGATAAATTGCCGAATGATCGAGACGGCGCAGAAAGGCGGTCCAGTCGGGATGCGGCACATGATTATAGAGCAGCGAGAAAAAGATCATTGCGATCAACGCGATACCGTAGATCGCAACGCCCAGCAGCACGGACGGTTCGCCCCGCCAAACGGCAGCCAAAGTGATCAGGACGGGAACGGCAACAAGCGCGGCGACCAGAGCGGCCAGATGCACCGCTGCGTCGCTAAGTAACTCTGCGCGACTATACCCTTTAGAACGACTAGCAAACACCGACATGGGAAAATCTTAACATAAGATTACCAAAACCTGTTCGGGTTTTTTCGAATATGATCGTGAAATCACTCTTTAGTGTTAATAAAGTCAGCGTGGATAATTTTCTTGTCGCAGTAGGGGCATATGACCCAGCCGCGGTCGCGCGGAATCGAGAGCCACACCCGCGGATGGCCGAGCGCACCCTCGCCTCCGTCGCAGGACACCCGCCATTCGGTGACCGTTTCGGTTTCAGGCGGCTCGATGGGCATGGGAGAACTCCGGCTATTGTCGGCACACGCGACGCGGCTTAGGTCACGGCTGCGACAATAGCCAGCGCCCGCGGACGGGCAAGTGGCGGAGGGGGACGGCAATGTCACAGCACGCCATAGAGATCTCGGGCCTGCGCAAGACCTACCGCGCCGGCGCCGGACAGCCGCCCAAGGAGGCGCTGAAGGGCATCGATCTGACGATCCCGCGCGGCGCGATCTTCGGGCTTCTGGGACCCAACGGTGCGGGCAAGTCGACACTGATCAACATCCTTGCCGGGCTGGTCGTGAAAACCGAGGGCCGGGTGTGTATCTGGGGGTTCGATCAGGACATCAACCCGCGGCAGTCGCGGGCCGCGATCGGGGTCATGCCACAGGAGCTGAACCTGGACCCGTTCTTCACACCGCGCGGCGCGATGGAGGTCCAGGCCGGGCTCTACGGGGTGCCACGCAGGGAACGGCGCACGGCAGAGATCCTGGAACTGATCGGGCTCTCCGACAAGGCGGATGCCTATGCGCGCACGCTTTCGGGCGGGATGAGGCGGCGCCTTCTGCTGGGCAAGGCGCTGGTGCACCGCCCCCAAGTCCTGGTGCTCGACGAGCCCACCGCAGGGGTGGATATCGAGCTGCGTCAGATGCTCTGGCGCAATGTCCGCCGGCTGAATGCCGAAGAGGGCATGACGATCATCCTGACGACCCACTATCTGGAGGAGGCCGAGGAGATGTGCGACGAGATCGCCATCATCCACCAGGGCGAGAAGATCGTGCAGGACAGCACCGGGGCGCTGCTGTCGCGGCTGGACGCCAAAACGCTTGTGATCACACCCGAGGTGCCGGCGGATGGACCCCTGCCCGAGATGCCGGGCGTACAGACCAGCGCACGCCCCGGCGGGGCGATGGCCTTTGCCTACCACCGCTCGCAAACCTCGCCCGGGGCGATCCTCGACGTGGTGCGCGGCGCAGGTATGGTGGTGCAGGACGTGGCCACCGAAGAGCCCGATCTGGAGGATGTCTTCCTCGCGCTCACACAGTCTTCGGCTTAGCTGCGCAGCAAGGACAGGGCTATTGCGCTGGCAGCAGCCCCCCGAGCGCGCGACCGCCCAGCAGGTGGATATGCATGTGCGGCACCTCCTGATGCGCATCCGCCCCGGCATTCGAGATCAGACGGTGCCCGCCGCCGCCCGGCGTCGGGATCAGGTCGAGCTCTTCGGCCAGCTGCCCCACGAGCCGGGTGAAATCGACGATCTCGGCCTCTGACGCATCCTGGGCAAAGTCTGCATAGGTCACGTAGGCGCCCTTGGGGATGACCAGCACATGGACCGGGGCCTGGGGGCGGATGTCGCGGAAGGCGAGGCTGTGTTCGGTCTCGGCGATCGGCTCGCTGGGGATCTCGCCACGCAGGATCTTGGCAAAGATGTTCTGGTCGTCATAGGCGATGGTCATGGCCTCTCCTTAAAGCGGCGGGGGGTCTGCGTCGTCCAAAGGGAAGACCCCTGCGCGCGAGACATGTCAAGCAGCGCCCGTCCACCTGCGTTCCGGATCAAGGCGGGTTGAAATCATCCCCCCGATGATCAACCTGCAGAGGAACACACGGTCACCGGAGAACACCGCGACAATGCTGGAAACTGGCCAGACCCCAGAGATGCGCGCCCAGCTTGGCGCGACCGACCCTAAAATGACCGTCCGCGGCCTGTCGCTGTGGTACGGCACCAAACAGGCGCTGAAGAATGTCAGCTTCGACCTCCACCAACGCGAAGTGCTCGCCTTCATTGGACCTTCGGGCTGCGGCAAGTCCACCGCCCTGAAATGCCTCAATCGGATGCATGACGGGGTCCGCGGGGTCCGTATCGATGGCGAGATCCGGTTTGACGGCAGTGAGATTTACGGCGATGCGACCGACCCGCCGGTCTACCGCCGGCGCTTTGGCTGGGTCGCGCAAAAGCCCAACCCGTTCCCCTGGTCGATCTACGAGAACATCGCCTATGGCGCGCGCATTCATGGTCTGGCCGTGGGTAAAGCGGCGCTCGATGACCATGTCGAGGAGTGTCTGCGCCGCGCGATGCTGTGGGACGAGGTCAAGGACTCGCTCCACGCCAAGACCGGACTGGACTTGTCCGGGGGTCAGCAGCAGCGGCTCTGCATCGCACGCGCGCTCGGCACACGGCCCGACGTGCTCCTGATGGATGAGCCCACGGGCTCCATCGATCCGATCGCTACCAGCCGGGTCGAAGAGCTTATGGTCGATTTGGGCAAGACCCATTCCGTGGTGGTGATCACCCATTCGATGATGCAGGCGCGCCGGGTCGCAAACCGGGTGGCGCACTTCCATATGGGGGAACTGGTCGCCATCGGCACGACGAAGGAAATCTTTACCAACCCGCAGGACAAGCGGACGATGGATTTCATCACCGGCGCCGTGGGGTGAACCTCAGCGACGGGCCTGCCCGACGATCTGACCGATGAGCACGGCGATGTAGAGCGTCCCGAGGGCGGCCTCCAGGGCGGCGAGGATGCGGGGTACCGGCATGAGCGGTGTGATGTCGCCATATCCCAGTGTGGTGAGCGTCACGAGGCTGTAATAGAGGTAGGCTGAACCGCCCCCTGCCCCCAGATCGGGAAAATTCATCGACCCGGGCGCGAGTGTTTCGATCCGCCAATAGAGATAGGCCCAGAGCCAGGCGATCAGGAAATAGCCGAACACGGCGCTGAAGAGCTTTTCGCGGTCCGAGCGCATCGGCTCCACAAGCTGCATGAAGACAATGATCAGCCCGCCGACCAGAACGAGGCTGCTGAGGCTCAGCATCACATTGTCGATCCATCCCGCATCGACGAATGCATTCAGAACCCCCAACACGCCATAAATCAGAAGCACCGCGACCGAGCCCGTCACCACCGGACCGGGATGGCTCACGGAGAAAACCAGCCCCAGGAGTATCGCGATGCCAAAGACCAGCGCCACCGCTTCGGCGAGCGGCGTCGGACCCATGCGTTGGGCGATGAGGGCCTCCAACAGCATGCTGAGGATCATCAGCACGAGCAGGATGGCCCAGCGATTGGCCCCAATCACCTTGCGCAGCATGCCACCCCTCCGTCCTGCATTCCGATGCCAAGGATCAGGTGACACAGCCGGCTGCTGCGGTAAACAGGACGAACGCAGTGAAAAGGGACGGGCCGATGAAGGACAATCTCGACGCGCGCATGATCGACCTGCTGATCCGAATGGGATTCGTGGCACTGTTCATCTGGGCGTCGCTGTCGATGATCGCGCCGCTTGCCGGTCTGATGCTCTGGTCCGCGATCCTCACCGTCGCGGTCTATCCGGCATATGCCGGGCTCTGTCGGCTGCTCGGCGGACGCGAGACGCTGTCTGCGGTACTGGTCACGCTGGTCGCGCTGGCCATCGCCTTGGGACCTGTCGCCCTGCTCGTCGGCAGCGCAATCGAGGTTGCCGTTCTTGCAAAAAAGCGGCTGGCCGCCGGCGAGCCTCTGATCCCCGGGCCGCCGGAGCAGCTAACGAACCTGCCGGTTGTGGGCGAGCCGCTGCACACGTTCTGGACGCAGGGCACGGCGCAAGCCGGTCCGATCCTGACCGAGCACGGATCGACATTCCTGGTCGAAGGACGCTCCGTCCTGGACCGGATCGCCCACTACGGCTTCGATTTCCTCATCATCGTGGCGTCAGTGATCATCATGGGCCTGCTGTTCCGACCCGCACCCAAACTGGCGCTGGAGATGCGGAAATTCGCGAACCGCGTCTTTGCACCGCGCGGCGCGCTGATGATCGATCTCGCCGGCGCAACGGTGCGGAACGTCTCGCGCGGGATCGTGGGTGTAGCGATCATTCAGGGTATCTTGGCGGGTCTCGTTCTGATGGCGTTCGGCGTCAAGGCGGCCGGTCTGATCGCGCTGATCGGCATTTTTCTGTCGATCATTCAGGTGGGCCCGGGGCTGATCCTGACCCCGACAATCATCTGGGCCTGGACAGCGATGCCCCCGGGCAAGGCCGCACTCCTGACCGTGATCCTGATCCCGCTGATGGTGGTGGACGATATGCTAAAGCCCTTTTTCATGGGCCGGGGGCTGAAGACACCCATGCTGGTAATCCTGATCGGGGTCCTGGGTGGGATCGCTGCCCATGGGCTGATCGGGCTGTTCGTCGGACCAGTCGTACTGGCGGTCTTCTACGAGATGTTCCTGATCTGGGTGGATTCGGGGGAGCCGGAGGAGGCAGAGGCGTCCGATGCGCCGGAGGATCCGGTTCCGACACCACCCACGTGACCAGCCAACTGATTGCGCCACCAGTGACACTCGCCGATCCAGGCGCGACCATGACGCGCCCAATTGCCCACAGGTAGCCCGAATGACGGATGAGCCCCCAAACCGCCCGACAGATGCTGCGGCACCTGCCGACAAATCCCGCCGAAAGCCGCGCCGGAGCCGGTCCATGCCCGCAGCCTCGGCCCCGTCGGCCACGCCGATGAGCCCGCAGGCGGGATATGCCACGATCCGCGAGGCGTTCCGCCGCTTCGAGGCGGCCCAGCCACACCCGGAAGGCGAACTCAACCATGTCAACGCCTTCACGCTCCTCGTTGCCGTCGCCCTGTCCGCCCAGGCCACCGATGCGGGCGTGAACAAGGCAACCAAGGCGCTCTTCGAGATTGCCGACACGCCCGAAAAGATGCTGACCCTCGGCGAGGAGCAGTTGAACGCGCATATCCGCACCATCGGGCTCTACCGCAACAAGGCGCGCAACGTGATGAAGCTGAGCCGCATTCTGGTCGACGAATATGGCGGCGAGGTGCCGTCCTCGCGCGCGGCCCTGCAGTCGCTGCCCGGTGTCGGGCGCAAGACCGCCAATGTCGTGCTCAACATGTGGTGGAAGCATCCCGCCCAGGCGGTGGACACACATATCTTTCGCGTCGCCAACCGCACGGGCCTCGCGCCGGGACGGGACGTGGATGCGGTGGAACGCGCGATTGAAGACCAGGTCCCCGCAGAGTACCAGCAGCACGCCCATCACTGGATGATCCTGCATGGGCGGTATGTGTGCAAAGCGCGTAAACCGGACTGCGGCATCTGCCAGATCCGGGATCTCTGCGCCTACAAGGAGAAGACCGCGTGAGCAAACGCTACAGCGTCGTGGGCATCGGCAATGCCGTCGTGGACGTGTTGACCCGTTCAGACGACAGTTTCCTCGAGCATATGGGGATCGAAAAGGGCATCATGCAGCTTGTCGAGCGCGAGCGCGCCGAAGTGCTCTATGGTGCGATGGACGACCGCACCCAGGCGCCAGGCGGATCGGTGGCCAATTCGCTGGCGGGGATCGGACGGCTGGGGCTGTCGACGGCGTTTATCGGACGCGTGCATGACGACGCATTGGGACGCTTCTATGCCGATGCGATGGCCCATGGCGGCACGGATTTCGTCAACCCGCCGGTTGCAGGGGGCGAGTTGCCGACATCGCGCTCGATGATCTTCGTCTCGCCCGATGGAGAGCGGTCCATGAACACCTATCTTGGCATCTCCGCGGAACTCGGGCCGGCAGATGTCGGCGAAGATGTCGCTGAGGAGGCCGAGATCCTGCTGTTGGAGGGCTATCTCTACGACAAGGACAAGGGCAAGGCGGCGTTCGAGCGGGCCTCGGCGGTGTGCCGTGAGGCCGGCGGCCGCGCCGGCATTACGCTCTCCGATCCGTTTTGCGTCGACCGTCACCGTACGGACTTCAAGCGCATGGTCGAAACCCAGATGGATTACGTGATCGGCAATGATCAGGAATGGATGTCGCTCTACGAGACCGAGGATCTCGAGGCGGCGCTCGCCCAGGCGTCGGCCTGGTGTCCTCTGATCGTCTGCACCCGTTCCGGCGATCCGGTGGTGCTGATCGCCGGCGAACGCCGCGAGGAGATTCCGGTTACGCCCATTGTCCCGGTGGATGCGACCGGAGCCGGGGACCAGTTCGCCGCCGGCTTTCTCTTCGGTCTGGCGACCGAGCGCGACCTGCGTGTCTGCGGTCAGATGGGCATCACCGCGGCGGCGGAGGTCATCCGCCATTTCGGTGCGCGTCCGGAAACAGACGTCACCGCCGCCTTTGCGGCCCAAGGGCTGCTGGCGGCCTAGAAATCCGGCAAGGGGCGCTCCCGCCCGTCGTTGCCCCGTGTCGGGTGCGCTTTCCGTTGGGCCGCGCAGGCGCACGCGCCTGCAGGCTCCTGTCGACAAAGTGGTGTATCTTTGGTGAAGGCTGGTTTGCGCAGGTTCCGGGTCGTACATCGTAGCGCGCGGGACTAGATTGATCACGATCCAAGGCACCGGAGGCATGACCATGGCGCTGGACATTCAAGATAAAAGCGCAAGCTACCACTATCAGGTAATCGCACGAGCGATCGACATCATCGACGCGGCAGCCCCGGCACAGGTTCCACTGGCGGAGTTGGCCGGCCAGCTGGGGATGAGCGAGGCGCATTTCCAGCGGGTTTTCTCGGCCTGGGCCGGTGTCTCGCCGAAACGCTACCAGCAGTATCTTGCGCTCGACCACGCCAAGACGCTGCTGGCAGAGCATTGTACGGTGCTGGAGACCGCCGACCGCGTGGGCCTGTCGGGGAGCGGGCGGCTGCATGATCTCTTCGTCCGCTGGGAGGCGATGAGCCCTGGCGACTATGCCCGCCGCGGCGCGGGACTGGAGCTGGGCTGGGCCTGGTCCGACACGCCCTTCGGGCCGGCGTTGGCGATGGCAAGTGCCCGCGGGCTGTGCGGTCTGGCCTTTTCGGCCGAGTGCGGAGAGGCGGCGGCAATGCAGGATCTAACGAGCCGCTGGCCGAATGCGACCTTTCGCGAGGACCCGGAGTTGGTCCTGCCGCTGCTCGACGCGGCTCTCCAGCGCGGCCAATCGACGGAGCAGGCAAAACTGCACCTCATTGGCGCGCCCTTCCAGATCAAGGTCTGGGAAGCCCTGCTGACGATCCCGGAAGGCACGGTCACGACCTATTCGAACATTGCCGCCGCGATCGGACATCCCAAGGCCGTGCGCGCAGTGGGCACGGCTGTCGGGCGCAACCCGATCAGCTGGCTCATCCCCTGCCACCGTGCACTGCGCAAGGGGGGTGCTCTTGGCGGCTATCACTGGGGACTGCCGGTCAAGCGCGCGATCCTGGCCCGCGAGGCTGCACGACTGGAGGCCGGCGTCACAACAGACGCTTGATGCCGCCCGCGACTGGTCATATCGTTTGACCAGTTTCGGGAGCATTTATGGCATTTCGCAAGATCGAACAGGAAAAGCTGGCTGAGATGGTGGTGCGGCAGATCGAGGATCTGATCCTTCAGGGTATCCTACGTCCCGGTGAGCGCTTGCCGTCGGAACGGGAATTGTCGGAGCGGCTGGGGGTTTCGCGACCGTCGCTCCGTGAGGCGGTAGCAACACTGCACACGAGCGGGCTGCTGACGAGCCGCGCGGGATCCGGGATCTACGTGGCCGAGGTGCTTGGATCCGCCTTCTCGCCTGCGCTGGTGGAACTCTTCAAGAGCCATCCGCGTGCAGTGGACGACTATATCAGTTTTCGCCGCGATCTGGAGGGTCTGGCCGCGGTCCGGGCTGCCCGGCTGGGATCGGACACCGATCTGGCCGTGGTCAACACGATCTTCGAGAAGATGCAGACCGCTCACCGCAAACGAGACCCGTCGGACGAGGCGAAACTCGACGCGCAGTTTCATCTGGCGATCGTGGAGGCCAGCCACAACGTGATCATGCTGCACATGATGCGATCAATGTTTGACCTGCTGGCGGACGGTGTTTTCTACAATCGGCAGATCATGTTCCGCCAGCGCACCACGCGGGATACGCTGCTGGATCAGCACGGGGCGATAAACACCGCCCTTCAGACGCGGGACCCGAAAGCCGCGCGAAGCGCGGTGGAGACGCATCTGGACTATGTACGGCAATGCCTGACGGACCAGCGGCGCGCCGATGTCAACGAACTGGTGGCACGCCAGCGGCTGGAACATGAACAGGATCGGAGGCTCTAGGCGGCCCCGTCACGCGGCGCCGCCCGGGTGAGAGGCCCGAGGCTCAGTGGAGCTTGGCGCCCACTTCGGCGATGGCGCTGTCAACCAGTTCGCCGGCCTTCTCGGGGCTCATGGCGTCGGAGATGACATCCCCAGCCGCGGCAACAGCGACGGTGACCGCCTGGTCGCGCACCTGTTTCACGGCCTTGGCTTCGGCCTGAGCGATCTGATCGTCCGCAGCGGCGAGCCTGCGCGCAATCGATTCCTCGATGTCCTTCTTGGCCTCAACCGCGGCGGCGGCGGCCTCTCTCTTGGCGGCCTCCACGATGGTCTCTGCCTGTTCCTGCATCTCCTTGCGCTTCTTCTCGTAGGAGGCGAGCAGGGTCTGGGCCTCGTCGCGCAGGGCGCGGGCCTCTTCGAGCTCTGCCGCGATTCCGGCGGCCCGCTTGTCGAGCAGACCCGAAACCAGTGTCGGGACCTTGAAATAGACAAGAATGCCGATGAACAGAAGGAAGCCCAGCAGCACGATGAAGTCGGTGTTGGCGAGCGAGAAGAACGTGTCGGTCTTGGCCGCAGCGGCCGGGCTGGCGGCAAGTATCGCAAGCGCTGCAAGACGTAGCGTGGTCATGGCTCTCATCCTTTCAGCCGGGCGGCAACGGCACCATCAACGGCGCTGCTGTCTGCGCTGAGCCCGAGCGCGGAGACGATCTCTCCGGCCGTATCCTTGGCAACAGCCTCGACGCTTTCCAAGGCACCGGCCTGAATCTCGGCGATTGCCTTTTCGGACTCGGCAGCGCGCTCCGAGATCTCGGCGTCCGCCTTGGCCATGGCCTCGTCGAGCTCTGCCTGAATCTCCTGGCGGGCAGCGGCAATGATCTCCGCACTCTCGGCGCGCGCGCTGGCCAGAGCCTTCTCATAGGCCTCTTCGGCCTCGACCGCCTTGAGCTTTAGCTCCTCGGCGGCAGCGATGTCGCTGGTGATCGCGCCCTGGCGGTCCGCCATGACGCTTTCGATCCGCGGCAGGGCAACCCTGGTCAGGATCAGGTAGATCGCGATCAGCGCGACGATCAGCCAGAAAATCTGGTTGGGGAAGGTTGTAAAATCGAGTTGGGGCATGCCCGGCGCTTCTACGGGCCCGACGACACCACCCGGATCGGTTTCCGTAACGTTGGAAGCTGGATTATCCGCCATTCTCGTCTCCTGAAAGGATCTCGCAGTCTCGTCCTGTTGAGAGACACGGTCGGGGCGGATGTACCGCGCCCGACCGCACGTAAGGACGAAAAGTCTGGCTTAGACGGCGAACATCAGCAGAAGCGCGACGAGGAATGCAAAGATCCCGAGTGCTTCCGCGAACGCGATGCCGATGAAGAGCGTGGCGGTCTGGTCGCCCGCGGCGGAGGGGTTGCGCAGGGCACCGGCCAGGAAGTTCCCGGCCACGTTGCCCACACCGATGGCGGCGGCGCCGGAACCGATGGCGGCCAGGCCGGCACCGATGAATTGACCCATGGTTGCGATATCGCCTTCCATGTCGTGTTCTCCTTACGTTCGAAGTTGGCGTTGGTCTTGTCTGTAAGCGTCGGGGATGATCCGGTCCGCGCTCAGTGGTGCGGATGCAGCGCGTCTTTTAGGTAGACGCAGGTCAGGATCGTGAAGACATAGGCCTGGATGAATGACACCAGCACCTCCAGCCCGTACATGGCCGTTACGGCCAGAACCGAGATCGGCGCCACGGCCGTGATCGCAGCGAAGCCCGCGAACACTTTGATCACGGCGTGACCGGCCATCATGTTGCCGGCAAGTCGGATAGAATGGCTGACCGGGCGCACGAAATAGGAGATCACCTCGATCACTGCCAGCACCGGCCGCAGCGGCAGCGGCGCGCTGCTCACCCAGAAGAGACCGAGGAAACTCG
Source organism: Pseudomonadota bacterium (assembly GCA_039184415.1). Lineage (GTDB taxonomy): Bacteria > Pseudomonadota > Alphaproteobacteria > Rhodobacterales > Rhodobacteraceae > JANSYP01. The sequence continues at coordinate 29,166 of JBCDBB010000003.1, forward strand.
CGCCGTTCTTGACGAAACCCACGATGGTGACTGTCAGGAACACACCGAGCGCCAGCACCGCCGTGACGGCGATATGGGATGTGGTGGTGAAGGCCATCGGAACGAGACCGAGGAAGTTTGCGAAGACGATGAAGAGAAACAGCGTCATGATGTAGGGGAAAAACTTCAACGCGTCCTTGCCGGCGACGTCCTCGACCATCTTGTAGATAAACGTATAAGCCAGCTCCGCGATGGACTGGGACTTCGAAGGCACGGTCGCGCGACCGCGGGTGCCAAGAACCATCATCGCGGCAATCCCCGCGACGCCGAGCGCCAGCCAGAGAGTGACGTTGGTGATCGTATACCAGTGCACTTCGTCGCCGCCGAAGAGCGGCGTGACGATGAACTGATCCATCGGATGAAATACCAGGCCGTCATCTTCGTAGACTTCGTCCGCCATCCTGCACCCTCTTCACTCGTCGCGCGCGTCCGGCGCGGTGTCCTGCTGGCCCGCCTGGGCCTGTTTTTTCGCCTGAACCTCCTTGGCGGTGCGCAACATGGTTTGCACGCCCGCCGCGAGGCCCAGCAATGTAAACAGCACCAGAAAGATCGGGATCGTGCCCAGAAGGACATCCAGCCCATATCCGATGCCGAAGCCGATCCCGAGACCGGCCACAAGCTCTATCACCATCCGCCAGGCGAGCTGCGCCTGGGAGTAGTGCTCTTCCTGATGGGGTTTGGCCGGCGCGCGCGCAGATTTGGCCGCTGCGATCCTGGCCTCAAGCTGCCTGAGCCGATCTTTGTCCCGGCTGTCGGCCATTGCACCCTCTCAGGAAACTTGCCGGACCCTAGGCCGGAGGCAGCCACAGAGTCAATTCACTAGTATCCGCATTAAGTATATGTTTTTATGACATTAAAATGGCGTGCGACAGGCTGACCAGGCCGCCCGAACACAGGTTCTCATTCAACCTCCCGGTTGACCATCCGTCGGCTGGTCATGGACCGGTCGAGGATGAATAGGTAGGCTGAACATCAGGACAGGGGGACCGAACGTCATGAAACCACGCAAAGCACTGCCACGCGGTCTCGTCTTTGCAGCATGCATCGCGGCTTTGCCAGCTGTGGGCTACTCTGACGGGTTTTCGCTCACCGGACAGTATGAGGGCCTCTACGCCTGTGACAGCACGACCGCGGGAGTTCCATCGACCTGGTCGCGTCCTCTGACGGCTGGCATCGTTCAGGATGGCGACAGTTTCACCATCGATCTGCGCTATACCGACAAGCAAGAACTCGGTGCGGAGTATTCGCTCTATTCGGGCCAGATTGCCCAGTCCGACGAGAACAAGCTGGTCAGCGGCTATTTCGAAGCCTGTGGCGGCAGCTTTCCGTCGAAGGAGCTGGCGCGGATTTTTCCCACAGCGGTTCAGTCGGATCCTTTCGCTTTGTCGGTCACGAGCGTCTGGGTCTCCGACCAAGTGCCCAACATCCCCGGCCTGACGGTTCAGATCTGCAAATGGAGCTTGACCCGAGTCTCGACAGACACACCGACCAACCGGCCGTGTGAGACCGGCCAGTGAACCATTACTGGGTGTTCAACCCCACAATGCGCCGGCGCTTGCCGCCGCCACGTGTCAGCAGATGAGACGTGAGGGTTTCCAGACGCCGCCAGTTCCAAGGCCGGTCTTTCTTGAACAGTACCGATGCGCTGGATCGCGAAAATGACGGCCAAGCTTGATCTCGCCTTCGCAGCGCTCTCTGATCCGACGCGGCGCGCGATCCTCCAGATGCTTCTGGAGGACGACATGGCAGTGACGGATGTCGCTACCCCTTTTGAGATGTCGCTGGCGGCCATCTCGAAACATCTCATGATCCTCAGCCGGGCCGGTTTGATCAGTCAGGAGAAACGCGGCCGTGTGAAGTGGTGCAAGTTGGAGCCGGACGCATTGCGGGAGGCTTCGGTCTGGATGCAGGGCTTCGGACAGTTCGAACCGGTTCATCTGGAGTCCTTCGAACGGTTTCTGGCCGAAGAGCTCGACAACAGCGATACATGGCGCGTGGAATAGGCGCGGACCCGGAAGTTTAAACGAGGCCGCAGTTCCTCAAGAGAATCGCAACACTTTCTCCCTAACACTTTGATAAGCAGGCGGGTTAGGGGACGTTGCTATGAAAGCTGCCCTCGCAGGGCTGGTCATGATCGGAACCGCAGGCAGCCTCGGCGTTGTCCTGCCCTCTTCGAATGCCCCTTACCGCATCGGGCATGTCGCTATACCGCGCGCGGCGGGCGATGGCATGTCCGACCATGTTTTCACCTATGCTGCGCCCGGGCCGATGACCCGGGGGGACGTGTCCGACTGGGCCGGCCGGACGGCATGGGCGCGAAGCGGGCCTTCGATCATTCTGATCTACGCGCCCGGCGTTCCGGTGCCGGACCCATCCCGCGCCGCCAGCCTGAGCGATGCGCTGTGGATCGCGGAACGGGGCCCGTTGCGCTGGCGGGTCGACATTGATGCGGGCGGCGTCTCCGAGATTGCCCGTATCGACGGGAGTTGATGCGCACCGCCCGCCGGCACCTCCTCGGACCGACGGGCGGACCCGACAGGCGAACAAGTTCGGACACCTGTCCGAGACCCCTCCAGGCTCCCGTTCCCAAATGTCGCAGGCTCGTGATCTCTGCACCTTGACCTAAGTCAGCTTACTGGCTCAGAGATCGGTCCAGCCTTTTGCCGCGGCCTTGAGATGCGCTAGCAGCGACTGGACCTTGGCCGTGCGGTGCAGATCGACATGGGTAACAAGCCAGATCTGTGCCGACCAGTCTTCGCGCGGCGGAAGCACCTGGATCAGGTCGGGATGCTGGCGCGCCTCCCAGCATGGCAGAAACCCCAAACCTGCGCCTTGCATGATGGCATACCTCACCGCGCGGGAGTCTGTTGCGCGGAACACCACCTGGTCTCGGGGGACATTTTCGGTCATCCAGCGATAGAACGGCGCCCTGGACTTCTCGACATCGAAACCGACGAAGACATGGCCGTCGAAACGGCCGTCTTCGGGCATGCCGTGCGCCTCCAGATAGGCGCGCGACGCGTACATCCCGACATTCTGGACCGCAAATCTCTGGACGACATTATCGGGCTGGTCGGGGGCCGCGCCGGCCCGGATGGCGACATGGGCTTCGCCATACTCCAGGCGAAACACCCGGTCGTCGGTCAGGAACCGGGCGATCACGCCGGGATGCGCCATCTGGAAGGAGGCGATCGCGGGGGCCAGCAACGGCGACAGGCTCGCAAGGCTCGTGACAACCAGTTCACCGGAGACGCTTTCGCCGCGGCCTTTCAGACGGCTGACCAGCTGGGTGAACTGATCATCGGTCGCCTGGGCCACCTGCAACAGGTCCTGACCTGCCTCGGTGGCGGTGTAGCCGCGCGCGTGACGCTGGAAGAGCTTCGTGCCCAGCCGCCCTTCGAGCGCATCGATATGCCGGATCACCGTGGCATGGTGCACGCCGAGTACTTCGGCAGCCCCCGAAACGGTCCCCATCCGCGCCACGTGGTAGGCTGTGCGAATCTCGTCCCACGCATCGATGGACAAGGCGTGTCTCCCTCACTGGATTGGCGCAATGCTGCAGCGCATCCAGAACCTGCGCAGAAATCGCCGAGCCGTGCAAGGCATTGGCCCTAAACGCGCTGGCGGACGGCGCCGGTACATCTATCGCTCCACCATACCACCTTTCTGAGGGGCGGTGAGCCCGACCGCCAAAGATCGACTCCCAAACGAAGGCCAGGACGAAAAACGGCGCGCCCGGCAGCACCCGGACACGCCGTTATGTGACTGGCAACCCGCTCCCTACGGCAGACGGGTGTTGAAGCTAGTTTGCCAGCTTCTCGTCCAGAATCTCGGCGAACGCATCATAACCCATATTGCTGTGCTGTTCGCCGTTGATGATAAAGGACGGCGTCCCCTGAATCCCGTCGGCACTGGCGTTTTCCTGATACCAGGCCACGAGCGCCTGGGCTTTTTCACCATCCGAGAGGCAGGCATCAAGCTCGGCGTCGGTGAGCCCGGCCGTTTTGCCGATCCGACGCAGATTGCCCACCACGGTGGCCGGATCGCCGCCCGAGGTCCATTCGCTCTGGGTATCGTAGACAATGTCGGTGATCCCGAAATAGCGCTCTGGTCCGCCACAGCGCGCCACCATCCCGGCCCAGAGACCGAAGCGGTCGAAATAGACCTCACGGTGGACGAACTGCACCTTGCCGGTGTCGATGAAGTTCTCCTTGAGCTCCTTGAACACCGTCTTGTGGAAGGTCGCACAGTGAGGACAGGTGAAGGATGCATATTCGATCACCGTTACCGGCGCATCTGGATCGCCGAGGGTCATCTCGACAATCTCCGCCGATCCGGGCTCTTCGGCCGCATCAGCGGACTGGGCAAATGCGGCACCGCCATGGCCCTGACCGGGTTGGACGGTGGGCAGGCCAAGGATGCTCAGCGCCGTGGCGCCTGCAAGAAGGGACAGAAAACGAGTACGGGTCATGGAAGGCTCCTTGTTCGGCCTCAATCTGAAGACAGTCTTGGAAGCTGCGCCGACAGCGAGGTCAACGCGGCACGAAGATCCGGGTCGCGAACTGTGTCGAGTGCATCGCGGGCGACCGGAGGATGCTCGGGACGGGCGACCGGCGCAGGCTCGAAGCGCGCGGGCGGTTCGCCGAAACCCTCCGGAGCGGTCTGGGTGATTTTGATGCGCGAAATCGCCGTGTAGCCGTAGCAGGCGTTTACCCGTTCGCGCAGTTCGGGCAGGCGCGCCTGGACGATGGGCGCCGCCGCGCCAGAGGCCAGCACGGTGAGTGTTGCGCCGAAGCTGCCCCGCCCATAGGCCGCACGCACCGGGCGGCAGATCCGTGCCAGGTCGGCCCCGGCGATCTCGGTCCAGTGGGTGAGCAGACGGCTGACTGCAAAGCCGCGGCTTTCGCCCACTTTGCGGATCTGCGTCTCGACCAGAGCGCCAGCGCGCTTGAACCCGCCGCCGGTCTTGCGCGCAGGACCATTTTTTGATGTGCGTGAGGCTCCGGTCATTGCCGTTCTATGCTGCCACTCTCTTGTCAGACGCTGCGCCACCCTAGCTGTCTGACACCGCGACACCAGCCCTGCCCGTGCTCAGGAGAATAACTCTTGTGTGAAACCGCCGCTCCGCACCCGCCCGTGCCCGCCGCCAGGGCCGAGGATCTGCTGGACTGGTACGATACCCACGCCCGCGTTCTGCCCTGGCGCGTCTCGCCTGCCGCGCGCAGGTCGGGTGTGCGTCCCGACCCCTACCGAGTTTGGCTGTCGGAGATCATGCTGCAGCAGACGATGGTCGCCGCCGTGACACCCTATTTCGAGCGGTTCACCGCGCGCTGGCCGACGGTCGGGGCGCTCGCGCAGGTCGAGGATTCCGATCTCATGGCCGCCTGGGCGGGGCTGGGATACTACGCGCGAGCGCGCAATCTGCTGAAGTGCGCCCGGATGATTGCAACCGAGCATGGCGGGATTTTTCCTGAAACGGAGGGCGCCCTGCGCGCGTTACCCGGAATCGGCCCCTACACCGCGGGCGCAATCGCTGCCATCGCCTTTGACCGACCCGCCGTGGTCGTCGATGGCAATGTGGAGCGGGTAATGGCCCGGCTCTTTGATGTCGAAACGCCCCTGCCCGATGCCAAGCCCGAGCTGACCACGTTTGCCGCAGGGCTGACCCCACAACGCAGGCCCGGCGACTACGCTCAGGCCGTCATGGATCTTGGGGCGACGATCTGCACGCCGCGCAACCCCGCCTGCGGGTTGTGCCCATGGCGGAGCGCCTGCCGCGGTCGTCTCACCGGTGATCCCGCACGGCTGCCCCGGAAACGCAGGAAACCGGCCAAACCTGTTCGTCATGGCGTGGCATATCTCGCACGCCGAACGGACGGTGGCTGGCTTTTGGAGACACGGCCCGACAGCGGTCTTCTGGGGGGTATGCTCGGGTGGCCCGGCACAGACTGGACCGAAGGCGCGGCGCCGGAGGCGGCACCGCCCCTTGCCGCAGACTGGCGCACCGTGCCCGGAGAAGTGCGCCATACCTTCACGCATTTTCACCTGCGGCTGACCTTGCATGTCGCCCATGTCGGCACCGACGCCACTTTGGCGCGCGGACGGGTGGTTCCAGACGCTGCGTTCGATCCCAACGATCTGCCGACGGTGATGCGCAAGGCCCATGACCTCGCGCGGCCGTGGTTCGATCAGACCGGTGCCTGACGGCGCGGGCGGGCCGGCGCGGCTTACTCCGCTGCCATCGCCTCGGTGAACTGAAGCCGCGCCAGTCTGGCATAGAGACCGCCCTCGGCCACCAGGCTGTCATGGGTACCCTCGGCCACGATCCGGCCGTGGTCCATGACGATGATCCGGTCGGCCTTCTTGACCGTTGCAAGGCGATGAGCCACGACAATGGTCGTGCGTTCCGCGGCAAGCCGGTCCACGGCATCCTGGACCGCGCGTTCGCTTTCGGCATCGAGGGCAGAAGTCGCCTCGTCCAACAGCAGCACCGGAGCATTGCGCAGGATCGCCCGGGCGATCGCCACGCGCTGGCGTTGGCCGCCCGACAGCATCACCCCACGCACGCCGAGATAGGTGTCGTACCCATCCGGAAGGGCCGCGATGAACCCGTGAGCTGCGGCCGCCTGGGCCGCGGCCTCGACCTCGGCATCGCTCGCCTCAGGCCGCCCGAAGCGGATGTTCTCGCGCGCGGTGTCGGCGAAAATCACAGGTTCCTGGGGGACGAGCGCGATGGCCTGTCGGAAATCCGCGCGCGCCATGGCGCGCAGGTCGACGCCATCCAGGGCGACCACGCCGCCTTCCGGATCATAGTAGCGCAAGAGCAGTTGCAGTATGGTGGTCTTGCCCGCGCCCGACGGGCCGACCACCGCCACAGTTTCGCCCGGGCGCACATCCAGCGTGACACCGTTGAGCGCCGCATCTTCGGGGCGCGTTGGGTAGTGGAACGTAACATCCTCGAACCGCACGGCACCGCGTGAGGGCTGCGGCAGAGGCACGGGGTCTGCCGGATCCTGGACGCTATCCACCTCGTGCAGCAGTTCGACCAGACGTTCCGTCGCCCCGGCGGCCCGCTGCAGCTCACCCCAGATCTCCGACAGAGCGGCCGTACTGGCGGCCATGATCGCCGCATAGATGACGAACTGGACCAGTTCGCCCACTGTCATGACGTCGGCCCGCACGTCCCGTGCGCCAATCCAGAGCACCCCCACGATCCCCGCGAACACCAGAAAGATCACGATGGCCGTCAGAAGCGCACGGACCGCAATCCGCGCCTTGGCACTGTCAAAGGACCGTTCCGTCACATGATCGAACTGGGCCCGCGATCGGGCCTCGTGGGTGAAGGCCTGCACGGCCTGAACCGACAAAAGCTGCTCGGACGCTTTACCGGAGCTCTGCGCGATCCAGTCCTGATTGTCCTTGCTGAGCATCCGGACGCGGCGGCCCAATGCGATGATCGGTACGATCACCACGGGCACAAGCAAAAGGACCAGGCCCGTGAGCTTGGCGCTGGTCAGCAGCATCATCGCAAGCCCGCCAAAAAACAGCAGCACATTGCGCAAAAACCAGGACACCGACGACCCGACCACAGACAGGATAAGGGTCGTGTCCGTTGTGATCCGGCTGAGCACTTCGCCGGTCATGATCTTTTCGTAGAAGGCCGGGCTCATTCCGATCATCCGGTCGAACACCGTCTTGCGGATATCGGCGACAACCCGTTCGCCCAGCCGCGTCACGAGATAGTAGCGCACCGCAGTCCCAATCGACAGCAGCGCCGCAATCCCGAAAGCGGCGAAGAAATACTGATCGAGCAACGCGACGGACTCGGTTTCGAACCCGTCGACGACCCGCCGGACGGCTATCGGAAGGACCAGGGACACCGCCGCCGTGAAGACGAGCGCGAAGGCGGATAGCGCCAGCAGTCCGCGATAGGGCAGGACAAAAGGCACCAAGCCCCGCAGGGCACCGATCTTCTTCGACGTACCCCGATCCGCGTCTTCGGTTTGCGGTCTGCGCGCCATGACATCTCCCGTTTGTTCCAACCGGGATATTTCAACCTCAGGGGCACAACAAGCGGACAGGGGCGCGCAGGGAGGTGCGCTGCGTCCGGGCCTCTGGGAAGCGGCGCACCCTTTCTTGCCATTTTGCAGCGATAGCAATGCCACTCGCGGAGCACGCCCCAACAACAGGCAACGCACCATAACCGGTGCGGGGTGTGGATGGGTAACGCGACTTGGGATTTCGCGCGATCAGGTCGTTGGAGCGGGTAGCGGGAATCGAACCCGCACGACCAGCTTGGAAGGCTGGGGCGCTACCATTACACCATACCCGCGCTCGCGGACGCGACGTTATTCTGCAGGTGTATTGCCGTCAAGGATGGCCGATTGCGGCGCGACAAACCAACATTTTCTGAACGCAGCTAAGTAACTGGCCGGCATTGAGATAGCAGGCATCTACGAAACACAGTCAAAGCCGTGGCTCAGGCGGCAGCTGTTTATTCCAGTCGAACCAAGGGACCGATCGGTGTTTTACCTCCGCATCCTAGCTTCAAGGCTCAAACGGGTGGGAAGGTACTTTCGCGTTTATGGTTTTCAGCCATAGCCGGCCCGAGCTCATGGTGGGGTTCAAGCGACGGACTTCAACAGGTGACCGATGAGCATGACCTCACCTTGGACAGTTGGCTGCTTGTGAAGGTTATGGCCGTTTAATGCCTCGGATGATCTCTATCCCATTCGGGGTCGCCTCGGATGTTACCAAGGATCGCAAACTTTGACGGCATCCAAGGCGGCGTTTCATCGCGACGCGAAAACGCCCACAAACGATTAGGAAAAGTCGATTACTGAGGTCTCGGGATGTTGCGCTGAAGACTGTCATAGAGGCCTTTGAAAGCGCTGTACCAAATTTGCGGGTCGGCGACCGCTTCCTTTCGAAAACACATCTCAGACTATCGACCGCGAACGTCCGAAGAACCCCACGAGCCGGACATTGCTCCCTTGGGAATGCTGCACGCGAGATCAACGCTCGCATTCGGGGGCCGCAATGCCACGCTCTTAGTCAAGGTCTGATTTGGGTCTTCTTCCGCGATTTTGTGGGCGTGAGATTGACTTTATGCCGCCCTCGGCGACTGCTTCGTGCCGCCTTTGCTTTGCATCTTGGCAAGCGAACGCGGCGAAACTGGAGCCTTGCTCTAATACGTGTAAACGGAAAGCGTCGTTGCAAGTCGCGAATTACAGCGCTGGTCCCACATTTCGTTGGTGCAGCTCTTCAAGTCGAGTTCCGGTCCGGGCCGTTTCTTCTGTCTCCCTCCAGAATGGGCTCAACTGCATTTCTCCGGAAGCGGATTGTCTCGCGCCTGACATAGATCTCGCGCTCTTGGAGTGGCTCCGTGCCGCTCCGAAACGAAACCGGCAAGCGATCACAGCCCATCGCGGCGCTGCAGATGATCTCACGGCTCGTTTCGAAGTATCGAAACTGGCTCGGCTTGTGCGTGGTTGATTGTCCAGCAGGTTGGCCAAGGCACAAGAAGCGTTGCTCGGGCCGAGCCTTCCTGGGATCGGATCACTGGATGGCGGACATCGACGGTCTCAGACCCAGTTGCGATAGAACGCACGAACCGGCGCGATCAGGTCGGACGCGAGACTGCGGAGCGCCGCTTCGGCGTCGGTATCCGGACGATCCATCGCTCGCGCGATCTCGTCGTGGATCGCGGCGCGGTCGACCAGCGTAAACCGGCCTTCGTGATAGACCGTCTCGCCGCCTATCATCACGGTTTCGACGGCCCCGGCCTTCGCGCGGCGCAGAAGCACGTCGACGAGCGGCATCGCCGGGTCCTGCCAGGGTCGCGTGACGGCCTCCCAGTCGAGAAGCACGATATCCGCCGCCATACCCGGCGCCAAACGGCCAATCCGGCCCGCGAAAGGCGTCGTTGCCGCGCCATGTTCGGTCGCCATCCGCAGGATATCAGGTGCTCCAGGCGCCGGGGCTTCGTGACCCGCGGGGCGGTGCAGGGTCAACGCAAGCCGCATCTCCTGAAGCATATCGCGGTCGTCGTTGATGCCGGCCTCGTCGATCCCGAGAGCGACGGGTACTCCGCTTGCGACAAAGGCATTCAGATCCGCGGTTCCGCTCTTCAGACGCAAATTCGACGAGCAGTTGTGACAAAGACAGCCACCTCTGTCGGCGAGCAGCGCAAGGTCGTCGCCCGTCATCCAGACGCCGTGCCCTATCGTCAGTTGCGGGCCCAAAAGACCGAAACGGTCAACATGTTCAAGCGCTGAGCAGCCCGCACGACGCCTGGCGTACTCCTTCTGATAGGGCGTCTCGAGCAGGTGCATGTGCAGCGGCGCGCCGGTCTCCTCGGCCATGCGCGCGGCACTTTCGAGCGCAAAGTCGGACAGCCAGTGCAGGTTCGACGGCGCGATCTGAACGCCGACAAGGTCATGTCCCGCCCAGCGTTCGCGAAGGGTGTGAAACACTTGTATCTGCTCGGAGAGCGGCAGGCGGAAACCGCCGAGATAGGCGGCTGCGGGAGCCCTCAGTGCCTCGGGCAGCGAAGCGACGAAGACCTCGTCGGCTTCGTAGATCATCCGGTTCTGATCGCGGAGCGCGAAGGAGTAGGAGACGCGCATCCCGATTTCGCTATAGGCGCCAATAATGGCATCACTCCGGGCCAGCACCGCGTCGATGTCGCCGGGGGCCCTGCTTTGTAGATGCTGCACGCAGGTCACGCCTGACGCGATCATTTCGAAGGCAGAAAAAAGCGCGTCTAGCCGGGGGGCGACGTCCCGCATCACCAGCCGCTCAGGAAACCAAAGCTCCAGCGGCTGATCCCGCGCGCCGAGTTGAAAGGGTGTCAGGCCGACGTGATGGTGCGCATTGATCAACCCTGGGATCGCGACCCGCCCGCGGCCACCCAGCAGGGCGGCGTCCGGCACCGTGCGGCGCAGATCCTGGTACGGACCGATCGCTGCGATCGTTCCGTCCTCGACGAGGACCGCGCCCTCCGCGATGATCTCCGGCAGCCCGCCGTCCGATATCTCGCAGACGACATGGTCAGCGTGGACGAGCACACGCGTCACGCAGGGCACTCCACACCGAGGCGCGACATCGTCAGGCGCACCGCGGCAGAGATCGGTTCGATCAGGGGGACGCGAGACGTCTCGGCGATCGAGCGGGCCGCCACGGCAAGCGGCCCCCCTCCGATCACCACGGCCGAGACGTCCGCCTTCTCGATGGCCTGCTCGATCGCGTCACTAAGCGCTGACGCTAAGGCGACGGGGTCTGCGGCCAAGGCCACGGGATCGGCTGGCGTCGTCCACGTGCCGGCGAAACCGTCCTGACCATAGCGCTCGGCGGCACGGGCGATCCGCGGGGCCAGTTCCGGCGTGGTCGTCACAACCGCGAAGCGTCGTCCGAACGCGCCGGCCTCGGCCATGCCCGCCTCGGCGATCCCGGTGACAGGTCGGTCGAGGTGTGCGCGAAGACCGTCGAGACCCGGGTCTCCGAACGCCGAGACGATGATCGCATCGGCCCCGGCAAGAGCCGGCAGCAACGCCAAGACGGCTTTGGCTGCGTCGTCGAGCGCCTGTGGCTCGGTGATGAGCGGCGCGCCGAACCGGGCGGTGTGGCCCTCGACCAGCGTCCCGCGACCAGCCGCCGCGGCGGCAATCCCAACCATCGTGCCTGTCGTCTTCCGGCAGGTGTTCGGATTGACGAGTGCGATCCTCATGGGCTCATCGCCTCCGCAAAGGCCCGTGCTATGTCGATCCGCCGCGCGATCCAGAGACGTTCGCGCCGCCGGACAAGCTCGGCCAGTACGCCCTCGAACGCCTTGAATCGTCCCGGTCGCCCGACGATCCTGAGGTGAAAACCGATGTTGAGGAGCCTTGGCAGCCCGTCTGCCGCCTCCGCCTCGAGCACGTCGAGCGCGTCGGCAACGTACTCGACCATCTCCTCGGCCCTGACGAAGCCATTCGGATGGAAGAACTTCATGTCGTTGGCGTCGAGCGCGTAGGGCACGACGATCAGCCCCGAAGGATCGCGGTAGGGCAGATCGTCATCGAACCCGTTCGACGTGTAAAGGTAACCGCGCTCGACCAGCAGGCGCCTGGTCCACGGGCTTTCCGCACCCCTGCAGAAGAAACCACGAGGCGCCTCTCCGGTCGCGCGGGTGATCGCGGCGGCGGCCCGGTCGAGGTCTGCTGCCTCGGCCGCCGCGCTGTCGTAGTCGGCGTGCGGTCGCCATAGCCAACCGTGGCAGGCCGGCTCGTGTCCGTCGCGGGCCAGCATCGACAGAACCGGCGCCGCGCGCTCTGCTGCCCGTCCACAGGCGAAGATCGTCGCCGGAACCGCCGCCGCCTTTAGCGCCCGCGCTATCCGCCAAGCGCCCGCGCGCGTCCCATAGGCGAAGATCTGTGCCTGACCCGGATCCGGCCGTCCTTCAGACACGACCGAAACCACCTCGCCGATCCGCTCGCTTCTGGGATCGCCGTCGAGCACCTGCTCTTCGGCGCCCTCCTCGAAGTTCACGACGACCGAGACTGCCAGCCGCGCACCGTTCGGCCATGCAATATCCGGCCAGTCGCCGCCGTATCCCAACAGATCGCGCGTCACGCAAAGGCCCCACGCGGTTGCGCCGGCGACCATTCGGGCAGGCCGAGTCCCGCGCGCCACACCGTCGCAATCTCGGCCCGCGTCGCGAACCAGACGTCGCCGAGCGCAAGCGCATGGTCGAGGACGGCCTCCAGGCCGCCGATCCGCGCCGGCCGCCCGATAATCCGGGTGTGCAGCCCGATCGACAGCATCCGCGGCGCCGCGGCGCCCTCGGCATGAAGGCGGTCGAGCGCGGCGATCACGTAACGCGAGAAATCCTCCGCAAGGATGAACCCGCCGCCGTTCAGAAATCTCATGTCGTTGGTGTCGAAAGCGTATGGCAGGACGACGTGCGGCCCGCGCGCCGTTTCGACCGTATAGGGCAGATCATCGTTGTAGGCGTTGCTGTCGTAGAGAAAGCCGCCTTCCTCGATGAGCAGATCCCGCGTCCGGGGTGACGTGGCAGATCGCGTGTGCCAGCCTACAGGTCGCGTGCCGGTGACTTGCGTGATCGCGTCCACTGTCCGGGAAATTGCCCGGCGTTCCGTGGCCTCATCCATGTGCACGTGGCGTTCCCAACGCCAGCCATGGGCCGAGATCTCGTGACCGTCGGCCACGGCGTCCTCGATCAACCAGGGCGTCGCGAGGACGGCGCGTCCGCAGGCGTTGATCGTCGCCCTCGCACCCCGCGCGCGGAGCGCTTCGCGTATCCGCGGCCACCCCGCCCGCGGCCCGTATTCGAAGTGGCTCTCCATACAGAGATCGGGCACGCCCTCGACCGCCTCGGTCGCCTCATAGACATGTTCGTTTTTCTCGTCGCCGACACTGAGTCCCAGTTCGGCCCCCTCCTCGACATTGACCACCACCGAGACCGCCAACCGCGCGCCACCGGGCCAGCTGATCTGCGGCGCTCCCTTTCGGTAGCCGTCGAAGTCGCGGCCGTTCATCCGCGCGCCCGATCCATGAACCGTCGGCAGAGATCGACGTCCCAACGGACGAGATCCTCCGGCCCGGCGCCCCTCTTCATCAGCGCGCTTGAGACGACGACGCCATCGCTCACGGCAAGCGCCTCGGTGACGTTGTCGTCTGTCACGCCGCCGCCGATCAGGATCGGCCGGCCGTGTACGGCACCCCGTACGGCCGAGATCCGCTCGAGCGTGTCCGAAAAACTCGCGCCCGTTATGATCAGCCCGTCCGCGCCTACCTTGGCCGCCCAGTTCGCGGCAAAGGGCTGGCTTTCATCCGACATCGGACGGGCGGTTCGTTCATGGACGTCGGCCAGGATGGCGATGTCGTGCCGGTCGAGGCGGGCACGGTATTGGACCGCCTCGGCGCCGAGCCCGTTCCGCGACCCTTCTGACGTCATAGCACCACCCACAAAGACCTTCAGCCGAACGAACTCCGCGCCAGCCGCATGGGCGACCGACAGCGCTGCGAGAGGATCATGCGCCTCGACGATGATGCCAAGCCTGAGCTTTGGCACCTCAGCCCGGATCAGCCGACCGAGCGAGGCCGTCATTGCCAGAGTGTCCGGCGCCGCAGCGCCAGTGGTCCGCGTCTGGTCCTGAAGCTTGATGAGGGGCACTCCTGCCTCTGCAAAGACCCGCGCATTCGCGACGGCATAGTCCTCAAACCAGGCCACGCTCCTGTCTCGGGTGAGGGCGAAATCGGGCAGGTGAAGCGCCGCAATCACTGGTGGCGCGCCGTCGAACATCGTCAGGGACATGCTGGCTCCTCCGCACGAAGCGCCACCCGCGCCGCGGTCCGATCCGCGGGGAGCGCGCCGTCGGCCCCGAAATCGCCGACGATCCGAGCCGCCGAAATCGCGCCGAAACGCGCTGCAAGCACTGGATCTCCAGTCTCCACAAGGCCTGCAAGAAAACCGCCGGAGAACCCATCACCTGCCCCGGTCGGATCGACGGTCGCGACCTCTCGAGCCGGGACCTCGATCGCTGTAACAGCTGCCCGGTCCCAGACAAGCACGCCCCTCGGGCCCAGTTTAACTGCCACCGCACCGGGCGTTCTGCCCGCAACCTCGGCCAGAGCATCGGCTAAGCCTGCGCCCGGAACCAGGGCGCGAAGCTCCACTTCGCTCGGAAGAAACGCATCGAGCCGTGACAAGATCGGGGCGATCTCATCGAGGCGCCGGGCCGCTAGCTGCCAGCCGGGGTCGGCTGTTAAGGTCGGCGAAGATCCAAAACGATCGAGCATCGCCAACATCACGACCGGCTGGCTCGGCGCAAGGTGCACGCCTTTGACACCGAGCCATGCCTCGGGCACCTGGTCTGGCGACAAAGGATGAAGGTCGCGAAACTCGGAGTATCCGATCTCGTCTGGTGCCTGCCGCTCGGCGAGACGCGCACGCCAAAGCGCGATCTGCTCTGGCGCCAGCTGATCGCTTGGAAATCCCGCCTCAGCCAAGGCCCCAGGAGGGCTCGTCAGCCCTTCATCGCGATCCCCGGCGCCATCGTAGATGAACCAGCTGCAGGCGTCGAGGCGTTCAGCGAACCAAGCGACGCCGGCAAGATCGACGCCTCGCGCGGCGAGCCGCGCAAGAGTCTCTCGTGGATAGGTCTCAACCGCTGCACTTACGAGGCCAACCTGTCCGACCCATTGGAGCGCCCCCACGGCCGAATAGGCGCCGTTTCCGCCCGCCTGCGCCAGAGCAACGCGGCCCTCCGCCGAGACAACATTGTCGACCGTCAGACCCCCGACCGTGACCAGATCGGGGATCACGTCAGACCCCGAGCCGCGGTGCGCCGAGGCCGATGGCGTCGCGCTCCATCGCGGCATGGTAGCCAAAGAGATGCAGCGGCACGCTGTAGACGATCGGGCGTGTCTCTTCAGAGACGTCCGGCAGATGCCAGGCGATGTCGGCGACCTCAGCGATCTCCGTCTCGCCCTCGGGCACGAGTGCCACACAGATACCCTCGCTCCCGCGACTCATGATCGCCGTCTCGAGCGCGCGGGCATGGCTCGCCTTGTCCGCCGCAACCAGGAACATGACATCGCCCGACTTCTGGGTCCGGTAGTGGTGATACTCTTCGAGCGGAAAGGAATAGGCGTGGATCGGGGCCAGTTCACGCAGTTTCGCCGAACCGAATTCCGCCGGGGCGTGATACGGCCCCGCTCCGGTCAGAAGCACCAGATCGGCACGCGCGAAACGTTTGGCAGCCTCGCGGGCCGGCTCGTACATTGCCGTCGCCACTGTATCCACCTGGCCGGGCAGTGCATCGAGCGCCGCCTTGAGATCCGAGACGTCCCGTCCCTTCGCCTCGGCGACCGACGCGGCGAGCGCGAGTTTCAGCGCCATCGCCGCCGTGGACGATTGGGTTGGCCAGCCACCACGCGTGGCACGGATGTGCAGCGCGCCCGGAAACTCCTCCATCAAGGGCGACCCGAGCGTATTGGACAGTCCGATCGCGTAGGCGCCGCGCGCCGCAGCGCCCTTCAGACCCTCGATGACCGGTTCGGTCTTGCCGGACGAGCTCAGCCCGATCACCACGGTTTCGGCGTCGATCACATCAAGGCCGTAGGTCGCAAAATCGAACGCCTCGCACGGCTCGGCCACGGCGCCCAAATGGCGCTCCATCGCGAGACGGACGCCGACACCGGATACCCAGCTGTCACCGCAACCCACCATCGCGACTCGGCGAATGTCACGCCCTGCGAGATCTGCTGCGATCGCAGCGAGCGGTTCGACATTGGCGTCAAGCGTGGCGCGGATCGCATCGCCTTGCGACATCATCTCCGTCTCGGTCAGCGCGACACGACGAAAGCGCTCCGGATCGCCCGGCGCGTCGGAAGAGGACTCCCGACGGATCTCCTTGATACGCCGCTCGATGTTCACTTCAACACCCCCTCCAGTTCGACGGATGAAATCTTGGCAAGCACGGACGACCGCGCTCGCTATGACTTTCGGTATCTGTTAAAGAACTAAAAAACGCAAGTCGATTGAAAAGGCCATCCGTGAACGACGCCGCGAACACACAGAACTTAATCCCTCGCCACGAGCAGATTCTCGAAGTTCTCTCCCGGGACCGCGTCGTCGAAGTCGCGCAATTGTCAGAGAGGCTCGGTGTTTCCGCAGTGACAATCCGCTCAGATCTCGATGCGCTCGATCGCCGAATGTTGCTACGGCGGATTCGCGGTGGGGCCACTTCAGTTCAGCCCGCGCGGTTCGTTCGCCCCCTCGAACTGGCGAGCCAGAGTTTCGGCGCCGAGAAGGAGCGGATCGGCGCGATGGCTGCACGGATGGTGCGTGATGGTGAGACGATTATCCTCGATGCCGGCACGACAACCCAGGCGATGGCACTCGCCCTGCCTGATGAACTGCGCGACGTCGTAGTCATCACCTCCAGCCTCGACATCGCGATTTCTATTGAAAATCATGATGGAGTGACCGTGATGCTGACCGGCGGCACCGTGAAACGAACCGGGCGCAACCCGCGCTCACGTTCGCTGATCCCACCTTTCGCCGGGCTACTTTTGTCTCAGGTCAACGCCGACTGTACTTATCTCTGCTGCGCCGGAATTGATGCCGAGAGGGGGTTCACCAATGCTCATTTCGAGGAGGTTGAAGTCAAGCGCTCCATGATGGCGGCGTCTCGCCGTTCCGTGATGCTGGGCGATCATGGTAAGATCGGGCATGTCGCCGGCGCCTGCATCGCAGCGGCGGGCGAGGTTGCAACGCTTGTCACGGACAATGGTGCCGCGCCAGCTGACGTGCAGGCGCTCGAGGCAGCGGGCGTCAATGTAATCCTCGCGTGATCCGCTGACCGCCGTTTTTTTTGGCGAACAAGCAAACGTTTCGACCAAAGAGCGCGCAACGCTGCGGCTTTCGAAAGATTTTTTTTTGAAGAATTTCACAAAAATATCGTATCACTATAGCTGTCGATGAGTCGCGGGCGTCTGCCCGCCGGACACAGCTGACGGGGAGACGAAAATGAACCTGAAGAGACGCACGGTGCTGGGTGGCCTTGCCGCAGCCACGGCACTTTCCACACCAACGGTCCTTCGCGCGCAGACGCGTGAACTGGTCATGGTCGGTTATGGCAACGAGTCCGACGCGCCGCTGATCGCTGCAGGCGAGAAGCTCGCAGAAAACAACCCCGGCGTTTCGCTTCGCGTAATCGGGGGCCTGTCGGCTGAGGCGCTCGCACAGATCAAGGCGGCCCGCGGAAACTCGCCCTACGACCTCGCGGTCATGGGCTCGCCGGCAATCGTCAACGCGCTCGCCGAAGACGTGATCGTACCCCTCGACTTCTCCAAGATCCCGAACGCGGCAAATGTCGATCCGCGCTTTCCGCCCTACGGCTACGATGTGGGACAGCCGATCTGGTTCGAAGGCATCGGTGTCGCGTACGACACCTCAAAGATCGAAACGCCGCCCGCGACCTGGGAGGCGCTCTGGTCCGGCGAGTACAACGGTCGCATCGGAATGTGCCGCCCGCAGTCCAATCTCGGCCTGGGTGTTTTGGCCGCGACAAGTGAGGCGTTTGGCATGCCGCAGGACGATATGACCTTCGCGCTCGAAAAATGGGAGGAACTCGACCCGCTCGTTGGTCGCAGTCCGCCACTTCTTCAACAGATGATCGAGCGCGGCGAAGTGGATCTAGCACCGCTCTGGCATGTGAACTCCGCGCTTGCGGCGAACTCCGGCCTGCCGATCGGCTATGTGAAGATCACCGGTCCCGGACCGCTCATGTTGCCCACGAACATTGTGCAGTTCGTCAACACGGCAGAGGGGACTGCGGATCTGGTGACCGAGTTTGCCAACATCCTCCTTACCCCTGAAATCCAAACGATGGCGGGCAGCGCGCCCATCTACTTTGGCACCGTCGTCGAAGGAATTCCCGTTCCGCCAGAGGCCGCACCTTATGTGCCGTCGACGCCAGCGGAACTCGACAGCACGACATCGCTCGACTGGAAGTCCTTCGCACCGCTCCGGGGCCAAACCGTCGAGACCTTCGACCGCATGTTCGCGACATGATGCAGGGACCCACGGGTCCCACGAGGAATGTCGCCACCACGGCCCCGGTGCTCAGTATCGGGGCCGTTAGCAAGCGCTTCGGTGCGACCAAGGTGCTTGAAGACTGCTCGCTCGACATCGCCCAGGGCGAGATCGTGACGCTCCTTGGCCCCTCCGGCTGCGGCAAGACCACACTTCTGCGCTGCGTTGCCGGTTTCTGGGACGCCGACGGTGGAACAATCGACATCGACGGCCAAGACATGGCACCCGTCCCGGTCAACCGCCGGCCGGTCGGCGTCGTCTTCCAGAGCTACGCGCTCTTCCCTCACATGACCGTTGCACAAAACGTCGGCTATGCACTCCGGATGTCCAGCGTTCCAAAGGCCGAAGCCGACGAGAAGGTCACCGACGCCCTCGCGACCGTCTCCCTCACCGGCTTCGAGGGTCGTTATCCCGCACAGCTCTCGGGCGGCCAACAACAACGCGTCGCCATCGCCCGCGTCCTCGTGATGGAGCCGCGGGTCCTTCTGCTCGACGAACCCTTCAACGCGCTCGACGCAAAGCTCCGTGGCGCCATGCAGGTGGAACTCCGTCAGCTGATCAAGACGCTCGGACTGACCTCCATTTTCGTGACTCACGACCAGGAGGAGGCCCTGACGATGAGCGACAGGATCGCCGTGATGCGCGCCGGCCGGATCGAACAGGTGGCGAGCCCTGATGAGATCTTCGACCGCCCGGCCACTGCCTATGTCGCGGACTTTATCGGCACATCGAACTTCTGGGATGGCGAGGCCAACTCGGGCGGCGTCACTTTGCCGGACGGTCAGTCGACAAAGACCAACCTCTCGGGACGGGTCCGCGTCATGGCGCGGCCCCACAACCTGCGGCTCGCGCCGCCCGAAGATGGTCCGTGGACGGGCACCGTTATCTTCCACCGCAATGTCGGCCCGCTGATCGAGTACCATGTCGAGACGCCGGGCGGAGAAACGATCCGTGTCGCCAACATGCGGCAGGAACGCGCGCGCCGCATTGCCGACCGCGCCGAGGTCAGCATTGCGGTGATCGACCCCGCCAACTGCGCTGTCTATCCCGGCTGATGACTGACGCGGCCGTCTCACCACCCATCGCGGCGCCCCGCATCGGCGAACGCCTGGCCGACGCTCTGCTGTCGGGCCGTGGCATCTGGCCGGCCGTGCCGGCGATCATCGTCCTGATGATCGTTGCAGTGATTCCCTTTGTGATCCTCCTTTCGCTCGGCTTCTCCGATATCGAGATCTCGCGCGGCGACATCGTCAGCCAGACTTTCTCGCTCACTCACCTGACGAACGCGCTCGGCGACCCGCTTTACTGGATCACCTTCCAGCGCTCGCTCAGCCTGGCGCTGACCACGACAGCGCTCTGCATCCTCTTCGGCTATCCCGTCGCCTATCTTTTCCTTACGGGCGGAAAGTGGACCAAGCGCCTGATCCTTGTCCTGACGATCGCGCCTCTCCTGACAAGCGGCATCGTCCGTACCTACGCCTGGCTGGTGATCCTCGGCGGGCGGGGCGTCGTGAACCAGACGCTGATGGGGATCGGCCTGATAGATCAGCCGCTCCGTATCATGAATACCCATTGGGCGGTCCTGATCGGCATGGTCCAGATCCACCTACCGGTGATGATCCTGCCGCTGATTGCCGTGATGTCCCGGCACGACGGACAGATCGTCGAGGCGGCGGAGAATCTCGGCGCCTCCCGTCTCGGTACGCTCCGTACGGTGATCCTGCCGCTCAGTGTCCCTGGCATCGGGACGGGGGCAGCACTCGTTTTCACACTCAGCTATACGACGTTCGTCGTCCCGCAGCTCCTTGGTGGCGGTAACTATCTCAACGCGGCGACGATGATCTACGAACAGGTCGTCTTCTCACTGGAGTGGTCAAAGGGCTCCGTCAGTTCGCTTCTCCTGATGGTGACCTGCCTGATCGTCCTCGTCACCATCGCGCTAGTGACAAACCACTTCACCCGCTGGGCGAAGGGGCGCGACGCATGAGAGCCTATCGCCGCACATCCCTCACCGACGCGCTTGGCATCGGGGCGATCCTCGCTGTCGCGATCTTCTCGTTGCTCCTTCTGGTGGCGCCTTCGATCATCGTCGTGATCATTTCCTTCGACACGCGTGCCTTTGTCAGCTTCCCGCCCGAGGGCTTCACGCTGCGATGGTATGCTGAAGTCTTCAAGCAAGGCGAGCTTGTCGAAGCGATGATCAACAGCCTCCAGGTCGGCGTGACGGTGACGGTCCTCTGCATCATCCTCGGGGTGCCTACTGCGCTCGCCTGCGTCCGCGGCCGCTTTCGGGGGACCACCGCGCTTTCTGTCTTCGTCCTCGTGCCGCACATGGTGCCGGGTATCGTGCTCGGCGTCGCCGTTCTCTTCGCTGGCGCCCTCGTCGGCGTTTCGCCATCGATCTGGCTTCAGTCGATCTCAATCACCGTTTTTATCCTCGCGGTGATGGTTCGAACGGTTCAGAGCCGCCTCATGCGTCTTGATTCCGCACTCGAGGAGGCCGCCGCAAACCTCCGCGCCACACCCTTTCAAGGTCTCCGCACGGTCACCTTTCCGCTCCTGATGCCGGCGATCCTTGCAGGCGCCGTTTTCACCTTTGTCGAAGGTTTCGACAATCTCTCGGTCGCGATCTTTACACATGGTTTCCGAGATCGCCCGCTGCCGGTCGAGCTTCTGTCGCTCGTCCAGTTCACCTCGTCGCCGCTCGTCGCAGCAGTCTCCGGCGTGCAGATCGTGCTCGCCATTGTCGCTCTCGTGCTCGTCGCGATGTCGATCGGCCTCGACAATGTAAACGAGTGAGCACGCATCCCAACCAAGACGATTGCCGACCGATGAGCGCGCCAATGCCTTCCCGCTGGTCCGAGCGCAGTCGCAACTTGACCTTGCCCCTTTGAAGGCAGCCACCCTGAGGGAAAGATCGGCTCGTTTGAAAGAGCAGAGCGACCCGTTCAAAGAGAAAAGACCAGCGAGAGATCATCTCAAAGCCGCGCGGCGCAGAGGCGCAATTGGCCTACGAGTTGAAAGTCGGCGAGGCCGGTCTGCGCTTGGGCATGACACAGGTGGTCCACCAACGTGGTGCAGGGAATAACCTTGGAACGGTTGCCCATCGCGGCGCCAATGGTCAGAGCCCCGAAGGGGGTGGCGGTCCAAGGACAATCGCGGGTTCGATCGATGTCGTGCGAGGCCACAACCGCGAGATGGCACCTGCTGTCTTGGCAGACCCGATGAAAACGCGCGGCGCACCTAATCACGGCCGTTCAGAGCTGTCGAGGATTGCGCTACTGGTCCGATCAACAAGAGACGATGGTCCCGAGCTCGCAACAGGAGCCGTGTGACAGAGGATCGCCAGTGTCGACGCGACGACCCGGTTCATCGCGCCAGGATCACCGGCGGAGACTGAGCAGATTAGGACTTCAACGGCAAATTCAGGGACGAACGCCCGAACGCAGAGGTCATCAATGATCCGCGCGAAGCCATTGGTTTGGGGGTTGACGCTGATCCCGGCGGGCGACGAGCGAGCCTATGTCCAAGCTGTCCGGCAAGCACAAGGACAGCACGAAGGACATCAACATACCCGGCTCTGCTTTCGGCAATAGAATCCCGCGGCGCGTCCCGTAGCGGGCTCAGTCAAGTCAGGCGAGGCTGTCTTTTGCTGCTCAAACCCGTTCTCCGTAATCGGCAACGTCTCTCTTTTTGGGTTCTGCAGTTGAGTATTCTGTGAGTGTTGCAACACCGCGCTGAGACCAGTTGGTAGGGAGCTTGTGCGTCTGGCATTGCCGCCGTGGCACCCAGATCCAGCAGAGGGAACATGAGCCAGCCTCATAATCATCCCGCCTAACACTCATTTCACTTCAGCATAGGCGCGGACTAAGTATACCCAAACCCGAATCTGCCTGGATACAACGCCATGCTCGACTTCGCCGTCCCGGTCTCTCCGGTGCTGACGACCCTCCGCGCGCTTGCCGCCGAGCGGATACTCATCCTCGACGGAGCGATGGGCACCATGATCC
>JBCDBB010000004.1:0-48035 GCA_039184415.1 Pseudomonadota bacterium
ACTGACAGAACTGGCCTTCAGCCAGGGCGCCTTGACGCGCGCCAGCTACATGGGAGCGCACGCGCCAAGGCGCCCGACAAACCCCAGTCTCTGGGGACTATTCCACCGGTCAATTGACCGTTTTTGCTCCGGGATTGACACCTCTGAGACCGTATCCGCGGTCTCATCTGCGAAGATCTGCAGAATGCCGGCGAGCCGCGCCGCTTGTTCAACCGCTTTGGATGCAAAGCCGCGGATGTCCTGAAGCGGACCGGCATCGATCGGCATCTGCTCCACATGGTTGTAGAATTCCCCCAGGAGGTCGCGAGACGTGCCGGACTGGCGCAATGTCTTGAGATCCAGTGGCTTCGTCGGGCCTTCGGGCAGCCCGAGCTCCAGCAGGTCGGTTATCCGACGGTGAAGGGCAGCGAGGCGCTCGATCTCGACGGCATGGTTCCGTCGCCGGCCCGGTGAGATCAGACGCTGCCCGATACGACTACCGGGCCAGGCAAGCAATGTGCGGGACAGCAAGCCCTGATCCCGCAGATCAGGATCCGCCAGAAGCTGCTCGGCGATGCGGGGCTGGACCATCAGGTGACAGGTGACGCGGCGGTCAAAGAAGGTCATTGACGGGCCAGTGCCAGCACGTGTTCTGTTGACCGCTCCGCCACCCCAAAGCGTCGACAGCGCCGTTGCGGTCTTGATGCGATTATCAGAGTTCACGCCGTGACCGGCGAGGAATTGCCCTCCTTCGTCAGAGAAGATGCCGATGGCGTGTTGGGCCATTTCAAAGTGCTTCAGAAGCCCCTCGATTGTCGGATCTGTAAGGAGCAGTTCCGGCGCGGCAGGACATTTCGGTTCCGGGCCAAAGGCCGCGAGGTCAGCGCGCTGAGCGGCCGCATCCTTGCTTGCGCCAAAGATTTTCCGTTTCTCGGCCTCATAGATGGCTAGCTCGTTTTGGAATGCGCCATAGGCCGCCGCGTATTTCTCTTGCCTGGTGCGTTCAAACCGCCGAACGCCTTCGAGTGCATGGCGATCGCAGGCGGAATTGCGCTCTCCGGACTCCGCGATGGAGACGAAGAAAAGCGACAGTGGTTTCGGCCCGTCCAGCGTCTCGACATTCGCCAGGGCTTGGGCCGTCAGGCTGGCGGCGCCCAGCACGCTTTGAGCGGCGAGAGCGGCGGGCGCTGACGTGAGTTCAGCAACTGCAGACGCGGCGGGCAGGAGTGCCCCGAGATGTTCGGTGGGAAAGGGCTCGGCGCTGTCTTTTGGCCGGAGAAGAGGGGTTGGCGTGGTCTGGGGTTTTGGTGATGAAAAGCAATGCTGCTCAAGATCCTGCTGCACAGCTGGGTCTTGGGAATAGCCTCCGCCATCCCTGCCTGAATGCTCAGTCATGGTTCATGTCTTTCAACGTGTGGAAAGTTCGGTGATGCGGTGAGCCGCCGTCAGATCTGACCGGGCTCGACCCGCCGCGCTGTGATCCAGGCCTCGATGTCGTTGATGCTGTACCGGACCAGTCGTCCGGTCCTGATGAAAGGCGGCCCATCTCCCCGCATCACAGCCATCTCGAGATACCGTTTCGGAATCCCGAAGCGTTCTTCGACCTCCGCGCGATTGAGTAGTCGATCGTGTATGCTCATATGTCCTGCCTCTGTAAACTGTTCCCGCCATGACGCTCCGAGCGCATTTGACGTCAAGAAGTTGGACAATAAGGCAAGGAATCCTTCGGTGCGTTAGACGGCAATGCAGCGGTCGCTACACGGTTCACTTGCGCACCTTGGTCGGCACAACCCTATGGTGGTGCCAGAGGATTCTTCCGTGCACGAAGCTGAGCGAACCTAACCCACTCGACGAACTCCTAGCTGCTCACTAGGTTCCTGCGAGATAGCAAGAGTACTCCAAACAAAATCGCTAGGCTCTCGAGGATCGAGCCCTTTGTTGGTCCGCGCGCGAGGGAAACATCGCCCGAGACCCTAAGCTTTTGAGAACGACGCCTAAGCTCTTCGATTGCGCACCATCAACTCGTAGAAAAGAAAACTGGTATGAACGTGCTCGCTGAGCCCCTTAGAGCAACGGATTATTCGCGATAAGATGTTGCGTTTATTGGCGATCCCTCCAGGACTCGAACCCGGAACCTGCTGATTAGAAGTCAGCTGCTCTATCCAGTTGAGCTAAGGGACCGCATGGGGCGGTTTTGCGCCAGAAGTTGCGCGCGTTCAAGCGCGCCGTCCGTGGGCCTTGCGCCGCGCGCGACGCGGCTCAGTGTGTCCAGGCGCCGCGGCGGTTGGGGGCGAAGTTCTCGCCATAGCCGCGCTGGCGGATCACCGGCTTGCGGATATGGGGTTCGCTCACCACCGCCTCGATCCCATGGGCCGCGGCATAGTCTAGCGCCGCCTGCTTGGTCTCGAAATGCAGGGTCACCTGGCTCTGCATGTCGCCGGACGAGGTCCAGCCCATCAGCGGATCGACGTCGCGCCGCTCGGCGGGGTCGAACACCAGCACCCAGTCCTTGGTCTTGGCCGTTCCGGACTGCATGGCGGTCTTGGCCGGCTTGTAGATTCGCGCGCGCATGGGCTTGCCTCCGATTGCGCGCACTATGCCGACCGAAGGTCGCGATGCAAGGGCGCGCGCGATGAAGGGGTAAACAGAAAACGCCGCAATCATGATTGCCGGTCAGAACGCGAGGGAGCGAGGGGTGGGGTGGGTAGAGCGCCCCGACCGGCAATCATTTCTGCTGCTTGCCGTAAAACGGTAGTAACGGGTCCTGCGCCACGCAAGCGAAAAACGTAACCTCAGGTTGTGGGCGCGCCCGATACTCTCCTGACCTAGGGTAACCTGCATGAAATACTTAGCTTTTAGGCGCCTGCGGCAAAGTGGCAGATCTTGGGTTCCTATGCAAAATCAGTCCGTTTGACCGGCACCGCGCGGCGGCTGACGGAAGAGCTCTCGCGCCGTCTCCGCGCCCCCGGTCGCGGGCAGATCCGCCGCAGAGGGCCCATGTTCTCCGGTCCGGCGGCCTTTAGCGGGACTGCCGACCGGGTGATTTGCCTGCACCGCCGTGCCGACCTGGGGCGCGGCAAGAAAGTGGTTGAACCGCCCCCGGCAGAGGGCACATCTATAGCGTCCGCGAACGAGGCACCCGATGCACAACAATCGTCCAGACGACCTGCCCATCCTGCACGCACCGGCAGCGCCGCCGCAGAGCCGCGACAAGCTCGAGGGCGGCATCCGTTTCGCACTGAAGACCGAGTTCGACCCCGCCGGCGACCAGCCCACCGCGATCGCCGAACTGGCCCAGGGCGTCCGCGACGGCGAGCAAAACCAGGTGCTCCTCGGCGCCACCGGCACCGGCAAGACCTTCACCATGGCCAAGGTGATCGAGGAAACCCAGCGCCCGGCAATCATCCTCGCCCCGAACAAGACGCTCGCCGCCCAGCTCTATGGCGAGTTCAAGGGGTTTTTCCCGGACAACGCGGTCGAGTATTTCGTCAGCTACTACGACTATTACCAGCCCGAGGCCTACGTGCCGCGCTCGGACACCTATATCGAGAAGGAATCCCAGATCAACGAACAGATCGATCGGATGCGCCACTCCGCGACCCGGGCGCTTCTGGAACGCGATGACGTCATCATCGTCGCCTCGGTCTCCTGCATCTACGGCATCGGCTCGGTGGAGACCTACGGCGCGATGACCCAGGATCTGCATGTCGGCCGCAACTACGACCAGCGCCAGATCATGGCCGACCTGACCGCGCAGCAATACCGCCGGAACGACCAGGCCTTCATGCGCGGCTCTTTCCGGGTTCGCGGCGATGTGCTGGAGGTCCACCCCGCCCACCTGGAGGATCGCGCCTGGCGCTTTTCGTTCTTCGGCGAGGAACTGGAGTCCATTACCGAATTCGACCCGCTGACCGGCGAGAAAACCGACACGTTCGAGCGCATCCGGATCTACGCCAATTCGCACTATGTGACGCCGCGCCCGACGATGCAGCAGGCCACCGAAAAGATCAAAGTGGAGCTCCGCCAGCGCCTCGACCAGCTCGTCGGCGAGGGCCGTCTGCTGGAGGCCCAGCGCCTCGAACAGCGCACCCAGTTCGATCTGGAGATGCTGGAGGCCACCGGCGTCTGCAACGGGATCGAGAACTATTCGCGCTACCTCACCGGCCGCGCGCCGGGCGAGCCGCCCCCCACCCTCTTCGAGTTCATCCCCGACAACGCCATCGTCTTCGCGGATGAATCCCACGTGAGCGTCCCCCAGATCGGGGGCATGTATCGCGGCGACTACCGGCGCAAGTTCACCCTGGCCGAACATGGCTTCCGCCTGCCCTCCTGCATGGACAACCGCCCGCTCAAATTCGAGGAATGGGATGCCATGCGCCCGCAATCGGTCTTTGTCAGCGCGACGCCCGCCGGCTGGGAGATCGAGCAATCGGGCGGCGTCTTCACCGAACAGGTCATCCGACCCACCGGCCTTCTGGACCCCGAGGTCGAGATCCGCCCGGTGGAGATGCAGGTCGACGACCTCGTCGACGAGATCCGCCGCGTGGCCGACTCGGGCTACCGGACGCTTGCCACGGTGCTCACCAAACGCATGGCCGAGGACCTGACCGAGTATCTCCACGAACAAGGCATCCGCGTCCGCTACATGCATTCCGATATCGACACGATCGAACGGATCGAGATCCTGCGCGACCTCCGCCTCGGCGCGTTCGACGTGCTGGTGGGGATCAACCTCTTGCGCGAGGGGCTCGACATCCCCGAATGCGGGCTGGTGGCGATCCTTGATGCCGACAAGGAAGGGTTCCTGCGCTCCGAGACCTCGCTCATCCAGACCATCGGACGCGCCGCGCGGAACGCCGACGGCCGCGTGATCATGTATGCCGACCGCATCACCGGCTCCATGGAGCGTGCCATCGGCGAAACCAACCGCCGCCGCGCCAAGCAGATCGCCTATAACGAGGCACACGGCATCACGCCCGAGACGGTGAAGAAGAATGTCGAGGACATTCTCGCCGGTCTCTACCAGGGCGACACCGACCAGTCCCGCGTGACCGCCAAGATCGACAAACCGATGCATGGCGCGAACCTCCAGGCCCATCTCGATGGCTTGCGCGACGAGATGCGCAAGGCAGCGGAGAACCTCGAGTTCGAAGAAGCCGCCCGGCTCCGGGACGAGATCAAGCGCCTGGAGACCGTCGACCTCGTGGTCCATGACGACCCCCTCGCCCGCCAAACGGCTGTGGAGCAGGCCGTGTACGACGCCCAGAAAGCGTCGGGCCGGTCAAAGGCCGGACGCCCGGGCCAGCGT
Source organism: Pseudomonadota bacterium (assembly GCA_039184415.1). Lineage (GTDB taxonomy): Bacteria > Pseudomonadota > Alphaproteobacteria > Rhodobacterales > Rhodobacteraceae > JANSYP01. Next base: position 5,288 of record JBCDBB010000004.1, read on the forward strand.
GGCGGGGTGAAGCGGCGGAGAAGAACGTAATGAGCTTCAAGTTGTTGCACAAAAAGTCGGGCAAGACTTTCTTTTTCGTGTTATCAAGCATTTTAAGAGGGTCGCAAACAGCCCCAAAACATGAATGAGCAGCATCTGAAGATTAATCAGCTTGATGAAGATCGATCACGTAGGATGCGACTTGCATCGCTCGGCGTGAAGATCGTGTTGATCGCAGTCGGAAGCTTTATCGCCGGAGCTGCTGCTTTCTTCTCGGCTGAAGCCAGTTGGCCCCTGACCCTTGCGCAGTTCGCTGGGCTGGTAGGTCTCATGTTGGCGCTGCTAGGGAGCGCATTTGTTGTTTTTACTGAACAGGACGCAAGCGAGGCTCTGGTGGAGGCAAGACAAGCAATAGGTCAAGCAGATGTGTCAAAGCTGAAAGCGTTGCAAACAGAAGACGAACTCCTAGCCTACCGTGATGCAGTAACGAGGTTGACTTCGCTGTACTACGCGCTGACGAGCGCGCGTGGCACTATAGAGCAGTCACTTACACATGAACGTGTAGAAGAGCTCAAACTTGTTCAGGCGTGCTTAGAAATTAGCAGGCGAGATCTGTGCATCGCATTGGGGTTTGATCTCAGGTACATATGGACCATTGGTGTGTATAAAGCAGTGCCTAGCGAAAATGATGGCTCAACCGAGCTTGAATTGGTGGCTCATGACCGTTCGGTTGAGTGCGAAATAAAAAATGCCCGACGTTGGCGTGAAGGCATTGGTGTTGGTGGCATCGCATACGCGAAAAATGGAGAGGTTGTTGTACCGGACCTTGACGATCCAGCAGTCGGAACAGCATTCAAGCTAAGTCCTAGACAAATTAAGGACGAGGATCGAGACAGGTACAAGTCGCTGTTCGCCGTCCCGATTCAGGTTGGTGGTGATGTGCGGCCTTGGGGTGTGGCGCTTGCCACCTGCAATGTGCCCGATTACTTTGGCAACACTGAGATCGAAGGCGTCGAACCAGAAGAAGCCGTTAGAACGCTAGCTGGAATAGTTGCCCTTGCGGTGTCCGCTTGTCGAGTGCGTGATCTGGAGAGTTCCGTTGTTTCAAATCAGGGAGATGAAAATGGAAGTCACTCTGCCCCGGCCTAAGCGACGCAAAAATGCAACCGAGATCGATAGGGCAGTTGAGGAGTACTCCCTAAAGATCCTTCAAGGGTCCGCAAAACCGGAAGATGTTGCGGAGTACGAGAGACTCTCAGCCTCAAGGCGTCGGAACATGGTCAAGATCTCTGGACAATCAAGGCGACGCGGCGGCTAATTCAGGTCACATACTGTGAAACGCGCAAGAGCCAACGAGCTATGTGCCTGCACTAGCACGCAGGGCAGAGTTATCCCCGCCGTATCCCTACGCGCCCTAGCGAGATAGATCCCGCCCTAGGCTTCGCCGAACGCGCCCACTCAATCCCGTTTGCCCGTTCGGATCTACGTACAGGGCCAGTCCACAGGACGCGCGACAAGCCCATGCCTGACCGGGTAGCTCCAGCAACAGCGCATCCGCAGCACAAAATCGGCGTCGTCCCGGATCACATGCTTCCGAATACGCGGTTGCCACAGGCCGATCTCCCCAGTCAGGTGTAAGGCGGGGTACACCCCGCCGCTCCACCACCCGACCGCCTCCGGCAAAGCACGGCAGCGGTCCACCTAGGGCTTCTGAAGCAGGCAGGCGCTCTGGCCCAGACCGCCATGGGCGCCAAAGGCCGCGTCGGGCTCGATGATGCGCAGCAAGCGGAACCCCAGATCCGCGGCGATGATCTCGATCTGCCCCCGCTCCATGAAAGCGTTCAGATGCTCCAGGTACCCGGCCTGCGCGACGTCCGCGGTCTCCCTGAGAACCTCCAGGTGGTCCGGCGCGCCGAGCTCCAGGAAGGAAAACAGGACCTTCCCGCCCGGCTTCAGAACCCTGCGCATCTCGCGCAGATACACATAGGTTTCATGCAGCATCAGATGGGTGAAGACGCTGAAGGCGCAGACAAAATCGAACTCCGCATCCCCCGCGGGCAGGGACAGGCTTTCATTGACCGCAAAGCGGTAATGGTCCGGCGTCTGTCCCCTGGCATGCCGGATCAGGTCCCTGACGACATCGACGCCCAGATACCCGTCCAGATCGATGCGCTCCGAGACCACTCGGGCCACGCGCCCGCTGCCGCAGCCGAAATCCAGCAAGGACATCCCGTCCGCCAGTCCGCACTCCTGAAGCATGGTTGCCGCGACGGTGCCGATGCGCTGGTAGTCGCCACCGACGGCCTTCTCCATGGCCTCGTCATGGGGCATCGCGCGCTTCAGCTGCTTCACGAGCTTCTGGTAGTCTCGGGCAAAGTGGCGTTTGGCCATGCATCCCCCCGGAATAGGGCCGTCGCAATCCGTATTTGGTGTGTTTTGCACTCTCATCACCACCTATGGTTGCAATCGGAGCATCGCAAGGGCAGGGCGGCACCATGCCGGTGCCGCGGACATGCCTCGGCACAGTGGCACTTCAGCGTGGCTCTCGATTACGCTGGAACCCTTGGGCAAGCTCTTCCATGATGGCCCACGACGCGCCAGAGATCCCGACACAGGCCACCCCATGCCCCTGACCGCCTTCGACCATGTGAACATCCGCACCGCCAATCTCGACGCTATGGTGGCGTGGTATGGCGAGGTGCTGGGTCTCCATCCCGGCCCGCGCCCCGATTTCCCCTTCGCCGGTGCCTGGCTCTATCTCGGCGACACGGCTGTCATCCATCTCGTCGCCGCCGATCCGCCGCCCGCGCCCGGCGAGAGCCTCGGGATCGAGCATGTGTCCTTCCGCGCCACCGACCATGCGGGTTTCATCGCCACGCTGGAGGCCCGCGTCATCCCCCACCGGACCGTCACGGTCGAGGCCGTCGGGCTCGCGCTCGTCAATATCCACGACCCCGACGGCAACCATCTCCATATCGATTTCCCCCTCGCCGAGGCCGGGGACTGACCCGCCGCGCCGGCGCCCGACACCGTCCCCTCACAGGAGCAAGCCCATGGAATTCATCATCGGCGCCATCATCTTCGTCGCCAGCGTCTATGCGATCATGAAGATCTTTCAGTCCGACGCCACGACCGGCGCCAAGGCGATCTGGATCATCATCATCCTGATCCTGCCGGTGATCGGCGTCATCGCCTGGTTCTTCGCCGGACCGAAACCCGACAGTCCCGGATTCTGACCCGGTTTCTGACCGGGTTTCCAATTGGCGCCGTCAGGGTGCGTTCCGCTGCGAGGGATCGCGGTCGAACGCCCCCGGCCCGTCCGAGCGCTCGCGCTCGGCCTCTGCCGCCCGCGCCCACCAGTCGAGCTGCCCGAAGGCGCGGCCCAGATAGTCCCGCCAGCGCAAATCGTCGACGCCCTCGGCATATTCGCCATCCTCGGCAAAGATCTCCTGGGCTTTCGGCACATGGATCATCGCCGAGACCGGCAGGCAGCCCAGTTCGCTGAGATAGGTGCGCATCGCCACCGCCGCCCGTGCCCCGCCCCACTGCCCGGCGGAATAGGTCGCGATCACGCTCGGCTTGTAGGCAAAGTGTGAGGCGCCGAAATGGTTCAGCAGATCCATCAGTGCGGGGCTCATGGAATGGTTGTATTCGGGGCTGACCATGACATAGCCATCGGCACCCGCGATGTCGCGGGCGAGCCCCTCCAGCGCCGCGGGCGCACGGCCCTTCGCATAGGCGAAATGGGGCTTGAAGGGCGGGTCCCGCGGCACCTCCAGCACGTCCACCAGCTCCACGTCATGGCCGTGGCGCGCCAACTCCGCCGCGCAGGCGATGGCCACCCGCGCCCCGAGCCGCGCGGGCCGCGGCGGCGTGCTCTCCCGCGCCGATCCCAGAAAGACCAGATACCGCATGCGCCTCAGACCCAGCGCGCGACCGCCGCCGCCGTGTCCGTCGGGCCCGTGTTGAACGCGATGCGCGCCCCGGGCGCATGCTCATGCACGGTGTTCACCAGCCGCTCGAAGAGCAGGAAGTGATCGTCATCCTTGCGCACCCCTGCGCCGATCAGAACCACCTCGTAGGCGTCCTCCGACAGCGCTGCGGCGAGCCTGTCCGGCGCCGCCTCCAGATCCTGCACCCAATGGACCTCGGCCTTGTGCCCCGCCGCCGACAGCGCCGCCTGATCCCGGGCGAGACCGGCCTGCAGCTTCTCCGCCGTCAGTCCCGGCCATTTGCCGAAATCGACCACATCGGGATGCAACCCGACCATCAGAACCTTCGCCATCCCGATCCCCCTCGCGCTGCCGAAGGCTAGCACAGCGAGAGGGATCGAAAAGCGGGCCAAACCGTGAACAAAACCGTACAAAAAGACCATTTGGACAGGTCGTACAATCCTTACTAGATGCTGCTCATCGCAGGCCCTTGCCCCTGCCCGCCGCGGCTGTCACAGAACGCCGATGACCGCTGCGCCCCTCGATCTCGCACTCTACGCCCTGGCGATCTTCGTGCTCTTCATGACCCCCGGGCCGGTCTGGCTGGCGCTGGTCGCGCGCACCATCTCGGGCGGGTTCGCCGCGGCCTGGCCGCTGGCGCTCGGCGTCGTCGTGGGCGATGTGCTCTGGCCCGTTCTTGCGATCCTCGGCATGAGCTGGGTCGCGACCGAGGCCGCCGGCTGGCTCATGGTGGTGCGCCTCGCAGGCGCCGCGCTTTTCATCTGGATGGGCTGGCAGATCATCAGAAACGCGGACAAGCCGCCCGCGGCGGACAGCCGGCTGACCCGCCCTGGGATCTGGCCCGGTTTCGCCGCCGGTGTTGCGGCGATCCTCGGCAATCCCAAGGCAATCCTGTTCTATCTCGGCGTGCTGCCGGGGTTTTTCGATCTCGCCCGGCTGACGACGGTGGACACCATTGTTATCGTTGGTATTTCCGTTCTGGTCCCCTTCGCCGGGAACCTTCTCCTGGCCGGGTTCGTCGACCGGGTCCGGGCCTTGCTGACGACCCCCCGGGCGCTGCGGCGGCTCAATATCGGATCAGGGGCGTTGCTCATCGGTGTCGGTCTGATTCTACCGGTGATTTGAGGCAACGATTCTGCGGCCCCGTGCGTGACATTCCGCCGCCGGATTCGTATAAAATGACAAACACATGAAGGACGCCCGCTAGATGGCCCAAGACATCGAGACCCCCGAGGATTATGGAGCCGATTCGATCAAGGTTCTCAAGGGGTTGGAGGCTGTCCGCAAACGTCCCGGCATGTATATCGGCGACACCGATGACGGCTCCGGACTGCACCATATGGTCTATGAGGTCGTCGATAACGGCATCGACGAGGCACTGGCCGGCCATGCCGATCTGGTGACGGTGACGCTCCACGCCGACAACTCGGTCTCGGTGAGCGACAATGGACGCGGCATCCCGGTCGACCTGCACCCCGAAGAAGGAGTGAGCGCCGCCGAAGTGATCATGACCCAGCTCCATGCAGGCGGCAAGTTCGATAGCAATTCCTACAAGGTTTCCGGGGGCTTGCACGGTGTCGGCGTGTCGGTGGTCAACGCGCTCAGCGACTGGCTTGAGCTGCGCATCTGGCGCGACGGCAAGGCCCATTTCGCGCGCTTCGAGGGCGGCGAGACGGTGGAGTCGCTCCGCGTTACCGGCGATGCCGAGGGCAAACAGGGCACCGAGGTCCGTTTTCTGGCGTCCCTGAACACGTTTTCGAACCTCGAATACAGCTTCAAGACGCTGGAGGCGCGGCTGCGCGAGCTGGCCTTCCTGAATTCCGGCGTCCGCATCCTGCTGACCGACGAACGGCACCCGGAGCATCTGAGTTCGGAGCTCTACTATGAGGGCGGCGTGCGCGAGTTCGTGCGCTATCTGGACCGGTCCAAGACCCCGCTGATGCCGGAGCCGATCTTCATCACCGGCGAGCGCGACGGGATCGTCGTGGAAATCGCGATGTGGTGGAATGACAGCTACCACGAGACGGTCCTGCCCTTCACCAACAACATCCCGCAGCGGGATGGCGGCACCCATCTGGCGGGGTTCCGGGGCGCGCTCACCCGGACGCTCAACATCTATGCCAATTCCAGCGGGATCGCGCGCAAGGAAAAGGTGAGTTTCACCGGCGAGGATGCCCGCGAGGGGCTGACCTGTGTGCTCTCGGTCAAGGTGCCGGATCCGAAATTCTCCAGTCAGACCAAGGACAAGCTGGTGAGCTCCGAGGTCCGTCCTGCGGTCGAGGGCCTGCTGAACGAAAAACTCGCCGAGTGGTTCGACGAAAACCCCAACGAGGCGCGGATCATCGCCACCAAGATCGTCGAGGCTGCGCTGGCCCGCGAGGCCGCCCGCCGCGCGCGGGAACTCACGCGCAAGAAATCGGCCTTCGACGTCGCCTCCCTGCCCGGCAAGCTGGCGGACTGCCAGGCGCGTGACCCCCACGAGCGCGAGCTATTCCTGGTGGAGGGCGACAGCGCCGGCGGCTCGGCCAAACAGGGTCGTGCGCGCGCCACCCAGGCGGTGCTGCCGCTCCGGGGCAAGATCCTCAACGTGGAGCGCGCGCGCTTCGACCGGATGCTGTCGAGCCAGGAGGTCGGCACGCTGATCACGGCGCTCGGCACCGGCATCGGACGCGAAGAGTTCGACATCTCCAAGCTCCGCTACCACAAGATCATCATCATGACGGACGCCGATGTGGACGGCGCCCATATCCGGACGCTGCTGCTCACCTTCTTTTTCCGGCAGATGCCGGAGATCATCGAACATGGGCATCTCTTCATCGCGCAGCCGCCGCTCTACAAGGTCTCCAAGGGCCGCTCGGAGCAGTATCTGAAGGACCAGGGGGCGCTGGAGGATTACCTGATCGAGTCTGGGATCGATGGCGCGGTGCTTCGGCTCGGCTCGGGCGAGGAAATCGCCGGTGCGGATCTGGACCGCGTGGTCCGCGACGCGCGCGTGGCCCGGCGGATTATCGGCGCCTTTCCAACGCACTACCCGCCCTTCGTGCTGGAGCAGGCCGCCATCGCGGGCGCCTTCATCGCGGGCCGGGCCGATGGCGATCTGCAGGGCGTGGCCGATGCCGTCGCCGCGCGTCTCGATCTGGTGGCGCTGGAGTATGAGCGCGGCTGGGCCGGTCGCCCGACCCAGGATCGCGGCCTCAGGCTCAGCCGGTCGGTGCGCGGCGTCGAGGAGACGCGCACCATCGACGGCCCGGCGCTGCGCTCGGCCGAAGCGATGCGGCTGGGCGAGATGACCGAGACCTTGCGCGACATCTATGCCGACCCCGCGCAACTGCTGCGCCGCGACAAGCTCACCGACATTTTCGGACCGCTCGATCTGCTCAAGGCGATCCTGGACGAGGGCGAACGGGGTCTGACCCTCCAGCGCTACAAGGGTCTGGGCGAGATGAACCCCGACCAGCTCTGGGAAACCACGCTCGACCCCGAGGAGCGCACGCTCCTGCAGGTCAAGGTCGAGGATCTGGCTGAGGCCGACGACATCTTCACCAAGCTCATGGGCGATGTGGTGGAGCCGCGCCGCGAGTTCATCCAGAAAAACGCGCTTAGCGTGGCCAATCTCGATACCTGATCCCCTGGGTCAGACCGGGTACAGGCGGCCCGAGGCGCGGCGAGCCCTCTTCCCTCACGGAAGCTCATATTCGAATGTGTGAGATTATGATGGCTCCCGTCGCCCCACCCCTGTAAACGGGTGGAGCAGAGCGCGCAGGGGAGGGCGAGCCATGGCCATGACACGACGCAAGCTGATCCAGGGGGCGGCCGCCGCGGGGTGCCTGCCCGTGCTCCCGCTCTGGGCCGGGACCGATCTGGGCGGGATGCGCATCGACACATTGAGCGACGGGCACCTCACCCTGCCGTCGGAGTTCCTCTTCGGCCCGATGCCGGAGACGGAGGTCGCCCCGATCCGCGCGGCCCACGGGCTGACCGGGGACACCCTGACATCGCCCTGCAACGTGACGCTGATGCGCCAAGGCGACCGGGTGGTCCTGTTCGATGCCGGTGCGGGCACAGGCTTTCAGCCGACGATGGGCGCGCTTGTGGATGCGCTGGCGGAGCTCGGCATCGCGCCCGAGGATGTGACCCATGTCGTCTTTACCCATGGCCATCCCGATCACATCTGGGGCGTGCTCGACGATTTCGACGATCCGCTTTTCGCCGATGCCGCGCATCTGATGGGACGGGCCGAATTCGACTATTGGATGGATCCCGCGACCGCAGACAGTATCGGCGCCGATCGCCAGGCCTTTGCCGTGGGCGCCAAGCGGCGGCTGGAGGCGTTGGGCGACCGGATGGAGCTCTTCGAGGATGGTGCCGAGATCCTGCCCGGCGTCGCCGCGGTGGCCAGTTTCGGGCATACGCCAGGGCATATGTCTTTCGAGCTGCGCGACGGGAGCGAAAGCCTGCTGGTCCTGGGCGACGCCATCGGCAACGGTCACGTCGCCTTTGCTCGCCCCGACCTGCCGTCTGGGTCGGACCAGGATCCGGACACCGCGATCGCGACCCGCGCGCGGCTCTTTGACAGGATCACGGCGGAGCAGATGCAGGTCATCGGATTTCACTTCCCCGACGGCGGGATCGGGCGGGCCGAAGCAAGAAACGACGGCTACCTGTTTCTTCCCGAGACCGCGGGCTGACTGAACCGCACGGCGCGTCCGGGGGCTTGACGAGCCGCCCGGTGCCCGTCACGCCCGGTCCATGATCCAACCGCCCGACATTCTGCTACTGAACGCCAACACCGATGCCGCGATGACCGACCGGATGGTTGCCGCGGCAAGGGCACTGCATCCGCAGGTTCAAGGTGCCACTGTCACACGGGGTGCCGCCTATATCTCGGACGAGGCCGCGGCAGACATCGCCGCCGGGGCTACCGTCGACTTCGCGCACGGGCTCACACCCGAGAACACCCCTGATGCGCTGGTGATCTGCTGCTTCGGCGATCCCGGCCTGTGGGAGGTGCGCGCGCTGCTGCCGGTGCCGGTGATCGGGATGGCCGAGGCCTCCTGCCACGCCGCCTGCCAGCTTGGCCGGCGCTTTGCCATCGTCACCGGGGGCGCGGCCTGGGGCCCGATGCTCGCGCGCTTCGTTGCGGATCTCGGGCTGGGCACCCGGCTCAGCGGCATTCATATACTGGAGTTGACCGGCGACCGCATTGCAGCAGACCGCGACGCCGCCCAGGCGGAGATCGGCCGCGCCGCCGCCGAGGCCGCCGATGGAGGCGCGGACGTGGTCATCCTTGGCGGCGCCGGGCTGATCGGCTTCGCAGACGAGCTCCAGTCCGACAGCCCGGTGCCGCTATTGGACTCGCTGAACTGCGCCGTGACGCAGGCCGTGGCGATGGGGACGCTCCAGCACGCCACACGCTAAACCCCCTGTCCGCCCGAGGGATTGCCTGTCCCATCGGACGGCGCCATGGTCACAGGCGATCCATGCCGGGAGGGACAGATGGCGGACGAGGGGATTTTCGTGGGCGGCGGCGGGCCCGCGCAGAACACGGCGCAACGCCTGGCCTATGACCTGGCCAACCGGCACGGGCTGATCACCGGGGCCACGGGCACCGGCAAGACGGTTACCATGCAGATCCTGGCCGAGGGTTTCTCCGCGGCGGGCGTGCCGGTCTTCATGGCCGATGTCAAAGGCGACGTCTCCGGCCTCTCGCAAGCTGGCGAGGCGAAGGATTTCCTGTTCAAGCGCGCCGATACGATCGGTCTGGACGGGTTCGAGCTGCGCGCCTTTCCGACGGTCTTCTGGGATCTTTTCGGGCAGGCCGGCCACCCGGTACGGACCACGATTTCGGAGATCGGGCCGCTCCTGCTGGCGCGGATGCTCGATCTGACCGAGGTGCAGGAGGGCGTGCTGACCATCGCCTTTGCCGTGGCCGACGACCAGAATCTCGCGCTGCTCGATCTCGAGGACCTGCGCGCGATGCTGGTCTGGCTGGATGAAAACGCACCTGACGTAAAGGCGCGTTATGGCAATGTCTCCTCGGCCTCCATCGGCGCGATCCAGCGCGCGCTTCTGGTACTGGAGAACGAGGGCGCCGCCGGATTTCTGGGCGAGCCGGCGCTGGATCTGTCCGATCTGATGGCCACCCGCGACGGACAGGGCCAAATCAACGTGCTGATGGCCGACCGGCTGATGTCCTCGCCGCGGCTCTATGCGATGTTCCTGCTGTGGTTACTGTCTGAGCTGTTCGAGACCCTGCCCGAGATCGGCAATCCCGACCGGCCGAAACTGGTGTTCTTTTTCGACGAGGCGCATCTACTGTTCGACACGGCGCCCAAGGCGCTGATCGACCGGATCGAACAGGTGGTGCGGTTGATCCGATCCAAGGGTGTGGGCGTCTATTTCGTCACCCAGAACCCTGACGATGTGCCGCCTGACGTCCTCAGCCAGCTCGGCAACCGCATCCAGCATGCGCTACGTGCCTTCACGCCCCGCGATGCCAAGGCGCTGAAGCTCGCTGCCGAGACGTTCCGGCCGAACCCGGAGTTCGACACCGAGACCGCAATCCGCGAGGTCGGCACCGGAGAGGCGGTGACCTCACTTTTGGAAGGCAAGGCCGTGCCGGGGATGGCCCAGCGGACGCTGATCCGCCCGCCATCCTCGCGCATGGGTCCCCTGACCGAGGGCGAGCGCGCCGCAACGCTCGCCGCCTCGCCCCTGGCCGGGCGCTACGACACGGCCGTCAACCGGGAGAGCGCCCATGAAAAGCTCGCCGCGCGGGCGGAGGAGGCCGCAGCGGAAAGCGAACGCGCTGACGCCGTACAGGCCGAGGCAAGCGCGGCTTTCGAGGCCTTCAACAATGCGCGCCGCTACACGCCGCCAAAAGCCCGGACTCAAGCCCGTAGCAGCCGAAAATCGCGCGCCGAGCCGAGCCTGTCAGAGGCCCTGACAAAGACGGTGATCAAACAGCTCAATTCCCGCGAGGGCCAGAAACTCGTGCGCGGCATCCTCGGCGGGCTCTTTCGCGGGCGCTAGGCACCGGCCGGCCGTTTTGGGCGCCCGATCCGTTTGAGTTTGCTAGGATGCGCGGACGGGTCTAGGTGCGACGACACCGGCCCTCCAGCAAGAACAAGGAAAGCTCTCCCATGAACAGGGCGTTCAGCACCTTCCAGAAATCCGACGATCCGACCCGCCAGGCGATCCGCGCGCATTACGACACGAGCGAGGCGGCGGCTCTGCGCACGCTTCTGGACGGGCTCCAGCTGGACGAGACGCGCCGGGCCAAGATCGTCAGCGATGCCGCGCAACTGATTGCCCGGGTTCGCGCGGAAACCGACCCCACGATGATGGAGGCGTTTCTGGACGAATACGGGCTGTCGACCGAAGAGGGCGTGGGTCTGATGTGCCTGGCCGAGGCACTGCTCCGCGTGCCCGACGCCGAGACCATCGACGACCTGATCGAAGACAAGATCGCCCCTTCGGACTGGAGCGCGCATCTCGGCCACTCCTTCTCGCCGCTGGTCAACGCCTCGACCTGGGCGCTGATGCTGACCGGGCGGGTGCTGGATGCCTCGCCCGCGAAGCCCGCGTCCCGGGTGCGCCGTCTGGTCAAGCGCATGGGCGAGCCGGTCGTGCGCGCCGCGGTCGGCCAGGCGATGAAGCTGATGGGCCAGCAATTCGTGCTGGGCGAGACCATCGAGGCCGGCATGGCCAAGGCCCGCAGGATGGAGGAAAAGGGCTACACCTATTCCTACGACATGCTGGGCGAGGCCGCGCGCACCCAGTCCGACGCGGAGCATTTTTTCGCAAGCTACGCCCATGCCATCGAGCGGATCGCCGATGTCTCGACGGCGGGTGTGCGCGACAATCCCGGGATATCGATCAAGCTCTCGGCGCTCTCGCCGCGCTATCTGACGACCCATCGCCGTGCCGTCGAAGAGGAGGTCATCCCCCGCTGCCTGGACCTTGCCCGGATGGCCGCAAAGGCAAACGTGGGCTTCAACATCGATGCCGAGGAGCAGGACCGGCTCGATATCTCGCTCGACGTGATCGAGGCGGTGCTGTCGGATGAGAGCCTCGACGGCTGGGACGGGTTCGGCGTCGTGGTTCAGGCCTATGGCAAGCGCGCGAGCTATGTTCTGCGCCACCTCTACGCGCTGGCCGAGCGGCTCGACCGCCGGATCATGGTGCGGCTGGTCAAGGGCGCCTATTGGGACAGCGAGATCAAGCTCTCCCAGGAGCTGGGCACCAAGAACTTTCCGGTCTTCACCCGCAAGCTGAACACCGACGTGAGCTACATGGCCTGCGCCGCGATGCTGATGGGAATGCGCGACCGGATCTATCCCCAGTTCGCCACCCACAATGCCCATACCTGCGCCGCCGTGCTGGAGCTTGCGGGCAACGACCGCGAGGGGTTCGAGTTCCAGCGCCTGCACGGGATGGGCGAGTCGCTCCATGACATCGTCAAGCGCGAGAACGACACCCGCTGCCGGATCTATGCGCCTTGCGGACCGCACAAGGACCTGCTCGCCTATCTGGTCCGGCGGCTTTTGGAGAACGGCGCCAATTCGAGCTTCGTCAACCAGATGGTCGACGAGACGATCGCGCCAGAGGCCATCGCCGCAGATCCCGTCGCCCTCGTCCTGGCACAGGATCCGGTCCACAACCCCGACATCCGGCTTCCCGGCGCGCTTTTCGGGCCGGGGCGGGCGAATTCCAAGGGCTTCCGGATGGAGGAACCCGCCAGCGTGCTGCCGCTTCTTGAGGCGCGCGATGCGTTCGCCGAGACGATCTGGACCGCGCGCCCGATGCTGGCCGAGGACGCCGCACCCGAAGGCCCGGCACTGCCGCTCACGACACCCGCGGATCGCACGGTGACCGTGGGCCATGTCCATAATGCGACCGCGGCCGAGGTCGCCCGCGCGCTCGACGCCGCGCCGGACGGGTTCGCGGACTGGTCCCGGACCCCCGTGACCGCGCGGGCCGACGCGCTGCGCCGGGTCGCCGACCTCTACGAGGCGCATTGCGCCGAGTTCTGCGCCATCGCCGCACGCGAGGCGGGAAAGATCCTGCTCGACGGGGTGGCGGAGGTGCGCGAGGCGGTCGATTTCCTGCGCTACTATGCCGACGAGGCCGAGCGGTTGGAGGATGAGGACCCCGGAACCGGGCGCGGTGTCTTCGTTTGCATCAGCCCCTGGAATTTTCCGCTCGCGATCTTCACCGGCCAGATCGCGGCGGCGCTGGCGGCGGGCAACGCGGTGATCGCAAAACCGGCCGAGACGACGCCGCTGATCGCCGCGCGCGCGGTCGAGATGTTCCGCGAGGCGGGTGTGCCCCCCGCCGCCTTCCAGCTTCTGCCGGGCGACGGGCCCTCGGTGGGCGGGCCACTGACCTCGGACCCGCGGATCGCTGGCGTCTGCTTTACCGGGTCAACCGCGACGGCGCAGCGCATCCACAAGGTCCTTGCGGAAAATGCAGGGCCCGAAGCGGTTCTGATCGCTGAGACGGGCGGGCTGAACGCGATGATCGTCGATTCCACCGCCTTGCCCGAGCAGGCCGTCGACGACATCGTGACTTCGTCGTTCCAGTCCGCCGGGCAGCGCTGTTCGGCCCTGCGCATGCTCTATGTCCAGGAAGACACGCGCGACCGGATGGTCGAGATGCTCACCGGCGCGATGGACGCGCTGGTGACAGGCGATCCCTGGAACACCGACACCGATATCGCGCCGGTCATCGACGCTAAGGCGCAGGCGGATATCTCGGGCTATGTGGCCGGGCACCGCAGCGCCGGTCGCGTCCTCAAGGAGCTCTCCGTGCCCGAGCGCGGCACCTATGTCGGCGCGGCCCTGATCGAGCTGGACGGGATCGGGGATCTGGAGCGCGAGGTCTTTGGCCCGGTGCTCCATATCGCGACGTTCAAGGCCAGCGAGATCGACGCGACCGTGGACGCGATCAACGCCAAGGGGTTCGGGCTGACCTTTGGCCTCCACACGCGGATCGACGACCGCGTCCAGCAGGTGGTCGAGTGCATCCATGCCGGCAACACCTATGTGAACCGCAACCAGATCGGGGCCATCGTCGGCAGCCAGCCTTTCGGCGGCGAAGGTCTTTCAGGCACCGGCCCCAAGGCGGGCGGGCCGAACTACGTCGCGCGCTTCCGTAGGACCGACATGCCCGCCGGCCACACGGCGCCCGAAGCCCCGGCGGTCCCGGCGGACCGGATCGCGGCCGCGATGGCCGGGCTCGACGGGACCGGCTGGGCGGCGCGGACCGACCGGGTTCAGACGCTGCGGCGCGCGCTGAATGGACATGCGGCCCTGGTCCGGCGTGCGGTCAACGCGGCGGCAGCATTCGACAATGGCCCGTTCGAGTTTCCCGGCCCCACCGGCGAATCCAACCGGATGTCGATGCCACCCAAGGGGACGATCCTGTGCCTCGGGCCGGAGACCGACACCGCGCTCGCACAGGCGGCCCAGGCGTTGGTCGCTGGCTGTCCGGTGCTGGTCGTGGCCCCGGACGCCGAGGCGGCAGCGGCCCCGCTGGCCCGGGCCGGCGCGCCGGTTGCGGGCATCGACGGCACCGTGGATGCCGAAACGCTCGAAGCGATGCCGGATCTGATCACCGTCTGCGCGGCGGGCACCTCGGACTGGACGCGCGGCCTGCGCATCGCGCTGAGCCGCCGGGACGGGCGCATCGTGCCGCTCGAGACCGACGTCATCTGCCCGGCGCGCTTCTATGCCGAACGGCACATCTGCATAGACACGACCGCCGCGGGCGGCAACGCGAGCCTGCTGGCCGCGGTGTCCTGAGCGCGCCTGGCTGGCAGAGCACCCCGTGCCGAAACAGAAACCGGGCCCTCCGCGGATACGAAGGGCCCGGCAAGGCAGTCTAATGACGGGTCCGCGTCAGTGCTTGAACTTGCGGATCTCGCCGGACTTGATCCGCGACATGAAGCTGTGAAGCTCCTCCTTCACGACCGGCATCAGGACATAGAGCGCGGCGATGTTGACCACGGCCATGGCAAAGATCGCGGCATCGGAGAAGTCGATGACCGGACCCAGGCTCGCCGCCGCGCCGATCACCACGAAGATGCAGAAGATGATCTTGAAGATCAGTTCCGTCGTCTTGCCCTCACCGAAGAGGTAGGTCCACGCCTTCAGCCCGTAGTAGGACCAGGAGATCATCGTGGAGAAAGCGAAGAGGATCACCGCGATCGCCAGCACGAACGGGAACCAAGAGAACCCTGTGGCAAAGGCCGCTGAGGTCAGCGCGACACCGGTAT
Source organism: Pseudomonadota bacterium (assembly GCA_039184415.1). Taxonomy (GTDB): domain Bacteria; phylum Pseudomonadota; class Alphaproteobacteria; order Rhodobacterales; family Rhodobacteraceae; genus JANSYP01. Next base: position 20,498 of record JBCDBB010000004.1, read on the forward strand.
TGCCGTCGACCGTCGCGATCGCGTTGCCCGCCTCATTCAGCACGAACCGGCCGGTTTCGGGATCCATCAGGAGCTGACCGGAGATCGTGATGACCAGTGCGGTCATCGTGCAGATCACGACCGTGTCGATAAAGGGCTCCAGCAGTGACACCAGACCTTCGGTGATCGGCTCCTTGGTCCGGACAGCGGAGTGCGCGATGGCGGCAGATCCGACGCCGGCCTCGTTGGAGAAGGCCTCCCTGCGGAAACCCTGGATCAGCGCGCCCACAAAGCCCCCGGCCACGCCGAGACCCGTAAAGGCGCCCGCAAAGATCATGCCGAAAGCGGCGCCGATCTGGTCGGCATTCATGATCAGGATCACCAGCGCCGCACCGACATAGAGAATGCCCATGAAGGGCACGACCTTTTCGGTGACCTGCGCGATGGATTTGATCCCGCCGACGATGACCGCAAACACCACGACGGCAAAGATGATCCCTGTGATCCAGCCCGGGGAGTCCCCGGTGATGCCCGCGATCTGCGCATGGGCCTGGTTGGCCTGGAACATGTTGCCGCCGCCGAGCGCGCCCAGGATACAGAAGATCGAGAAGAGGACGGCGAGGAACTTGCCCCCGGGCTTGCCCTTCTCGGCGAAGCCTTTGGACATGTAGTACATCGGACCGCCCGAGACCGTACCGTCGGGATATTCGTTGCGGTACTTCACGCCCAGCGTACATTCTGTGAATTTCGACGCCATGCCGAGCAGGCCCGCGACGATCATCCAAAATGTGGCTCCCGGACCGCCGATGCCCACGGCCACCGCGACGCCCGCGATATTACCGAGGCCAACCGTCCCCGACAACGCCGTGGCGAGCGCCTGGAAGTGACTGACCTCACCCGCATCATCGGGATCGGAGTAGTCGCCCTTAACGATCTGGATCGACAGCCAGAAGGCGCGGACCTGAATGAAACCGAAATAGAGCGTAAAGATCGTGGCGGCGATCACCAGCCACATCACGATCCAGGGAAAGCTCGTGCCGGGGATCGGGGCGAAGATAAAACTGACGAAGGGGCCCGTCGTCGTGGCGAAGAGTTCGTTCACCACCTGGTCGATGGACTTGGCCTCTTCCTGCGCCTGGGCAGCTGTCGAGGCCAGAGCAAGCGCGCCTGCGCCTGCAGCGAGAAACTTTTTCATGTGCTCAATCCTCACGCTACGACGGTCACAGGGACGCTTGCATGCATCACAAGGTTTGCGGTGGAAGACCCGAAGATGCGCGAGGCGATGCCGGTGTCCGACATGCGTGCGACAACGATCTGCTCGGCGCCTTCCTCGCGCGCGATCCGGTCGAGCGTTTCGGCCACGTCGCCATGCTTGACGAGGCCCTTGACGGCGAGACCCGAGTCCTTGAGCGAGGCCAGGGCAGGATCGACGATGCGCTCCTGTGCAGCCGTGATCTCTTCCTCTCGGCGCTTGTGACGCTCGGCGTTTTCCTCAGGCGTGTGGAACGTAAACGGCGACCACTCGATCACATAGACGAGGATCAACTCGCAGGTGTCGATCTTGCTTCCGATGGATCTGGCAAAGGCGATGGCGCGTTCGCCGCTGCCGCCTCCGTCGATTCCGACAACGATTTTGGCTGTCATTCTGTCCCCTCTAATTCTTATGTTCTGATTTTCGGTCTGCCGTGCGGCGGGGCTGTTACCCTTACCGCCCCAGCAAGCTGCTGGTTTTGCGATCAGGCGCGCCGTGCCTGCAGCTGTCAATGGGAAACGGTCACGCGTATGACAGTTGTGCGACAAGCCGCGGACAAGGCATCGGGGCTCTGACGCACCCCCACCGGCGAATGCCTCGCCCACCCGCCGGCGCAATCTGACGGTGCCGGGCGGCAGCCAAGGCCGCTCTCCCGGCCGAGCATTTCTTCAACAGGTGGACAAATTGCTCAGTGCAATGTGTCGCCCGTACGGCGGCGGCCGCGTTGCCACGCGCCGCTGGCGGCGTCCCGATCCAAGACCTCACCTATCGGCACCTAGGCGGTGTCTTTCACCACGCAACGGCCCTGAACCGGCCGTTCACATTCCCGTGAGATGAGGCAAGCTGCCGATCCAGCGCGCAATTTTTCCACAAAACCGCCTGGGAAACAGGTGCCGCGCGCATCCGGCGAGGCAGAGACCGCAGCGCCGCGACCCGGCGGAGCGGGCACCCTCCGTCGGTTTTGTTCAAAACGGAGCTCCGGATCCTTCAAGATCCGTCTTTCAGGCCACCCTAGCATCCTTTCCCGAGAGGCAATGACGATCGTCGAGGCACAGCTTGCGCGACGGTGCCGTGCCGCAATCCAAGGGAGGAAAAGTCATGACGACGAAGGTTGACGCGCTGGTCATCGGCGCAGGGGTGGCCGGGCTCTATCAGATCCACCAGCTCCGCGAGGCGGGACTGTCCGTCCAGGGTGTCGAGGCGGGATCGGATGTTGGCGGCACCTGGTACTGGAACCGGTACCCGGGAGCGAAGTTCGACAGCGAGTCCTACATCTACCAATATCTCTTCGACGAGGATCTCTACAAGGACTGGTCCTGGAGCGAACGCTTCCCCGGCCAGCCCGAGATCGAGCAGTGGCTGCATTACGTCACCGACCGCCTCGATCTGCGCAAGGATATCAGTTTCTCCACCCGCGTGACCAAGGCCGATTTCAACGCGGAAACCGGGCGCTGGCGCGTCGAAACGGACACCGGCGAGAGCTACGACACGCAGTTTCTGATCGGCTGCACCGGCATGCTCTCGGCGCCCCTCGAAGACCGCTTTCCCGGCCAGGCAAGCTTTCGGGGTGCCATCGTGCATACCGGCAAGTATCCCAAGGGCGGGCTCGACCTCGACGGCAAGCGGGTGGGCGTGATCGGCACCGGGGCCACCGGCATCCAGGTGATCCAGACCATCGCCGACCGGGTCGGTGAGCTGAAGGTTTTCGTGCGCACACCGCAATATGTGCTGCCGATGAAAAACCCGAAATACGGCCCCGAGGAGACGGCATGGTACAAGGGCCGCTTCGACGAGCTGAAGCGCAACCTGCCAATCACCTTTACCGGCTTCGAATATGATTTCGAGAACAAGTGGGCCGACCTGACGCCGGCGCAGCGGCTCGAGGTGCTTGAACAGATCCACGCGGACGGATCGCTGAAGCTCTGGCTCGCGTCCTTCGTCGAGATGTTCTTTGACGAAGAGGTCAGCGAGGAAATCTCGCAATTCGTGCGCGACAAGATGAGCGAACGGCTCAAGGATCCGAAGCTGATCGACATCCTTGTACCGAAATCAAGCGACTACGGGTTCGGCACCCACCGCGTCCCGCTGGAGACCAACTATCTGGAGGCCTATCTGCGCGACAATGTCGAGGCGATCAGCGTCCGCGACAACCCGATCGCCGAGATCGTGCCCGAAGGCATCAAGCTGCAGGACGGCACGGTTTATGAGCTTGACGTGATCATCATGGCGGTGGGCTTCGATGCGGGCTCCGGCGCGCTGTCGCGGATCGACATCAATGGCCGCGACGGGATGAACCTGCATGACGAGTGGGCCAAGGATATCCGGACGACGCTCGGCATCCAGAAATACGGCTTCCCCAACCTCTTCATGACCGGCGCGCCGCTCGCGCCCTCGGCGGCGCTCTGCAACATGACCACCTGCCTGCAGCAGCAGACCGAATGGATCACCGACAGCATCCGCTACATGCGCGAGAACGGCAAAACGGTGATGGAGCCGACGGCGGACGGCGAGGATGCCTGGGTCGCGCACCATGACGAGACCGCCAACGCCACGCTGATCGCCAAGACCGACAGCTGGTACACCGGCTCGAACGTGGAGGGCAAACCGCGCCGCGTCCTGTCCTATTGCGGCGGCGTCGGGACCTACCGCCAGAATTGCCTCGACATCGCCGAGAAGGGGTACGTGGGGTTCGACCTGGCCTGACCGGAAAGCCCCTGCCGCGGCGCCCGCCCCCCGAGGGCGCGCGGCGGGGGGCCCCCACATCGGCAAAGCCGCCCCGTTCACGTGCCTTAGGACGTTTGCCTGCGGTACTGGGCGGGGGGCACGCCGTGGCAGCGGCGGAACAGCCGGGTCATATGCGCCTGGTCCGAGAAGCCGCAGATTGCCGCGATCTGCTTGATGGCCAGGTCCGTGCGCGCCAGCAGACGCTCGGCTCGCGCGATCCGGCGGGCCATCACATAGGCATAGGGCGGCTGGCCGAAGCTCTTTTTGAACTGACGCGCGAAAAGGCAGGGCGTCATCCCCAGTTCGTCCGACATCACCGACAGATCCAGCGCCGATGCCAGATTGGCCTCGATGAACTCCGTGATCGCGCGCTTCCGCTGCGGCGACAACTCGCCCGGTTTCGGTGTGGGCTTTGTCTTCACCGCAGCGTAGCGGCGGATCAGGTGCACGATCAGGCCACGCGCGATGCTGTCCACATAGAGCGCCCCGCCAAGCCCGCGCGTCTGGGCCTCGCTTGAGATCGCCTGAACCGCCGTCGTCATGACCGGATCGCTGGTGCGCAGCACATCCTCAAGCGTCACTTCCGAGACCACGCAGTCGAGCATCTCGCTGGCGACCTCGGCCACCAGACTGCCCGACAGATAGATGTGGGTGACATCGATCGGCGCGTCCCAGTTCCAGTAGGCCCGCTGCGCCCGGGTCAGCAGCGACGCCGCACCGGGGCTCAGCGTTTCCTTGCTCCAGCGCCCGTCGAAGCGGCGCTGCATCGGGGTGACGCCGGTGCGGTAGCTCACCAGCATGAAGTCCTGCATCGCTGGTACCACGACATCCTGGCCGCGATAATGGTAGGAGCGCAGCGCCACATTGCGCCACCCCAGATCGTCGCTGGCCTGCAGCACCTCTCCGGGAACCCAGTTCGGCAGCTCCTGCCAGGGAATGAGGTTTGTCATCCTGCATCCTCCCTCATCTTTTATCCTCCCACAGTCTGACGGAGGCGAGCGGCCGGTGCCTCCCGCCCCCGGGCCCTTTCAACGGGAGAGAGCGGCTCCCCTAGGCCGCTTTCGCCGCCGACATCGCCTGGTAGACGGCGGTTTCGAACTCGAGATATCCGGGGAAGGACACCGGATCGCCGAAGGGCAGGATCTGCGTCGCCCAGTAGCCTCCGAACCCGTTCTGCCGGTCGATCCAGAAGAAACTGTTGGCCAGCCCCGCCCAGCCGAGCGCCCCGGCCGGCCGTCCCGTCGGTGCGGTCTCGGAATTGATCATGAAGCTGTAGCACCAGTCCTTCGCGAGACCCGGAAAGAACTCCGCATCATTGCAGAGCGCGGGGATGACGCCGGGCAGCATCGTGACTTTCTGCGGCGGCACCAGCGCACCCTTGACCGCCCAATCAACGGTCTCGGGCTTCAGAACGCGTCCGTATGGTCCGTCGCCGTCATTCAGCCACATGCGGATGAACTTCATGTATTCCGGCACCGTGCCATAGAGCCCGTGCCCGCCCATATCGACCTCGGGATTATCGGGCAGCGCGAAATCATCCATCGGGGTGAGGCTGCCATCGGCGCCGCGCGCATGGACCGTCGCCGAGCGTTCCGTCATCGCGCCGGTGCGGGTGAAGGCCATGTCGCCGATGCCGAGGGGATCGAACACGCGCTCGCGCATCACCGCCCCGAGCCGCTTGCCGCGGATCCCTTCGACGACCTGACCGACCCAGTCGATATTGGTACCGTATTCCCACCGCTCGCCGGGATCGAAGAGCATCGGTGTTTCGATCGCCGCGCGCGAGGCCGTCACGACCGAAGGCTGGCCATGCTCCTGCGCCATGCGATTGTAGATCTCGTTGCAAAAATCATAGCTGAACCCGCCGGTATGCAGCATCAGCTGCCGGGTCGTGACATCGGACTTGGGCGGGCGCAGCTTGGGCTGGCCACCCTCGTCGAAGCCTTCGATCACCTGCAAGCGGCCGATCGCCGGCGCGTAGTCCTTGGCCGGCGCATCGAGATCCAAGAGCTCTTCCTCCACACATTGCAGCGCGGTGGTCGCTGCAATGGCCTTGGTCGTGGAGAAGATCGCGAAGACCGTGTCCTCGGTCATCGGCACGCCGTCCAGCCGCCGCTCTCCGGCGGCGCCGGAATAGATATCGCTCTCGGCATCGGTCACCATTGCAACCACGCCGGGAACGCGTGGCGTGCCGTTCGTCACGCCGGACAGAACCGCATCACACGCGGTTTTCAGATCAGTCATGGCATCCTCCCAATTGCATATCGCAAAAGGCTAGCGCTCCATGACGAAACAGACCGTCCGCAACCGGCAGGGCCTGTCCGATTTCGGAAGCAAACAACCTTGGGGCGATCCGGCGGGCGCCGGCGCGGGGTCAGAGGGAGCGCACCGTCCGGCTGCGCGTGTGCGACGGCAACTCGCCGAACCGCCGCCGGTAGGCGCCCGCCAGCGCGCCCGCGTTGACATAGCCCCAGTCGGCCGCGATCCCGGCGATGCTGCGGTCCGCCGGAGCCGTTTCCAGATCCGCGCGCAGACCGTCCAGCCGCCGCGCGGCGAGGAAACTGCGCGGCGTGATCCCGCGAAACCGCCTGAATCCCTCCGACAGCGTGCGCGCCGACACGCCGACACGCTGGGCGACATCGCCTATGGTCGGCGCCTCGCGCGCCTCGGCGGCCATGATCTCTTCGGCCCGGCGCACGTAATGCGGGGCGGCCGTGCGGGCGCCGCTCTCCAGCGACAGGCCCGCGCCCGCCGCCCAAAGCTGCAGTAGCTCCAGGCAGATCAAATCTTCGAGATGTCTGCCAAGCGCCCCGTTGGCCGAGAGCGGTGTTTCGGTGCAGAGCGTCCGCGCGGCATATTCCAGCAGCAGCAGCCAGCGCGAGCCCGGCCCGCCAAACTTCACCCGCCGCGTCCACAGGGCATCATCCGGCACGAAGCCGAACCAGCGTTCCGCGATGTCCTCCATCACCCGGTGCGGGATGGTGAGGTTGAACTGCATATGGTCCGCGTCGCCCTCCAGCCAGTAGTCGGTGCGCGAACAATCGACGACAAAGCTCTCGCCCGACCGTGTCGTCGCCGGGGACGCATCGCAATGGTGGTTGAGCGCGCCGCGCAGGGTATTGAGCACCAGAATATTACCCGCGGTCGGATCGAACCGGTCCAAATAGATGCCCGCGCCATAAGAAAAGCGCGTCATCGTGACCTGCCCCGCCTTGGCCGAGAGCATGGTCGCATCGGGGCGCGAGAACCGCTCCAGCGGCTGGACGCGATAGGGCATGTAGACCGCGCGGCAGAATTCCTGAACTTCGTCCCAGTCACGGGAATGGGTCCGCCCCCGATATTGGATCGGCGCGCCGTTGGCATCCAGAACGAGAGCCTCCTCCAGCATCTCCATGCTCCTCCAAAATGGTTTTTTCCTGAAACTATAGCACAGCGGCATCGGAGGTGTACGCCTCCTGGAAACACGCCCCTCCCGCTGCCACTCTCGGATGTGGGTCAAATCGCATGCCCATGTCAAAAACCGGTAAGCGCGGCAGACGCGGGCTTTGCTTTTGCCGTCTTTCGGGGCGTGACATGTGGCCGTAGGAAAACCCGGGGGGAGAATGTGAGGATCGGCGGCGAAGCGCCCGCCGGCGCCCGTCTGGGTTTCGCAGCGCTCCTGATCAACAGGTTGCGGGCCCGGACCGCGGAGCTTGCAGCCCATGACGAGGTCGCGGACAGCGCCCTGCTTCCGACCTTCGCGACGGTCGCCTGCAGCTATGCCACGCCCTGCATGCCGCGCACCGAAAAGCCTTTGCTGGCCGATCTCGCGATTGCCGACTTTCGGATGGAGTGACCGGCGGGTCCATGGCCGGGGGGTCTCCACCGTCACCTGCGTGACGATACTCTTGGCCCCTATCGCGGCGGACCGGATTGCGGGCCCCGCCACAGAGCTGTCGCACCGGAGCGCGCCGCGGACTACGCCCGGTCCTTTTCCGCGGGAGCCCGCACCCACCGACAGCGATTGCGCCGGAGCGCGCGGGGGGCCATGATCGGGCGATTGGACACACTGCCCCGCGGGCTCTCGATGAAAGACACGCCTCTCACCGCCCAGGCCTCGGCCGAACGGGTTGCCGACCTCCTGCGGGAGCGGATCGTCAAGGGTGAGCTTGCGCCGGGCAGCCGGCTGGTGGAACGCAAGCTTTCTGCGGAACTGGAGGTCTCGCGCACACCTGTCCGCGAGGCGCTGAAGCTCTTGCGCGCCGACGGTCTGGTCGAGATCTCCTTGCATCGCGGCGCCCAGATCGTGACCTATACAGCCGAAGAGGCCGAGGAACTGTTCGAGCTGATCGCCGTTCTTGAAGGTCTGGCCGCCGAGCGCCTCGCTCGCCGCATGCATCCCGACGTGATGGAGCGGCTGGAGGGTCTGCATGTGCAGATGCTCCGGCAATACGAGGCGCGGGACGCGTCGGCCTATTTCGACACCAACACCGAAATTCACGACACCATCGTGGACGCGGCAGGGAATGCCGTTCTGCTGGAAAGCCACAGGCGCGTCATGGTCCGTGCACAGCGCGGGCGGTTTCTGGCAATCATGGACAGCGCCCGCTGGCAGCAGGCGGTCGACGAGCATGAGGCTGTGATGGAGGCGTTCCGCCGCCGCGATGCCAAGGCCGCCGCACGGGTCTGGCGTCAGCATCTGAACCATACCGGCGAAACGGTCGCCGCGGTGCTGCGCGGCCGCTAACGGCTCCCGACCGACCCCACGAAACCCAAGCAGGCCCTCCCGACGGACCGATTGCGCGCAATTGCCGCTGCGATGTGATGTTTTTTCGGGCATCTATAAAAAATGGCATGCCATCTGAGTAAAATGGCATGCCATTTGATCTGGCTCCGATACCCTGGCTTTAGCGATTCCTTCGGCCCAAGCATCCGGCAAGGCCGGCGGAGACGGCCCGGCAGCACGGACCCAACGATGCGAATACTTCTGGTGAACCCCAACATGACCGTCGCGATGACCGACCGGATGGCCGACATTGCTGGCAATGTCGCGCCCTTCGGCACCGAGATCGTACCGCTGACGGCAGACCGCGGGTTTCCCTATATCGCCTCGCGGGCCGAAGCGCAGATTGCCGGCGCGATCGCCTACGAACTGATCGCCGAGCACGCCGACGGGGCCGACGCGGCGATCATCGCAGCCTTCGGGGACCCGGGCCTGGCGGGGGCGCGCGAGCTGTTCGACTTTCCGGTCATCGGCATGGCCGAAGCGGCGCTGATGAGCGCGGCGATGCTGGGAGAACGGTTCGCCATCGTCACCTTTTCGCCGGTGATGCGGCGCTGGTACGAGGATACTGCGCGCGATGCGGGACTGATGGGACGCTTCACCGGTGTCCGCGCCCCCGACAGTCACATCGCCGATCTGGAAAGCGCACAGTCCGCACTTCAGGAGGATCTCATCGCGCTCTGCCGCTGCGCGGTCGAAGAGGACGGCGCCGATGTCGTGATCCTGGGCGGCGCGCCGCTTGCGGGCATGGAGGCCCAGATCCGGCAGCATGTCGATGCCATCGTCCTCGACCCGATATCGGCCGCCACGGCGCAGACCGTCGCGCTCCTCTCCATGACGGGCGCCGAGAGTTTCGGACGCCGGCACGCCAAGCCGCTGGCAAAAGCCGCGACAGGATTGCCCGCCGCGCTGACGCACCGCTTCGCCCGGGAAAGAACGCCATGAGGCGCGCACCCCCCGCCCTCGCAGCCCCTATCAGGCACCGCCCGTGGCCGGCGGTTACCGGTATGCGCAGCACTCTCACCGCCCCCTATCCCAACGACCCGACCGGCCCGCCCACTCCGGGCCGCCTCCGGCGCATGTCCGCGCGGCAGCCTGCGCCGACCCTCCGTCCCCGCCGCCAACTCCTCACCTGACAGGGAAAGGACCATCCCATGACACCAACGATCCAACGCCTTTTCGGTCTCACCTTGGGCGTCTCCATTCTGGCCAGCGGCCTCTCGGCCCAGACCACCCTGCGCGTCGCCGGCAACTTCCCCGAGGAACACACCGCCACCGGCGCGATGGAGATCTTCAAGGAAGAGGTCGAAACGCTCACCAATGGCGAGATCCTCGTCCAGAACTTCCCCGCCATGCAGCTCGGCGGCGCCCAGGAGAATGTCGACCAGGTCCGCTCCGGCGCCATCTTCGCCGTTTTCACCTCGATCGCCTATTTCACCCGATCGGTGCCCGAGCTGGAAGCGGTGAGCCTGCCCTTCCTCTTCGACAGCCGCGAAAAGGCCTTCGAGGTGATGGACGGGGAGGTCGGCGAGGTCATGGATGCGGCCCTTCTGGAAGAGGGCTTCGTCAATCTGGGCTATATGGAACTGGGCTTCCGCCACGCCACCAACAGCGCCCGGCCGCTCGTCGCGCTGGAGGATTTCGAGGGCATCGATATCCGGCTGCAGCCCAACGAGGTCCATCTCGACACGTTCCGCGCCATCGGCGCCAACCCCCAGCCGATGGATATCTCGGAGCTCTATTCCGCCTTGCAGCAGAAGGTGCTCGACGGGCAGGAAAACCCCTACAACATCATCTACACGCGCCGCTTCTTCGAGGTGCAGGACTTCCTGTCGGACACCGGACATTTCTTCGACTTCATCAATGTCGTTGCCAACGCAGACATCTTCAATTCCCTCAGCCCGGAGCATCAGGAGGCCGTTCGGACCGCCATGCGCAAGGCCATCGAGTGGCAGCGCGCCGAGGCCGCAAAGCTCGACCTCGAGTTCCGAGAGCTGCTGGTGGCCGAGGGTATGCAGTATGATCCGCTCCCCGACGAAGAACGCGCCCGCCTGCGTGAGGCCACCGTCGATATCGCCGAAGGCCTGAAGGCCCGCGTCGATCCGGTGGTGATCGATCTGGTACTCACCAAGGTCTCCGAGTGAGCCAGGGGACACCTCCACCGACGGGGCCGGCCCTCACCGGCCCTGTCATGGCTTTGCGAACCCTCGTTGACGGGCTCGACGCCTTGTCGCGCTGGACGATCGTCGCGACCATGGCAGGCATGGCGCTCTTGGTCTCGGCCCAGGTGTTCCAGCGCTATGTCATGAGTTCCTCTATTGACGCGGCCGATGAACTGTCGCGTCTGCTCTTCGTCTGGTCGATCTTCCTCGCCATCCCCCACGGCATCCGGCGCGGCATCCATGTCGGCATCGATGTCGTGGTTCGGGTCTGCCCGGGCATGGTTCAGGACCTGCTCCAGCGGACCTCGGCCCTGGCCGGGCTGGCGCTCATGGCGACGGTCGCCGTCACGGCCTATGGGGCCGCGGCGGACAAGTGGGGCGAACTGATGCCAACGCTGCCCGTCACCGCGGCGCTCTACTACGTGCCGGTCTTCATCGCGGCGGTACACGCCTGCCTGCACCTGGCGCTCTTTGCGCTCGGCGGGCGCGGGGTCTGGGGCGAAGATGCCTGGAAAGAAGCCCGCCTGTGAGCGCCTTGGCCGTGTCTCTCTTCGCGGTCTTCGCAATCATCGGCGCGCCCCTGGCCTTTGCCATCGGGATCGGCGCGGTCGCGGCGCTCTATTCCGGCGGATTCGATCTCGTGGTCGTGCCGCAGCGCATGATGTTCGCGGTCAACTCCTTCCCGCTGATGGCGATCCCGCTGTTCATGCTCGCGGGCGAACTGATGGTGAAGGCCGGCATCGTCGACCGGCTGATCGGCTTTGCCAATTCGCTGGTCGGGCGCGTGCAGGGCGGCGTGGCCCATGTCACGATCCTCGCCGGGACGGTGTTCGCCTCCGTCAGCGGCGCCGCCGTGGCATCGGCCAGCGCGCTCGGCACGACCCTGGTGCCGGCGCTGCGCAAGACCTACCCGGCCGGCTATTCCAGCGCCATCGTGGCCTCCGCCGCCAATCTCGGCCCGGTCATCCCGCCCTCGAACGCGATGATCGTCTATGCGCTCATGGCCGGATCGTCCGTTTCCGTCGGCGGCATGTTCATGGCCGGGATCGTGCCCGGTATCCTGTTGACGCTGGGCTTCATGGCGCTGGCCACGCTCATCGCCAAACGCCGCGGCTATGCGCTCAGCGGCACGCCCTTTTCGATGCGCACCGCTCTGGTGGAGACCCGCCGCGCGGGCCTGATCCTGCTGATGCCGGTCATCGTCGTCGGCGGCATCGTCGGCGGGGTCTTTACCGCCACCGAAGGCGCGGCCATTGCCGTGGTCTATGCGCTCTTTGTCGGGCTCTTCATCACGCGGCGGCTGAAGCTGTCGGACCTGCCGGGCTGTCTCTTTCGCGCCGCGGTCATGGCCGCGATGGTCGGCGCGCTCATCGCCTTTGCCGCGGTCGTCACCTTCGTCTTCACGCTTGATCTGGTCCCGATGCGGCTGTCCTCTTTCATCCAGGGCGTCACCGCCAATCCGATGGTCTTCATCGCGCTGGTGATGGTCATGCTGCTGGTCGTGGGCATGCTGATCGAGTCCAACGCCGCCTACATCATGCTGGTGCCGCTCTTCGCGCCGCTGGCGCTCAGCTACGGGATCGACCCACTCTTTTTCGGGTTTCTCTTCATGTACAACCTCGTCGTGGGCATGATGACCCCGCCCGTGGGCGTGTTGCTCTTCGTGATGAGCGGCATCACCCGGGTGCCCATCGGCACGATCACGCGCGAGGTTCTGCCCTTCGTGGCGCTGCAGTTCGGGGTGCTGGGCCTCTGTGTCGCGTTCCCGTCGCTGGTGCTGTGGCTGCCCGGCCTCTTTGGCTACTGAAAGTCCGCCCATGACCCCCGATCTGCTCATCGCCGGCGCCCAGATCCTGACCTCCGATCCTGCCCGGCCCTACCTGAAAGCCGGCTGGGTCGAGATCCGTGGCGACCGTATCGCAGCACTCCATGACCGCGCACCGGACCGCATCGCACCCGAGACAACCGTCATCGACGGCGACGGCTGTGTGCTGACGCCGGGCTTCATCAATGTCCACACCCACGCGACTCTGAGCATGGCGCGCGGCGTGGCCGAGGATATGGGCTTCGCGCCCGCCTACACGATGGGCGTGCCCCACGGCCATGACGTTTCTACCGAAGAAGCGGCCGCGCTGGCACAGCTCGGCGCGCTCGAGGCGCTCTGCTTCGGGTCCACTCTGATCAATGACAGCTTCGTGCATCAGGAGGTCGCGCTGGCCGCGATGGCCGCCACCGGAATCCGCGCCTGGGGCTGCGGGCGCATTCACGATGTCGATTTCTCCCGTGTGCATCTGGGCGACTGGCAGTACGATCCTGCGATCGGCGCACACACGCTGGGGCTTGCCGCCGATCTGGTTCAGCGCTTCCACGACCCGGAAAGCCTGCGCACCGGTGTGGTGCTCGCCCCCCACGCGCCTGACACCTGCACGCCCGATCTGCTGCGCGAGGTCCGCGCGCTCCGCGACGCCCACGGGTTGCGCATCAACACGCATGTCTCCCAAAGCCGGCTGGAGGTCGATTTCATCCGCGAGCGCGACGGGATGACCCCGCCCGAACTGCTCGACGAGGTCGGTCTTCTCGACGACCGCCTGATCGGCGCGCACTGCATCCATGTCACGGATGGCGATATCGACCGGCTCGGCCGCGCCGGCATGCACATCGCGCATATCGCCAAGGGCAACCTGACCCACGGGACCCATGCTCCGACGGACCGTCTGCGCAGCGCAGGCGCCAGCCTCGCGCTTTCCACCGACAACATGCACGCCGATATGGTGGAGCTGATGCGGTGGGCACTGGCCACCGGGCGGCTGCAGGAGGGGCGCATCACCGACCGCTGGCAGCCCGCCACCGTCTTTGAGGCCGCAACGATCGGCGGCGCCCGCGCGCTCGGGCTGGAGGCGGACCTCGGCTCCATCGAGGTTGGCAAGCGCGCCGATCTGGTGCTTTTCGATTTTCGCCGCCCGCACCTGCGGCCCATGACCGATGTGCTGGGCACACTCGTTCATACCGGCCAGGGCCGCGATGTGGACATGGTGATCGTCGGGGGCGAGGTCGTCGTTGCGGGCGGAGAGCCTGTGCGCGTCGACAGGATGGCCGTACTGGAAGCCGCCGAGCAGGCCGCCGCATCGCTCTGGGCGCGCGCCCGGGCCGAAGCACGACAGGGCGCGGGCTAGCGCCGCCGGGCGTCTTGTTGGAACTCAATTTGCCGGTCCATGTGCTGCGGGTCTAGCCGGACCGGCCAGTGTGGTCGCGGCTCGGGATCGCACATTGGCGCGACGCCGGCTAAAGTCGCGCCACCGGACGACGCAAACCGCGCGCCGATCACCCAAGGAGACCGAGATGGCCGACCTCGCACCCCGCGCCAAACATGCCTACCGGGATGATCCGGACGTGCCGGCATTCGAAGATGGCGGACCGATCGCGGTGATGGATGGCGACTGCGCGCTCTGCTCTTGGGGCGCGCGTTCGATCTCTCGGCTGGACCGCAAGGGCGAGTTTCGCATCTGCCCGGTGCAATCGCCGATCGGCGAGGCGCTCGTGCGTCACTACGGGCTAGACCCAAGCGACCCGGAGACCTGGCTCTACCTCAATGACGGAGAGGCCTGGTCGGGCATGGACGCGATCATACGCATCGGCGAGCGCCTGGGCGGTGCCGGCCGGCTCGCCTCCCCCATGCGAATCCTGCCCCGACCTCTGCGCGAATGGCTCTACCGCCGGCTCGCGCGCAACCGCTACCGCTTCGGGCGGAGCGACATGTGCGCCCTGCCCGACCCCGAACTGCAGCGCCGGCTCATGGGCTGATCTGGTGGAGCCTGCGGCTCAGGATCATCCAGCAGCACCGGAAACCACCGGCCTAGGCAATGCGATACGTGGCCCGGGGCGTGGGCGCACCAGAGGGCGGTCGGCCGATGGTCCCGACGCGCGCATTGGACGGCATCTGCCTGGCAGGCGTCGCGACGGACTCCGACGGACCAGCCCGGCTCAGTAGTCCGACTGCGACAGTGCGCCCTCGCGGATCGGCAGCACTGTCATGGACCCGCAATAGGCGCCGCCCCAGGACAGGGAGACGAGACCGCTGTTCGCCGTCGCCGGATCAGCGCCCGGCGGGAATGCCGCGATGGTCGAAAACCCCGTGCAGGGTGTGTCGCCGGTGGAGCTGAGAAACTCGATCCCGAACCCTGCGACCTCGCCCGGATCGAGGATGACCGTCTCGATCCCGGTGCTGGAAAAGAGATAGCTCGACGTCTCATTGCTCTGCGTGATGGCGGACAGCGGCGCGCCGCTCTCGTCATAGAGAACGATCATCGGGTACCCATCGAGCGTGCAGGCCCTGTCCCCGGCATTGGCAAAGCCGAAAGGAGTGCCCGAATGGTGCATGGCGGCATCTGGCACACCGACGAGCAAGCTCACATCCTCCGCAGTGCAGACCTTCGCGGCGCCCGTGCCAGCCGGCAGAATTGCGGTCAGGTAGGCGATCTGCTTCTGATAGGCGTCGCTGATACAGGCCACCTCAGCGCCGCAGCCGTTTCGCTCTGTGATCCAGGCTTTCTCCTGCTGCCGGACGGCACCCCGCACCGCCGAAAGCTGGGCGGGATTGTCCAGGAAATCCTCATTGAACACACGTTCGTAGGCTTCGGCATTCCGACGGTCGAGCTGGCTGAGGGCCGGGGTCGTGCATATCGTCCGTTCGGTCGCGCTGAGACCGGTCGCGCTGCAGTCGAAGG
Organism: Pseudomonadota bacterium; assembly: GCA_039184415.1. Lineage (GTDB taxonomy): Bacteria > Pseudomonadota > Alphaproteobacteria > Rhodobacterales > Rhodobacteraceae > JANSYP01. Next base: position 36,101 of record JBCDBB010000004.1, read on the forward strand.
ACGGCTCGCTCGCCCAGGCCGGGCGCAGCGCGGCTCCGCCGATCGCGGCGGCGATGGCCAGGGTGACTGTCGCCGTGAGGGTACACCGTCTTAAAATCGGAGGCCTGTCCATCTCTGCGTCATCTCCAAAAGCCTAAAGGAACATGATGCCGACAGCTCGGCCTCGAAAGCGATGAGTTACAGGCCGATCCGTGCCGCTGGCAAGCCGCCCTCGGTCGAAGCGCGTTGATCATAGCTGAGCTGCCGCGTTGCGCGGGTGGCAGGCATGTCGGGGCGACGCGCCGGGGCCGCCGGTCGCGACGAAGCTGCGCATCAGGTCCGTGCCCGGGCGCTTGTATCGCGCGCGGCTCTCACTTTTCGGGCACGGGCGCGCACGGATGCCGAGGCGTCGGCTTCGGCGCGCGCCAGTGCCGCGACGGCCCGTGGACGCAGCTCCGGGGCCTGCGCTGCGGCCTCTTGAAGCGCACTCATCGACCAGGCGCGCAGGAACGGGCGCTTGTGGTCGAGAAACCGCGACGCCCAATCGGCAAACTGCCGGGCCTCGGCCGTCGAGAACGCGAAAAACGCCGCCGTCTGGCACAAATGCAGCGCGGATTGCCAGCTGGTTACCGCATCGAGTCGCGCCAGGATTGCAGGTGTCTCGGACGGTCCCGGGCACATGCCCGCCTCGGCGCAGTCCTTAATCAACCAGGTGGCACCGTCCGATACAGACCCCTCCGGGGCACCGACATGCGTGGCGAGATCGCCAAGAAAACCGGCGCTGTCGCCGAACCGCGCGCGGAGCTCCGAGAGCTGCGATGTGTCTTTGCCGTCAAACGCCCGCAGGGCCTGCAGCAGCTCCGACATGATCTTCTCCCTGACTGTCTCCGGTCGCCCGACCGGACGAGCGCGCTGGTCTCCAAATCTGCTCCAACTTTCCGGCCGACGCGACCCGGAAAGCGGCGAGCCCTGCGACGCGGGGTGATCGAAACAGCTGGTCGGGGACGCGCGGCGGGAAGCCTTGGCTCACCCGACGACCCACGTGATCCCGGGCGGATTGAGAGCCCTCCGGCACGGAGGCCGATCGCATCCAATACGGGATGCGCGCGCCACTATGCCGGTCGTACCACGCAGCTGGCGCGCACGCGAAACATGGAGCGCTCCGCCGGCATCAAGGCAGCGACGGAACCTCGGTTCGTCGCAACGCCCTACGGCCCGAAAGACATCAGACCAGCCTTCGCTAGGTCTCGAAGGGGCTCCAGTCCAACGCGGGCATTGCCGTCTCGTAGTCGCTCGCCAACCCTTTGCTCAGCTTGGCCTTGAGCGCCTTGCCTTCGCCCGTTCCGCCGGTCTTGGCCTTTCCGGCAGACACGGCAAGCGAGATCAGGCCCGCCACCACCGCGACCGCTCCCGACGTCCCGCTGAACCGGCAAAAGCAGGAGCGGTAATCGAGGATCTCCTGCCCGTCGCCGAAGACCTTCGAGAAGGCGCTCGAATTGTAGCCCGCACGCCCCGGTACGTCCGTCGACACCAGATCGAGCGGAGAGAAGGCACTCAGCGACGGGACCGCAGCGCCAGTGTCAGGCAGACCCATATGGGTCTGGAGATCCTTTCTGTAGGATCCGGAATGATCCTCGGGCCGGTAGTTGACGCTCGCGGTGTCGACCCGCTGCATGCCCCGGTCCAGACGTTCACCATCCCCGCTCGGCGCATAGATCGTGATGCGGTCCGAGACCGGGGTGTAGCTCGCCGGGCGCTTCAGGGCCGTTCGGGCGCCAACGCTCAGAATACCATTGTCGGCCTTCGCCAGCGAGGCGGGATAGAGCACATTGTCATCGCCTCCGTTCCCCGCGGCGCAGACGATGGGAATCCGGTCCGAGACCTTGAGAAGCAGATCTTCGAGGAGCGCCCAGCCCTCCACTTCCTCGTCTCGCAGGCCAACGCCCAGAGCCTCGCTCAGCTCCTCCTGCGATGCTTCGTCGCCGTCCAGCAGCAGGCTTTTGGGTGTCGGAAAGTCGCGCGCCAGAACGATGACATGCGCCTCGATGAGCACCGAGTAGAGGATCGTCAGAATGAGCTGTTCCGGCTCGGGATCGAAATTGGTGGAGATCGGCACGACCTCGCAGAAGGGATCGACCCCGGCATAGGAAAAGCCGAGATTGGTCTCGAAGGCCGCATCCGGCGTCAGCTTTGCGATCTTGCTGTCGCCGGCAGAGCGAGGGCGGGCACCGATCAGGCCAGCCATCGCCGTTCCGTGGGCCGAAAAGCTCGGCCGCGTGGCCGCCTGCACCTTGGAGGCATACCCGGTCTCATCAGGAGAGGATTCCACGATATCCTTTACGGAGCCAATCAAGGCATCCCAAAGGTCCTTTGCTCCGGACGGCAGATGCCCCGGTAGCGCATGACTGTCGCCCTTGACGAGCTTCTTCAGACGCGCGCTGTCGGTTTTGCCGGGGATTCCCAACCTGCTGCAAAAGAAGTCCATGCCGAGATCTTCGGCGATGGCACCTTCGAGATTGGGGTGACGCGCGGTGACCGACGTGTCGATCATTGCGACACGCGTGCGGTTATCTCCATCCCCGACGCGCGCATGGGCGGTGTCCCAGGCGGGGGAGTTGTAAGTTTCCAGGTCTTCCAGGACACCGATGTCCCGCAGGTGCCAAAGCGCCTTGAAGGGTTTGTAGACCCCGCTCCCGGGCGCCGATCCGTCGATAATGTCATTGGTCATCTGAAATTCCTCAGGTCCATTCCGCGCGTGCCAGCAGCATCTGTTCTTCCAGCACGACCTCGAATATCGGGGTCATCAGTCGGGCCAGTTTTCGGCCTGCCGCGGTATCTGCGGGATAGTGCACACCGGCCCATTCTCGGTTTTCAGCGATGCGCCGCGCGCTCAGAAACAGATCCACTATTCCGGGATGCTCCGGTGCGACCCGCGAAAACACATAGGCGATCGCGTGGGACTGAAATGAGTGGTTCGACGGGTAGGCGGCATGGGCCGGGTTTGCGATGAAAGGTTCGAGACGGGGGTTGACGATACTCGGCCGTAACGCGTCATAGCGGTCCTTGTATCGCAGCCCGATCTCTTCACAGAGGCGCGCGATGATCAGAAAAAGCGCCGTGGTGTTGGGGTAGCCGCCGCCATCCTCGACGCCGAGCGGGCCGAGATATCCCGAAAGCTCCAACGAGCGTTCGCGAAGGATTTCCTCGCGCCGGCCCGCCTCTTCAGTGGTCTGAAGCTTCTTCTGCTTGACCAGCAGCTCGCCCGTGTAATGCCTCAGATCGGCGATCGAGGGCGGCGGGTCCACGGGCAAGTCGACCCACTCCTTCAAGTGCTGGTGCAACAGGCCGATTTCCCGCCATGGCAGCAGAATGTCGTCGCCGCCCTGGGCGAACACCGCGCCGGCGTCGTCGCCGAAGTTCCGGTTTCTGTTCCGGTTCCGGTTTCGATTTCTGTTTCTATTCCGGTTGCGATTCCGGTTCCGGTTCCGGTTGCGATTGAGCATCGACGACGCACTGCCTGATCCTGGCGGCAAATCCGCAAAGCTTGTCTGCACCTGGGGCGCCAGGGGCACCGGGATCGGCTGTGCCGCGGGGTTCTTCGCCACCAGCTCGAACGTCTCTCCGACCGCCAGCAGGGTGGTCTGGGACAGCATTTGGCTAAACGGATTCATCTCGCATTCCTCGTATCGCCGCGCTAGGCGCCGGCGTTTTTCAAACCGATTTCAAGTATCTCTTTGGCGGTCTTGTCCTGCACGGCCATCCGGTTTTCCTTGACCCATTCCACGGAGAAATCCGGGTCCATCTCCCAGATCCTGCGCAGATAGTCATAGGCCCGTTCCGCGCTCCCCAGATGCGCCAAACTGATTGTCGTATATCGCAATGCCGCTCCAAATTTCGGTCGCCGAGACAGGACCCGCATCCCCAGGGTGCTCGCCTCGGTATATCGCCCCTCTAGGACATTGATCATGCACTGAGTTGTTTCGAGAGTGAACCGTAGAGGACTGAGAGCGCCCAGTTTTAACGCAAGTGACGAGGCTTGTTGCGCCTCCCGATACTCGGCGCCATACATATGATGCAGGGCAAGGTGATCCCAGCAGAATGCGGATTGCGGCGCGAGCTTGATTGCACGTTCCAGCAGGTCGGCTGCGCCTTCGCGATCGTGCAGCACATACCCTTTCGCGTGACCCGCAAGGGCAAGGGTCAGCCCGCCGCTGCGTCCCGTATCATCGGCACTGTCGATGAGCGCGCGCGTCTCCTCCCGCACCTGGCCGTCGAACGGCCGCCAGTGTTCCCCGACCGAAAACGTATTGAGATAGGCAAGCAGCGCCGGATAGATGGGTTTCCCGGACCGCCGCCAGCTGTCTTCAAGCCGCGCCCTCAGCCCGGCCAAGGCGGAATGGTCGAGCTGGAACATCGCGTTGAGCGCATGATACGGGCTGACCGGTTCCTCGGAATCCAGCTGGTTCCGCATCGACAGGGTCTCGGCAACCCGTTCGACAGTTTCGCCGACAAAGGCGAGGATCTCGGGATCGGTCTCTGCCCCGATGCGTGCCGGCAGGCTTCTGCAATTCACCGTCCAGAGCAACTCCTGCGAGGCGCCCCGCAAGGCGCCGGTGCGCAGGAAAAGAAGCCCGCCTTCCTCGTAAATCTTCAGGAAAAGGCAGACGTCCGGCTGCCGGGTCGCAATCTCGTGGTGATCGGCTTCCTGTGCGAGATCGCGGTAATCGTAGCAGCGCGCGCCGAGATATTCCCGCAGACCGTCGGCGATCTGATCCACAAGCGCCTCTCCGACGAACTGCGCCTGGATCGACTGAGAAAAGACGGCGGGTTGCAGCAGGCCGACAACAGGCCAGTCCATCTCCGTGTAGGCGGACGGGTCGCCCAAAACCAGTTGCGTGCCCTGGCTTGGGGCGCGGTCATGCAGCTCGACGGTGACGGCGTCCTCGTCTTCGTCGCGCAACTGCTCGATGAAGTTCAGCCAGTAGGCGCGGTGGTTTCGAAGCCAGTCTTCGAATTCCTCGGCCTCCTGACCCCGAAAACTGATGCCCTCCAGAACGTCCGGCGGCGACGCCTTGAAGTGGGCCGGCAATGCATCGCTGCCCCGCCGTTCGATCTCCAGAACATCGATGGCGACGGCGGCCTCATTCAGCCGCACGTTCTTTGCGTCGATCTCGAGCAAGGGTGCATCGAAATCCTTCAGTTCAGCCTTGAGGGCATGCAGGGCGGTCCGCAAACTCTGCGCCGCCCGTCTCGGCTCCTTCTCTCCCCAGAGCATGTCCTGCAGCTTCGCGCGCGAGACCGTGCAGTTCGGCGCCAGGGCCAGGATCGCCAGGATCGCCTGATGTCTCGGGGAGGCCGGCGTCCGATCCTGACCGTCCGGATCGCACAGCCGAAAGGGCCCCAGCAGCGACAGGCTGGCGCTATACTGTCCTTCGTTTGGCCGGATCTGACCAGGACGCAACATGAAGGCTTCTCCGAGGAACGAGGCGATTGCAGCTCTACTTTACTTCCTTAACCATTTTGCATGAAGCGAAAAGGGAAAATGCTGTCCACAAAGCATACAGTGTTTACATCAATGGCAAGTCACCTCTCTGACCAAAAATGAGGCAAACGACATATCGGCAAAACTTTTCTCGCGCGCAATTACAAATTTCATACAGCATTTTATATTGTTTTTAAGTCCAGCCTTCACAAACAGTATCAAATTATCGTCGCGCTACGCTCGAAATCTGTCAGGTGCCCGAAATAAATCGTCTTGGTGAACGTCGATCTACGGAATCGACTTTCTTTTTCCGCTGCGTGCAGGTTGATACAGAAAACCGATTCGGGAGGCTTATTAATCCCAACACGCATTGCAAAAACGACTTGCGAGCCTTGCGTTTTGCCAAAGGCACAGCATTTGCGTTCGCCCGCGCAACGTCCGGTCCGCGCGCAACTCTCTACAACTCTCTACTCGTCACAACAGATCTCCAAGGCACAGGAAAGCGTAGAGATTATCTCCCGCGCCGCCGACGAGGTGAGGTCCACCGGGGTCATCTGCATGCAGTAGAGTGACACCCCGCTATTCTTGAAGTGCCATATCGAATGCAAGACGTCTCTGAGTATGGGACCAAGCGAACCAAGGCTGGGTACATATAGCTTGTCGCCGGATGTCAGGGAGCGCATCAGATGAACAAACGCCTCGCGGTCTTCCCTTTTGGAAGAGATCGGTAATTCATCGATAAAAATTCTTTGATAGCGAATTCTTTTGGACAAAAGCTCTTTCTCTAAATCTTCCAGGTTGAGCTCCTCGGCACACACATAGACGTAGGAAGAGGGTCCAATTTCGTCTTTCGAAATCGCCATTAACGCCTCGAGTGCAATATGCCTTGATCCCCGTTGCGTTAATCTGATCACGTTCACGCCACAAAGGGAACGTCCTGCAATGCCGGGGCTGCGTTAAAAAAGGGGCATCCGTTCAGGGCTGCGCCACTTTCCTGACCTCTAGTGTGGACTGTTGATTTGCCGCCTGTCCGACGGGATAGGTGCTCCACGGGGGCAAACGGTGTGTTTGGCGCAAGCAAAATCGAACCGCGACTTCGCGAGCTCCCACGCTGCTATCAGGCGGCAAACCCGGGGCCGGCGACCGACAGACGGCGGTCTAGATCGCGCCGATGGCGAAATCGAACAAGGAGCGCAGATGCGCCACGACGGCGACACGGGCGGCCTCGGCGTCGCCTTCGCCGAGCGCGCGGAGGATCGCCTCATGCTGCCGGCTGTCGGGTTCAAGGCGTTCGGACAGGCGCTCGATCTCAAACAGCTTCGTGGTCACGCGCAGCGAATGCAGCAGATCGCGGATCACGAGGTTCCCGCAGGCGCAGATGAAGAGGTCATGTACCTCGTCATCGGACTGCCAGTGGGCCAGCATGTCATAGGGCTCGCGCGCACGCACGTCTCGCAGGTTGGCATGGGCGCGCGCAATGGCTGCGGGGTCGATACGGCCGATGGCCAGGGCGGCGGCCTCCGCCTCCAGGATCTCGCGCACCTTGAGGCTCTGAAGATACTCCTTCAGCTCCACCTTCCGGACAACGTAAGAGCGGCTCTCGACCTTGCGCAAAAGCCCCTCGCCTTCGAGCCGCTGCAGCGCCTGGCGGAGCGGCGTGCGTGAGATCCCCAGCCGCTCGGCAAGCTGTTGCTCCACGATGGGTTGCCCGCTCGGCAGCGCGCGTTCCTGGATCATCCGTGAGATCGCCCGGTAAGCCTTTTCCGAGAGGGTGGCCGGGGGGCCGCTCAGGGCGCCCGCCCGGTGCCCTGTCAGCGTTGCCTCGGGGTCGCGCGCTGATCCGCCCATGGCGCTTCCTTTTCTCATGCCGCCCAATACGCGACCAGTCCTGCATAGCGACGCATCAGAATTCACGTCACGCCCCAGAGTGCCAGTAACCCGAACCGCCGTTTCGCGGCCGGCACGAAGAATAGCCTTGCCTGAATCGGCGATCTGGCTCTCAATGTCTGTATACCGTCGGTATCCAAAAGACGCGACAGGGAATTTTGTGGATCAGAGAGACGCGGCCATCAGTCTCCTGCGTGAGCTCGTAGCTGCCCAGACCGGCGGCGAAGCCTGCGTACAGGATGTGATCTCGCGGCGGCTCGAGTCTGCCGGCTGCGATGTGCAGGCGCATCCCTACGACCCCGCCGAGGTGCCGGTGAAAGGCGAGTTCGCCCTGGACACGGCGCGCAACCCGGAACGCCGCAGCGCCGTCATTGGCACCCTGCCCGGCGATCCGGCACGTCCCAGCCTTCTGATGTTCGCCCATCCGGATGGTGAGCCGGTCGCAGACACATCGGCCTGGACGCACGACCCGTTCGCCGGAGAGATCGACGGCGGGCGGCTTTATGGCTGGGGCGTGGCCGACGATCTGGCAGGCTGTGCCGCAGCGGTCCTCGCCATCGAAAAGGCCGCCGCCGTCAATGGTCCCCTGGGCCGCGCCGTTTTCGCCTCGACCCCGTCGAAACGCTATGCGCGGGGCGTCGCCGCCCTGCTCCATGACGGCCTCTCCGCCGATGCCTCGCTCTACCTGCACCCGGCGGAGTCCGGTGTCGGCATGCGCGAAATCAAGGCCGTCGCCTCCGGTCAGCTCGAGTTCCGGATCGATGTCGCGGGCCGCGCGCCGGACACCACGGAGCCCGGGCACACCGCCTTCTCGCACCGGGCCGAGAACCCCATCGACAAGGCGCTGATCATTCGCGCGGCGCTGATGGAGCTCGCCCAAGACCGCGCCGCACGCGTCCGCCACCCGCTGATCGAGGCCGAGGTGGGACGCGCAACCAACATCCATATCTCCAATATCTCCTGCGGAGAGATGCGCCGCCTGTCGCGCATCGCCGAGACATGCGCCCTGGGAGGCGCCGTCTCCTTCCCTCCGGGCGAGACGCTGGAAGAGATCCAGGCCGAGATCTCCGCCGCCGTGGCAAGCGCCGCGGCCCGCGACCCCTGGCTGCGCGACCATCCGCCCGAGATCACCTGGCTCACAGGGGTGACGGGCGGCGAGGTCACGGCCGGGCATCCGCTCTACAAGACGGCGGCCGCGGCGGTGTCGCGGATCACCGGCGACGCGCCCCAGGTAAACCCGATGCATACCTCCTCGGACATCCGGAACCCGATCGTCGAGGCCGGCATCCCCTGTGTCGGGCTCGGCTGCCTGGGCGGGGACCTGTCCCAGAACGACCGCCATGATGAATGGATCGATCTGGCCGATTTCCTGCGGATGGTCGATGTGACCGCCGCCATCGTCACCGACTGGTGCGGCAGCGCCCCAGGATCGCGAGCATGAAGCAAGAGGCTCCGCAAGGGCCCGCCACATTCCCAACAGAAAGGACCCTGTCATGAAGCATCTCACGTTCGGCCTTCTCGCTCTCAGCCTCTCCCTCACCGGCGGCGCGGCGGCGGCGCAGGACTGCCCCGAGGACCTGCCCACGATCGAACCCGGCAAGCTGACCATGTCGATCAACGCGACGATCCCGCCCCGTCAGTTCATCGACAGCGACGGCAACCTCCAGGGCCTGCATCCCGACCTCGGCAACGAGATCGCCCGGCGGCTCTGCCTGGAGCCCGTCTACATGAATGTCGGCTTCGAGGTTCAGATCCCCGGCGTCGCGAACAAACGCTGGGACATGATCAATACCGGCATGTACTACAATCCCGACCGCGCAAAGATCATGCGCATGGTCCCCTATGTCGTGAACGCGCTCGCAATCGTGGTCGAACGCGACAACCCGATGGGCGTGCAGGGTTATGAGGATCTCGCCGGACAGCCCGTCGCCACCGAGATCGCCGGCTTCGCCGACGCCCTGATCCGGGAAATCAACGACGAACAGGTCGCCAACGGCATGGAATCGATGGATATCCAGGCCTTCAACACCTTCGCCGAGGCCTTCGCCGCTCTGGGCGCCGGGCAGGTCAAGGCCGTGTTCGGCCCCGACGCCACCGCCGCCTACTATGCCGAACGCGGCGCATTTTCGGTGGGCGCCTCGGGCCTGAACCCGGGTCTGCCTTCCTCTTTCGGCTTCGACGGTGCGACCGGCGAGGTGTTGGCCAACGCCGTGGCCGAAGTGCTGCGCGACATGGTCGAGGACGGCACCTACAACGAGATGATGAGCGCCTATGGCGCGACGCAGATCCAGTTCTGGGACGACTATAGCGGCGACATCGCCGTCTATTACGCGCCCGAGTGAGCCGCGGCCGCCCCGGCTCTCGAGGCGATAGACGCAACCGCCCCGGCGCCCCGTGCGGCGCCGGGGTTCTGGGACGGCGCCGGTACGGCACCGCAGGCAGGAGACCCCGGTGAACTGGAGCTGGACCTACTTCTTCGACTACATGACCAACGGGCTGATGCTGGAGGGGGCCTGGACGACCGTCTGGCTCAGCGTCGTCTCGATGGTGCTCGGACTGGGCCTCGGTATCCTCGCCGCCATGATGAAGATGTATGGCAACCGCGCGCTGCGCTGGATCGCAGAGTTCTACATCTGGCTCTTCCGCGGAACGCCGATCCTGATCCAGCTCGTCATCATCTATACCGGCCTGCCGCAACTGGGCATTCGCCTCAACGTCATCGAATCCGCGATTCTGGGCCTGGCGCTGAACGAAGGCGCCTATCTCGCCGAGATCATCCGCGCCGGGATCATGTCGGTGGACAAGGGCCAGAACGATGCCGCGCGATCCGTCGGCATGACCTGGCGCCAGCGCATGTATTACGTGATCCTGCCCCAGGCGACGCGGACGATTATTCCGCCGCTCGGCAACCAGTTCAACGGGATGCTCAAGACGACCTCGCTGGCCTCGGTCATCTCCATGGAAGAGCTGATGCGCAACGCCCAGATGCTGGCGCAGATCGAGTTCCGCGTGCTCGAGGCCTATTCCGTCGCGGCGATCTGGTATCTCATCCTCGTCTCGATCTGGAGCGTGATCCAGGTGCGGATCGAGGCGCATTACGAGAAACCCTTCGGCCCCGCGGCGGCCATTTCTCCGGAGGCCCGGAAAGAGCTGGAGAAGGTCGTCGACAAGGCCGGACCGGCATGAGGAGGGGCATCAGATGACCGAGCAAGAGCTTCCCGCCCCGCCCCTGCGCCGTGTCGCGGCCAAGACCCTCGGCGATCCGGTGGTCGTGATCGAGGAGGTGCAGAAATCCTTCGGCGCCCACCATGTGCTGAAAAGCGTCTCGCTCACCGTCCGCAAGAGCGAGGTCGTCGTGATCTGCGGCCGCTCCGGCAGCGGCAAGAGCACGCTTCTGCGCTGCATCGACCAGCTTGAGACGATCGACGGGGGCACGATCCGTGCGGCGGGCCACCTGATGGGGTTTCGCGAGAAGAACGGCAAACATATCCCGCTCCGCGACGCGCAGATCGCCCGTCAGCAGCGCGACCTCGGCATGGTCTTCCAGAACTTCAATCTCTTTCCCCATGTCAGCGTGATCGACAACATCACAATGGCGCCGGTGCGCATTCTCAAGCGCGACAAGGCCGAGGCCCGGAGCGAGGCGCGGGAGCTGCTGCAGCGCGTGGGCCTGCCCGACAAGGAAAACGCCTATCCGCGCCAGCTCTCCGGCGGTCAGCAGCAGCGCGTCGCCATCGCCCGCGCGCTCGCCATGAAGCCCAAGGTCATGCTGTTTGACGAGCCGACCTCGGCGCTCGACCCCGAGATGATCTCGGAGGTGCTCGACGTAATGATCGACCTGTCGGAACAGGGCATGACGATGATCGTCGTCACTCACGAGATGGGATTTGCCCGGGCCGCGGCGGACCGCGTGGTTCTGATGCATGACGGCGGCATCGTCGAGGAGGCCCCGCCCGAAGAGTTCTTCGGCAGCCCCAAGAGCGAACATACCCGCCTGTTTCTGTCAAAGATCCTTCAGCACTAGGGATGGGACGCGTGCGCACCGTTCTGGGAGATATCGCTGCCGAAGAGGTCGGACAGGTGATGTTTCACGAGCATATCCTGTTCGATATCGTCCCCCCCGGGGCCACGGGCGACCGCGACCGGGCGATCGCGCCGGAGGACCGCTGGCAGATCGACTACCGCTCCAATGATGATCCGGCCAACGCCCACCAGACCGACCCGGACATCGCGGCAGCAGAACTGCGCCGCTACGCCGAGGATGGCGGCGACCTGATCGTCGATCAGTCCGTGCACGGGCTGGCGCGCGATCCACAGGGCCTGGCGCAGGCCGCCCGCGCCTCCGGCGTTCATGTGGTGGCGGCCGCCGGCTGCTACACCGCCCGCTACGTCTCGACGGACGTCATGCAGATGGATGTCGATGCGCTCGAAGCGCGCTTCACCGCCGAAATAACCGAGGGGCTCGACGGCACCCCGATCCGCGCCGGGCTCATTGGCGAGATCGGCTGCTCCTGGCCTCTGGAGCCGTCCGAGCGCCGCGCGCTCCAGGCGGCGGCCCGCGCCGCGCGCGCCACCGGCGCCGCGCTC
>JBCDBB010000005.1:0-46826 GCA_039184415.1 Pseudomonadota bacterium
CGAAAACCGGGCAGTCGGCCAGGCCGAACCGCGCGCCCAGATCCGCAAGCGCGAAAAAGAATGCCGTATCCTCGCCTCCCGAGCGGCCACGGGCGAGATTGATCATGCTGATCAAACTGCCGATCATCGTCTGGATGCTCTATACCTACTTCAAGGAGATCCCGGGCGAGATCCTGGAGGCCGCGCGCATGGACGGGGCGACGCTGCGGGAGGAAGTGCTCTACATCCTCACGCCGATGGCGATCCCCGGCATTGCCTCGACGCTTCTTCTCAACGTCATCCTGGCCTGGAACGAGGCGTTCTGGACACTCAACCTCACCGCGGTCGACGCCGCGCCGCTGACCGCCTTCATTGCCAGCTATTCCAGCCCCGAGGGTCTGTTCTACGCCAAACTGAGCGCGGCCTCGACCATGGCCATCGCTCCGATCCTGATCCTGGGCTGGTTCAGCCAGAAACAACTCGTCAGCGGCCTGACCTTCGGCGCCGTCAAATAGGGGAAACAGAGATGGGACGTATCCAACTCGACAAGGTGAGTAAAAGCTTCGGGGATGTCGAAGTGATCCCCCCGCTTGATCTGGAGATCGAAGATGGCGAGTTCGTGGTGTTTGTCGGTCCGTCAGGCTGCGGCAAGTCCACCTTGCTGCGCCTCATCGCCGGACTCGAAGACGTCACAAGCGGCGCCATCAAGATCGACGACGAGGACGCGACAGACACGCCTCCCGCCAAGCGCGGGCTTGCGATGGTGTTTCAGAGCTACGCGCTCTACCCGCATATGTCGGTGCGCAAGAACATCGCCTTTCCGCTCAAGATGGCCGGGATCGATCAGGCCGAGCAGGATCGCCGGATCGACGGCGCGGCCAAGGTGCTGAACCTCACCGACTATATCGACCGCCGGCCCGGGCAGCTGTCCGGCGGTCAGCGCCAGCGCGTTGCGATCGGCCGGGCGATCGTGCGCGAGCCGGCGGCGTTCCTCTTTGACGAGCCATTGTCGAACCTCGACGCGGCGCTGCGCGTGGGCATGCGGCTCGAGATCTCCGAGCTGCACGAGCGGCTCAAGACGACGATGATCTACGTCACCCACGATCAGGTCGAAGCCATGACCATGGCCGACAAGATCGTCGTGCTGCGCGCCGGCAATATCGAGCAGGTCGGTTCACCGCTGGAGCTCTACCGCAACCCGCGCAACCTCTTCGTGTCGGGCTTCATCGGCTCCCCCAAGATGAACCATATCAGCGGGCCCGAGGCCGCGAAGCATGGCGCGACGACCATCGGAATCCGGCCCGAACATATCGACGTTTCGAAAACCGAGGGGCTCTGGAAAGGCCGGGTCGGCGTGTCCGAACATCTGGGCTCCGACACGTTCTTCTATGTCCATGACACGGGCGTCGCCGAGGATATGACGGTGCGTGTGAGCGGCGAGTTCGAACTGCGTGCGGGCGACGATGTCTATCTCACGCCGCGCGCCGATATGCTGCACAAGTTCGACGCTGACGGACTTCGGATGGCATGACGCGGCGCGACGGCGAGGCTGCGGTGATCTCGATAACGCAGCCCGGAGGATTCGACCTGATCAGGTACGGTGCCGGTTTGAAGGCCGTCGCGCTCGGCGTGGTCGATGGTGCGCATTGGAACTGTACAGATGCGAGTTTCTCTGAGTTCGAGGACAAGAACTCCGTCCAAAGACTGGCCGGGGCCGCCGGCCGGTCTGCATTGCCAGAGAACGCGACCGGCAGGAAATCGTGCCTCATAGGCGCGAAAGTCGATTGCATCGAAACGCACAGTTCCAATGTGGATGCGGCCAGTGGATGAACTGATCCCCCTCTCCGCAGCAACGCTGCACACGCTCGATCCGCGCATCACTGTCCCAACCTACGACCGGAGCGCGGTGCGTCCGGGCATCCTCCATGTCGGGCTCGGGAACTTCCATCGCGCGCACCAGGCGCTCTATCTCGATGATCTGATGACGCGCGGTGAGGGGCTCGACTGGGGGATCCTTGGCGCCGGCGTCATGCCGGGCGACGCACGGATGCGCGCCGATTTGGAGGCGCAGGACTGGCTCTTCACCGTCCTTGAGCAGGATGCCGATACCGAGGCGGCCCGGATTTCTGGCGCGATGACCGGCTTTGTGCCGGTGACCCCTGACCACGAGGCGATTCGGGCAGCTCTGCGCGATCCCGCGATCCGGATCCTGTCGCTGACGGTGACCGAAGGCGGGTACTTTTTGGATGCGGCCGGCTCGCCGGATCTCGATCACGCTGCGCTGCGCGCCGACATCGCCGCGCCTGACCAGCCCGGCACGGTTTTCGGCGCCATCGTGGCGGGTTTGCGCGACCGCCGCGCCGCGGGAGCCGCGCCCTTCACCGTGATGTGTTGCGACAACCTTCCCCACAACGGCAGTGTCACCCGACGTCTCGTCGCGGGCATCGCGCGCGAGCAGGACGCCGGCCTCGGCGACTGGATCGATGCGGAGGTTGCCTTTCCCAACAGCATGGTCGACCGGATCACCCCCGCGACGACGCCCGCGCGCGCGGCGCTTCTCAGTGACAGTTACGGGCTCCAGGACACGCGTCCGGTGTTTTGCGAACCCTTCCGCCAATGGGTGCTGGAGGACCATTTTACCGATGGCCGCCCCCCCCTGGAACAGGTCGGCGTGGAATTCGTGACCGACGTCGCGCCGTTCGAGACGATGAAGATCCGTATCCTCAATGGCGGACATGCGATCATTGCCTATCCCAGCAGTCTTTTGGGGATCGAGTATGCCCATGAGGCCATGGCGCATCCTCTTGTGAGCGCGTTCTTCGACAAGGTCGAACGCGAGGAGGTGTTGCCCGTGGTTCCGGACGTTCCGGGGACGTCGACCAGCGATTACCTGACGCTGATCCGGCGTCGTTTCGCCAATCCACGGGTCGAGGACACCACCGACCGGATATGTTTCGATGGCTCGAACAGGCAGCCCAAGTTCATTGTGCCGTCAGTGCGAGACAACCTGGCGCGAGGCGGCCCGGTCGCCGGCCTGGCGCTCGCCAGCGCGCTTTGGTGCCGCTATTGCATGGGCCATAACGAGGCCGGGCAGCCCATCGCCCCCAACGATCCAGACTGGGACAACCTGACCATGCGGGCCAACCGCGCGCGCGAGGACCCTGAGATCTGGCTCTCCATGGACGACGTCTATGGCGATGTGGCCGAGGACGTCCGTTTCGGCTCGGCCTTTGCGGATGCGCTTGAACAGCTTATCACGAAAGGAACAGCGGCGACGCTGAAGACCTATCTGAGCTGAGGCATCCGCCGACCATGACCGCCAGATCCGAAAAGCAGAAGATGCTTGCCGGAGAGCTCTACCGCGCCGGCGATCCGGAACTGCGGGCAGACAGCCTGCGCGCGGCGGAATGGATGGACCGCTACAATGCGCAGGTCGCGCGCAGTCCCGCGGATCGGCATGCGCTTCTGTCCGAATTGTTCGCCGCCGTGGGGAGTGGCGCCACGATTCGCCCGCCCTTCCATTGCGACTACGGATACAACATCCGGCTCGGCGACGGGGTGTTCCTGAATTTCGGATGCGTTGTTCTGGATGTCATGCGCGTGGACATCGGGGATCTGACCCAGATCGCGTCAGGCGTTCAAATCCTGACAGCCGACCATCCGCGCGATGCCGAAACCCGGCGCAGCGGGCTGGAAAACGGCCGCCCGGTCACAATCGGGCGCAACTGCTGGATCGGGGCTGCGGCCGTTCTGCTGCCCGGGATCACCGTCGGCGATGACGCCATCATCGGCGCAGGCGCGATCGTCACCCGCGACGTCGCGCCGGGACAGACGGTGGTCGGCAACCCGGCGCGCCCGACACCCTGACCGCCGTGACGCGACAGAATTAAACCCGGTGGGTCGGTCGCAGGCTCACTGTGCGAGATAGGCTTCCGCAGCATCGCGCGCTGACCGCGCGAAGATCGGATCACGCGTCGCCTGCGCTGCAACGATCGCCCCGTCTATCAGCACGACGAAAACCCGGGCCACCTCGTCGGGATTGCGCCCGAGTTCAAGCGCTTGCGAGCGCAGCCAGGTGAGCAGATGCGCCTTGTGCGTGCCGGCAAGGCAGCGGGTGCGCTCATCGAGTTGAGGCGCCTCGCTGATCGCATTGATGAACGGGCAGCCGTAGTAGTTTTCGTCGGAAAACCAGTCTTCCAGCACATCGAACAGCCCCAATAGCCGCGCCTGTGGTCCGCCTTCGACCGCCGAGAGACGTGTAAAGAGCCAGGCCCGCCAGGCGGCGCCTTCGGCATCCAGTACCGCCTCGATCAGCTTTTCCTTGGAGGCGAAATGCTTGTAGAGCGTCGATTTCGCCGCCCCCGATTGCGCGGCGATCGTATCCACTCCGGTCGTGGCGAAACCGTGCAGGCAAAACAGCTCCGTCGCGGCGGCCAGAATGCGTTCGCGCGCGGACCGCGCCGGACGGCCGATTGTGCTCCAGTCGCTCAGTGGACCTGGAACAGGATTGGTCGGGACACGGTCGAGCATTCGAACACCTGCAATAATCCGTACATCCTCTCGCTAGCAAGACAGACCTGTTTGTCAATATGCCCCGGGAAACTTTCCGCTCCTCAACGAGTCGCGCAGAGCACAGATATTTTTTCAGCGATCCGGCGGAAAAGCCGCTTAGAAATGCAGCACAAATCGAACAGATCTGTTTTTTCTTGATTGGCATCTCCTGGAAGGTTGCGGGGCGGGCGGCGGCCCTGACGAATGAGACAAACCTGTTCGATTGCGAAAGCGATGCCACTTATGAACGCCCTCGCCCCTACTCCGGTTTCAACGCCGCAATGCATGGATGCCCCAGACCAGGGCAGCCCTTTTGTGCGCGTAGACGGTATCTCGCATCGCTATGGTTTGGGCACTCCGGTGCTGCAGGAGATCAGTTTCGGCGTGCACCGTGGCGAGGTTCTTGCCCTGATCGGCCGCTCCGGATGCGGGAAATCCACCTTGCTTCATCTGTTGGCGGGGCTTTCCCATCCCAATGTCGGGCAGGTCCATATCGGCGACAGACTGGTCACAGGCCCGTCGAACCGCTGGGTAATGATGTTCCAGTCGCCGTCGCTCTTTCCCTGGATGACCGTCTTTCAAAATGTCGAACTTGGGCTGCGCTTCGACGGGCGCCGCACCCAGGCGCGCCATCGGGTTCCGCAGGTTCTCGAACTTGTCGACCTCGCCGATTTTGCCGATCGCAACGTGCAGGACCTGTCGGGTGGCCAGCAGCAACGCGTCGCCCTCGCCCGCTCACTCGCCCCGGAACCCGACATCCTGCTGCTTGACGAGCCATTTTCGGCGCTCGACGCCTTCACCCGCCGTACCCTGCAGGGCGAGGTGCGCCACATTGCGAAATCCCTCGGCCTGACGCTGATCCTCGTCACCCATGACGTCGGCGAAGCGACCCTGATGGCCGACCGGGCGATACTGCTCGCCAGCGGGCCAGGCCGTGTCGCCGCGGACACCGTGATCGCACTCGGGGATGAGGAACGCGACGATGGCGCCCCGGCCTTTCTTGCCGAAACCGCCCGCCTGAGCGGCCTCTATGCCGAAGTGGCCGGTGTGACCGCCCCAACCGACACCCAACGCCAGAAAGGATCCGCCCTATGACCAGACAGGACTGGGACAAAACGGTTTATGCGGGCGACTATACCCGCCGCCAGACACTGGACATGTTCGCCAAGGGCGGCCTTTTCGCCTCGCTTGCAGGGCTGCTCGGAAGCCTGCCGTCAATGTCCTATGCCCAGGAGGACGAGGTCGTCCGCATCGGCTATATCCCGATCACTGACGCGACCGCCCTGCTCGTTGCCCATGCCAATGGTTACTTCGAAGACGAGGGTTTGGAGGCCGAACAACCGACCTTGATCCGCGGCTGGTCGCCGCTGGTCGAAGGGTTCGTTTCAAACAAGTTCAATCTGGTGCACTTCCTGAAGCCCATCCCGGTCTGGATGCGCTACAACAACCAGTTCCCGGTCAAGGTCATGGCCTGGGCCCATACCAATGGCTCCGGCCTTGTCGTCGGGCGCCATACCGACATCACCGATTTCAGCCAGCTCGGCGGCAAACAGGTGGCAGTGCCCTTCTGGTACTCCGTCCACAATATCGTCCTGCAATATGCACTGCGGCAATCCGGTGTCACCCCGGTGATCAAGGCCCAGGGCGAGCCGCTCGCGCCGAACGAATGCAACCTGCAGGTCATGCCCCCGCCCGAGATGCCGCCCGCGCTCGCGGCCCGCAAGCTCGACGCCTATATCGTCGCCGAACCCTTCAACGCGCTGGGTGAGCTCAAGGCCGGCGCCCGGATGCTGCGCTTCACCGGAGACATCTGGAAGAACCACCCCTGCTGCGTCGTCTGCATGCATGAGGAAGCCACCAACGCACGCCCCGAATGGACGCAGAAGGTCGTCAACGCCACGGTGCGCGGCGCGATCTATGCCAGCGAAAACAAGGCGGAAGTGGCCGAGATGCTGTCCAAGGACGGCAAAGGCTATCTGCCCGCCCCTGCTCCGGTCGTGCTGCGTGCCATGACGGCCTATGACGAGCCTGCCTATGACGAAAGCGGTGCGGCGCGGCACCGGGCGGACTGGCAGAACGGGCGGATCGATTTCCAGCCCTGGCCCTACCCTTCGGCCACGCGGATGATCGTGGAGACGATGGGCGACACCGTGGTGTCGGGCGACACCGGTTTCCTCCAGGGGCTCGACCCGCAATTCGTGGCCGATGATCTGGTCAACTACGACTTCGTCAAGGCCGCGCTCGACAAGTATCCCGCCTGGAAGAACGACCCGTCCGTCAATCCCGGCGATCCGTTCAACCGCGAAGAAATTCTCGATCTGTGAGCGATGCCGCGATCTCTCCGGCCGTGACCGGCCTGCGCCTGCCGCGCCTCGGGCGCTTTGCCGGGCTGGTCCATGCGGTGATCGGCATGTCGCTTTTGTACCTCGTCTGGTGGATCGGCGGTCAACTGGTGGCTGCGAGCCCGGATATGTTCGCCTTCGCCGATTTCGCCCCCGGCCCCGCGCTCTCGGCGCTCTGGGACATGGTGCAAAGCGGCGAAGCCTGGGACATGACCTGGCCGTCCCTCTACCGCGTCGGGGCCGGATTGCTGGCGGCCATCGTGATCGGGGTCCCCCTGGGGATCGCGATCGGCCGAGTGGCCGTTCTGAGGCAGATCACGAACGTGCCGTTCCAGTTCCTGCGCATGATCTCTCCGCTCTCATGGATGCCAATCGCCGTGATGGCCTACGATACATGGGACGGGGCCATCATCTTTCTGATCACGGTCGCTGCGGTCTGGCCCGTGGTCTTCGCCACCGCCGCGGGGGTGCGACGGATCGATCCTGCCTGGCTCAAGGTTGCGCGCAATCTGGGCGCCAAGCCGTTTCACCTGCTGACCACTGTGATCCTTCCCGCGATCGCCGTCGACATCCTGACAGGCATCCGGCTGGCGCTCGGCGTGGCCTGGATCGTGCTGGTGCCGGCGGAATATCTCGGCGTCACCTCGGGACTAGGCTACGCGATCAATGATGCGCGCGACACGCTCGACTACGCGCGGCTCGCCGCCACCGTCGTGATCATCGGCATCATCGGGTTTGGGCTCGATTTTCTCTGCCAGCAGGCCGTTCAACGCCTGAACTGGGTCCGCTCCGACAAGTCTTAACCAAGGAAGGGAGAACATTCATGTCACAACCTGCAACCGTGCTCACGGGCTGCCTCGCGCCGATCGACAAGACCGGGCTCGACGGTCTGATCGAAAAGGGCAAGGCCAACCCCCAGGCCGTCAAGACGCTCAGCTGCAAGACCGTGGCCGAGGGCAAATTCCGCCACGCAAATTATATCCGCGACCTGGAGCCCTATATCGTGGACGAGCCGCCGGGGCTTCTGGGCGACGACACCGCACCAAACCCGTCCGAGGCGTCGCTGGCCGCGCTCGGCTCCTGCATCTGTGTCGGGCTTCACGCCAATGCCGTGCATCGCGGCATCACCGTGAACAGCCTCGAAGTGGAGATGGAGGGTGATCTGAACATCACCGCCGTCTGGGGCACGGGCGATGTCAGCGAGAAGCCTGTGGGCTTCACCGATGTGCGGATCAAGGTCCTCATGGATGCCGATTGCCCGAAGTCGGAGATCGACGAGCTGGTGGCCCATGTCATCCAGTGGTCGCCCGTTTTCAACACCTTCTCGCGCCCGGTGACCATGGTCGCCGAAGCCGTCTGAGAAACCCGGCCGGGCGCAGTGCGCCCGGCCCCCACCCGAGGCAACATCGATGACCGTTCAGGATATGCTCGACCAAAACTCCGCCGAACCCGTGACCGTCGCCGCCGATGTGGCCCAAGTCGCCGCCAATGATCTCGCCCCCCTCGTGCGCAAGATCGACCAGGGCCTCTATCCGCGCGATGTGATGCGCGCGTTCGGAGCCGCCGGTGCCTACCGGACCCATCTGCCGGCGGGCGATGTTGCGGACCTGTCTCAAACCATCTCCTACATGGCCCGCGCAGGCGAGCATTGCACCTCGACCGCCTTCTGCATGTGGTGTCAGAACGCGCTCGCCTGGTACATCTTCGCCTCAGACAATGATGCCCTGAAGGACGAGATCGGCAGCCGCGTCGCCAGCGGTGAGATCCTCGGCGGCACGGGACTGTCGAACCCGATGAAGACCTTTTTTGGCATCGAAACCATGAAGCTGAAGGCCCGCCGGGTTGACGGCGGCTATGTCGTGAAGGGCGCGCTGCCCTGGGTCTCCAATGTCGAAAAGGACGGGTATTTCGGGATCGTCTTCGAAGTGGAAGGTGCTGAGCCACCCCATCGCGTGATGGCCGTCGCCCATGCCTCGGCGACGGGGGTGAAGATCACCGAAGACCATGATTTCGTCGCCATGGGCGGGACCGCGACCGTGGCGGTCCAATTCCGCAACGTGCTGATTGAAGACCGCTTTATCCTGGCCGATCCGATCGAGCCTTACCTGAAGCGCATCCGTGCAGGTTTTGTGCTGATGCAGTGCGGCATGGCGCTCGGCATGGTGAAATCCTGCATCGAGCTGATGCACCAGGTGCGCGGACAGCTTGGCCATGTGAATTCTTATCTCGACGAGCAGCCGGAAGACTTCGAGGCCACCGCGGCGGAGCTTGAAGCTGAAATCTTCGAACTTGCCAAGACGCCGTTCGAGCCGTCCATGGCCTATTTCCGCCGTGTGCTGACCGCGCGCTTGAAAGGCGGGGAGGCCGCGATGGCCGCCGCTCATTGGGCGATGCTGCATCAAGGAGCGCGGGGCTATGTCGGGCGCGGCGCAGCCCAGCGACGCCTGCGTGAGGCATATTTCATCGGCATCGTCACGCCCGCCACCAAACAGCTGAAGAAGATGCTGGCAGAGCTGCCGGCAGAGTAAGAAACGGGCGCAAGAAGCGTCCTCAACAGAGGAGAGTCCCCATGTCCAGCGTTCTGGTCAGCCCCGCCGAACTGAATGAGATGACGGGTCCCGAGACGGTCATCATCGACACGCGCGATCCAGACAGCTTTGCCGCCGGACATATCCCCGGCGCGGTCAATCTGCATGACATCTTCACCTATCTGGCGACCTCGACGCCCGACGGAATGAAGGAGCTGTCGGAGAAATTCGCAACCGCTTTCGGCGCTGCCGGGCTCGACGGTGAAAAAACCGCCGTGCTCTACGAGGCCTCGATGAATTCAGGCTTCGGCCAATCCTGCCGGGGCTATTTCCTGCTCTCCTATCTCGGCTATCCCAAGGTCAAAGTTCTCCATGGCGGTCTGCAGGCCTGGGAGGCTGCCGGGCTGCCGCTCAGCACCGACACCGCCACGCCGGAGCCTGCATCGTTCCCCATCGATCCGGCGGCAAGCGATCTGATGCTCGATGTCGAGGCCGTGAAAGCCGCGCTCGGGACGGACATCGCGCTGCTCGATGTGCGGGACGTAGATGAGTGGATCGGCGAAAGCTCTTCGCCCTATGGCAAGGATTTCTGCCCCCGCAAAGGGCGGTTGCCGGGAGCGGTCTGGATCGAATGGTACCGGATGATGAAGCCGACCGCCGAGGGCCCGATGTTCAAGTCGAAGGACGAAGTGTTGGCCGAATGCGCCAGCGTCGGCATCACTCCGGATACGCCGGTCTACCTCTACTGCTTCAAGGGCGCGCGGGCATCGAACACCTATGTCGCGCTGAAAGAGGCTGGCATCACGGACGTTAGGATGTATTTCGGGTCGTGGAACGAATGGTCGCGCGACCCGTCCCTGCCGATCGAGGAGGGCGCGCCAGCCCCGGTGGCCATCGCCGCCGAGTAAGGAGGCCCTTGTGGCCAAACATGTCGAGTATTTCTTCGCGCCGGTCTCGGGCTATGCCTATCTGGGTCATGCCGCGTTTCTGGAGATCGCGAATCGGAACGGGGCGGAGGTCATCCTCCGCCCCTTCAACATCATTGCACTCTTTTCCGGCCAAGGCACGGTGCCGCCGCCCAAACAAGGTGACAAGCGCCTGTCCTACCGGCAGGAGGACATGGCCCGCTGGGCGGACCGGCGCGGGTTGCCGCTGAACGCAAAGCCCGCCTATTGGCCCGCCGATCCCGGCCCGTCCTCCCGTGCAATCCTCGCGGCAGAATCCTTGGGATATGACGCAGGTGCCATTGCCGGAGCCTTCATGACCGGCATTTGGGCGGAGGACCGGAACCTGGCTGACGCCACAGATCTGTCGGAAATGCTCGACACACTCGGCCTGCCCGCGGCCGACATCCTGACCAAGGCAGAGACCGCGGACATGATCGCCGCCTACGAGGCCAACACGGCCCGTGCCGACAGGCTTGGCGTTTTCGGCTCGCCGACATTCGTGGTCGATGGCGTGCGCTATTATGGCCAGGACAGGCTCGATTTCGTGGCCGAGGCGCTGGTCGGCTAGGTCTCCCGCGCCCGGGGAATTTGCCTTTCCCCATCCCCGCCGTGTAGCGATGGCATGACCCTCGCGCGAATGAGGGACGGAGAGTGCCATGTCAAAAATCGCTCTGATCACCGGCGCGAGCCGCGGTATCGGCGCCGCGACGGCGGAACTTGCCGCAAAGTCCGGCTATGATGTCGCCGTAAACTACGCCAGGGACGGCGATGCCGCCGCACAGATCGTCGACCGCTGCAGGACGAACGGCCATCGCGCCGTCGCTCTGCAGAGCGATATCGCCGACCCCGATGCCGTTGAGGACATGTTCGCGGCTTGCGACGACGCCCTCGGCACCCCCGACCTGCTGGTCAACAATGCGGGTATTATCGGTCAGGCCAGCCGCTTCGTCGATCTGACGCCGGATGCTCTGCAACGGACCATGGCGGTGAATCTTTTCGGGACGATCTACTGTGCGCAGGCCGCCGCGCGGCGGATGTCCAAGGCGCAGGGCGGACGGGGGGGCGCAATCATCAACATCTCGTCCATCGCGGCCGTGCTGGGCAGCCCGGGGGAATATGTGCATTACGCCGCATCGAAGGGCGCGGTCGAAACCCTGACCATCGGGCTCGGCAAGGAGCTTGGCCCCGACGGGATCCGGGTTAACTGCATCCGCGCTGGCACCACCGATACCGACATACACGGCCGCAGCGGCAATCCGGACCGACCGGCGATGGTCGCTCGTGCGGCGCCGCTCGGCCGGGTGGCTGCGCCCGGCGACATCGCCGCGGCAGCGCTCTGGCTGGCCTCGGAGGACGCGGACTACATCACCGCGTCCATTCTGCCGGTGGCCGGGGGGCTTTAACCCCGGGCCTTCACCAACTGTTGTAGCCGAGGAACTTGCCGGTCATCTCGACCTTGACCCGATCGCCCTTGGGATGTTCGACGCGGGTGACCGACATGTCGAAATCGATGGCGCTCATGATGCCGTCGCCGAACTTTTCCTGGATGAGCGCTTTGAGGGTCGGGCCGTAGACACCGACGATCTCGTAGAAACGGTAGATACAAGGGTCCGTGGGCACCGACTGTTCCCAGATCTTGGTGGGATACTCGGCCAGAACGCTCGCGGCCTCCTGCGGCAGGCCCATCACGTTCACCATCAGTTCGGCCTTGTCGGCAGGCATCGCGTTCATGCCCATGGCCGCCGAATGGGTCCAGACAGGCGACATGCCGATCTTCTCGGCGATCTGCTCCCAGCTCAGCCCGGCCTGTTTCTTGGCCGAGAGGATCATCGCGGTGACGTCCTCCTTGGTCATCATTTCTGTCATTTCGACAATATCCTTCA
Organism: Pseudomonadota bacterium; assembly: GCA_039184415.1. Taxonomy (GTDB): domain Bacteria; phylum Pseudomonadota; class Alphaproteobacteria; order Rhodobacterales; family Rhodobacteraceae; genus JANSYP01. The sequence continues at coordinate 12,231 of JBCDBB010000005.1, forward strand.
TGTCTCTTCCTCCGGTTAGTCATTCACGGCGCGCAGCGGCGCTTCGGCTGGGGCGTCTCCGCCGGGGCCGACCGCGGCGGGTGTCGTCCGATCGATATGGACGGTCTCAATCGGCGGTGTGGGCTCGCCCGGCTTCCCGGCCATGCCGGCGGACCGGGAGGCGAGGAAATGCACCAGATGGTTGCGGATCGCGTAGTAGTTCGGGTGCTCCACGATCTCGTCCCGGGTGCGCGGGCGGGGGATCGTGATCTCGACGCTCTCGGCGACGCGTGCATAAGGCCCATTGGTCATCAGAAGGATCCGGTCGGCCAGCAGGATCGCCTCATCAATGTCATGCGTGATCATGAAAACGGTCTGCTTGGTGCCGGACCAGACCTTGATCAGCTCGTCCTGGATGGTTCCGCGCGTCAGTGCATCGAGCGCCGCGAAGGGTTCGTCCAGCAGCAGGAGCTTCTGCGCATTGGCGAAGGCGCGCGCGATGGAGACGCGCTGGCGCATTCCGCCCGAGAGCTGGCTGGGTTTGCGGTGCTCTGCCCCGTCCTTGATGCCGACCATTGCAAGATGGTGGAGCGCATGGGCACGTACCTGCGCCTTGGACCAATCCTTGTGGCGCGCCTGCACCGCGAATGTGACATTCTTCAGCGCGCTCAACCACGGCAGCAGCGAGTAGTTCTGAAACACCACCCCGCGATCGAGGCTGGGACCGGAGACCGCAAACCCGTCCATCAGCACTGCGCCGCTCGTCGGTTCCGCGAGCCCGGCGAGGATGTTCATGATCGTGGATTTGCCGCAGCCGGAATGGCCGAGGATACAGACGAACTCTCCCTCATCGATGCCGAAGCTCGCACTCTCGAAGACGGTCAGTTCACCGCCCTGCCCGTCTGGATAGCGCTGCGTCAGGTTTTCGATGCTCAGGAAATGCTTGGGCATGGCGCTACTCCACGTAGGCGACGGCGCGCTGAAGCTGGGCGAACATCGCGTCCAGCAACATGCCCACCACGCCGATAAACAGGATCGCAACGATCATCCGGTCCAGGCGCAACCCGTTCCACTCGTTCCAGACGACGTAGCCAATGCCGGTCCCGCCCACGAGCATTTCTGCGGCGACGATGACCAGCCAGGCGATGCCGATGGAAATGCGCATGCCTGTCACGATCGTCGGCGCTGCCGCCGGCAGGATGACGGTGAAGGCGGTCTTCAAGGCGCCCAGCTCATGGGTGCGGGCAACGTTGACCCAGTCAGCGCGCACACTCGCAACACCGAATGCGGTGTTGGTCAGCATCGGCCAGATCGAGCAGATGAAGATGACGAAGATTGACGAAAGCTCGCTGTCTCCGATGGTGAAGAGCGCGATCGGCATCCACGCGAGCGGGGAGATCGGTTTCAAAACCTGTATGAACGGGTCAAGCGCGCGGTAGATCACCGGCGACATGCCTATGACAAACCCCAGGGGAATGGCGATGAGCGCCGCGAGCGTATAGCCGATGGCAACCCGGGCGAGGGAATAGCCCATCTGGATGCCGAACCCCATGTCATTGGTTCCGGCAACATAGAACGGATCCGTGATCGTCGCCCAAAGCTCCGTGCCGATCTGGACCGGGGTCGGAAAGAGCGATCCCGGCGCGGGAGCAGAACCCTGTTCGGGGACACTAATGCCCAGCGCCCGGATCCCGCCTGCAGCATCGATCATGTCCCGTGACAGACCCAGCGAGGCAATCTGCTCAAGCTGCGGAAACGCCACGCCCTGACTGGCGTAATACTCGATATCTTCGGCCGGCATGCTCTGGCCGAGCAGGGAGTCCTGCTCTGCTTGGGAAAGCTCGACGCCGACCGGCCCGGTATCTGGGACGTAGGTCGTGACTTGCCAGATCAGGAGACCCGCCAGCAGAATGAGCAGGGACAGCAATGTGCTGCGCGCGTCTATGTTTCTGATCATCCCACCGCTCCTGACAGCTTACCGGGTATGGCGGGGCAGTCGGCCGCCCCGCACATTAGGCTCGCCTGGCACAGCTCAGGTGCGGCTGAAGGGTTGGGCATCGATGAAGTCTTGCGCCTGAGCCGGCGCGAACTCGCGCCCCTGGATTTCCACTGGCGCGTAAACGTCCTGGTCGACATCGGAGAACACGAGATCGCCATCCGCCGCCATCATCTCGCGCATGCGTTCGCGCGTGGTGGTGGTCAGCACAAGATCCTCGGCGAGGTCTGCATATTGTGTGTTCTCGTCAATGTAGTTCCAGCGCCGCAGCTGCGAGAGCACCCAGGTGCCCATGGTCTGCGTGGGCAGCGGCATGAACGAAATCCGGTCCGGCACGTTCTTGATGTTGCCCTGGCCGTCCGGGAACACGCCGGTCAGGATCTGACGGAGGATTTCGACCGGTTGGTTGAGGTAGTTGGCGGGTGCCATGGATTCCGCAAAGGCCACGCGGCCCTCGGGTGTCTCAGCCGACGCGGTTGCCTCCAGGATCGACGTTGTCAGAGCCATAGTGGTGTTCGGATTCTCTTGGATAAAGGTTTCCGAAAGACCCAGCACGCAGCACGGGTGCTGCTTCCACAGGTCCAACGTCAGCTTGTGGATGAATCCGACCTGATCATAGACGGCCCGCTGACAGAACGGATCGGGCGCGAGATACCCGTCGACATTGTCCGCGCGGAGATTGGCAACCATCTCGGGCGGCGGTGTCACACGGATCTGAATGTCGCGGTCGGGATCCAAACCGGCGTCCGCCACATAGTTGCGCAGCAGAAGATTGTGCATCGAATACTCGAACGGGACCGCAAAGCGGAATCCCTTCCAATTGGCCGGGTCCTGGTTGTCTCGATGCTTGTTGGCCAGAACGATCGCCTGACCATTGGTGTTGACGTTCGACACCACGCGCCAGGGCTGCGCTGTCGAACCTAGCCCCAGCGACATAGCCATCGGCATCGGAAACAACAGGTGCGATCCGTCATACTCCCCGTTGAGACACTTGTCGCGCGATACGGCCCAACCCGCGGTTTTCACGATATCGACGTCCAACCCGTAGCGCTCGTAGAAGCCCAGGGCATGGCCGCCAATGATAGGTGTTGCGCAGGTGATCGGGACAAAACCCAGCGTGAGTTTCGTTTTTTCGAGGTTTTTCATCGCCTCTTCAGCCATCAACTGCAGCGAAGACAGCGGGAAGACCGTGGCCACAGCCGCCAGCGCGCCGGTGACCCCGGCGCTGCGCAGAAACGCACGGCGCGAGACGTCCGTTTTGAACAGGCCCTGCATGACCGAGCTTTCGAGCGCCCGCGACATGCCTGTCTCGGGGTTCAGTGCCTGTTTCGCACGGCGGCGCAACACCGCCGCATCTTCTGCCGAGAGGCCCGCGTAGGGGTCAGCTACGCCTCCGGAGGCCTCGCCGCATTCGTTCCAGACATCGATGTTGGGATTGAATGGGTCCTTGAAGTGCGTCACGGATCATCTCCCCTGTTGGATTAGGATCAACAAGGGATGTGTGGACCGCATTCTGAAAAGGGCCGGGCATGGATTTAAAACAGGTCTGTTTGTTCTTTGCTCGCAATTTGGGCGTAACCGGCCGAGCATGCAGGTTTTTGCGGCACGTAATGAAACAGATCTGTATCGCCTTTTGGCAGATCTGACCCATGCTGAATTCACCTATCTCGCGCATGGAATGCGTCTGGCCAAACGAACATCTGGCGAACGGGCCGCATCCTCGGTGGCGTGACCGTCCGGCACTGACAAACTAAAGAACGCAAAGCCGATGCAAACGGCACTGCGCCGCAGCCGACCGATGTCCCGCGCTCGCAAGGGGCTTTTGATGCGACGCTTTAGGGCAGAGCTAGTGTTCTTTACCGCGTGCCCTTGACCCAGGTCGCCGCACGCTCTTTTGATCGCACAGCGACCGCGTAGCCGGCGCGACAGGGGGACAAGAGATGGACGATACGGGGCCTCGCCGCCTGCGATCGCAGGCTTGGTTCGACAATCCGGAGAACCCCGGCATGACCGCGCTCTATCTGGAGCGCTACCTGAACCACGACTACACAAGGGACGAGATGCAGTCCGGCCGTCCCATCATCGGGATCGCGCAGACGGGCAGTGAACTGGCCCCCTGCAACCGTATCCATCAGATCCTCGCCGACCGGGTGCGCGCGGGTGTCCGCGATGCAGGTGGCGTCCCGCTGGAGTTCCCCGTGCACCCGATCCAGGAGACCGGCAAACGGCCCACGGCGGCGCTCGACCGCAATCTGGCCTATCTCAGCCTCGTCGAAGTGCTGCATGGCTATCCCATCGACGGGGTGGTGCTGACAACCGGCTGCGACAAGACTGTGCCAGCGATGCTCATGGGGGCAGCGACGGTGGATCTGCCTGCTATCGTGCTCTCGGGGGGGCCGATGCTCGACGGCTGGTGGAACGGCAAACTCGCGGGCTCCGGCACGATCATCTGGGAAAGCAGGCGGCTGCTGGCGGCGGGCGAGATCGACTATGATGAGTTCATGAGCCGCGTCTGCGCCTCTGCGCCGAGCCTCGGTCATTGCAACACGATGGGCACGGCGAGCACGATGAACGCCCTCGCAGAAGCGCTCGGCATGAGCCTGCCGGGCTGCGCGGCGATCCCCGCGCCGTACCGCGAACGCATGGCCATGGCCTATGCCACCGGCAAGCGCGCGGTCGAGCTGGTGGCTGAGGATCTCAAACCGTCCGACATTCTGACGCGTGCGAATTTCGTCAATGCGATCCGCGTGAACACCTGCATCGGTGGCTCGACGAACGCACCGCCCCATATCCAGGCCATCGCCCGACATGCCGGTGTGACGGATCTGAGCATCGAAGATTGGGAGCGCGAGGGTTACGCCTTGCCGTTGCTGGTCGATATGCAGCCCGCCGGACGGCATCTGGGCGAGGCGTTCCAGCGAGCCGGCGGGGTACCTGCCGTAATGGGCGAGATGCTGGCCGCCGGCTGGCTTGAGGCCGATACCCCCACGGTGACCGGGCGCAGTGTCGCCGAAAACCTCGGCGCGACCCGCAGCCATGATCCGGATGTCATCCGCACCGCGGACCAGCCGCTGCGCGAAGAGGCAGGCTTTCTGGTGCTCTCCGGCAATCTTTTCGAAGCCGCACTGATGAAGACCAGCGTAATTTCCGAGGATTTCAGCGCCCGCTTCCTGTCGCGCCCGGGCGCCGAGGGCGTTTTTGAGGCGCGGGCGATCGTCTTCGAGGGACCCGAGGATTACCACGCGCGGCTGAATGCGCCCGATCTGAAAATCGATGCCGATTGTATGCTTTTCATCCGAAACGTGGGCCCGGTCGGCTATCCGGGCTCGGCCGAGGTGGTCAACATGCATCCGCCCGACGCCCTAGTGCGCGCGGGGATTGCCCATCTGCCGACGGTGGGAGATGGGCGCCAATCGGGCACGTCCGAGAGCCCGTCGATCCTCAATGCCTCGCCCGAGGCCGCCGTGGGCGGCGGGCTGGCACTGTTGCGCACCGGGGACCGGGTGCGCCTCGACATCCCCAACCGCCGGTTGGAGGCGCTGGTGGATGAGGCCGAATGGGCGGCGCGGCGTGCCGCCTGGACACCGGATATCCCGGCCCACCAGACACCCTGGCAGGAGATCTACCGCGCCAATGTTGGCCAGTTGGCCGATGGCGGCTGCCTGGAACTTGCAACAAGCTATCAACGGGTCGCGCGGGTCATGCCCCGCGACAGCCATTGAAGGAATCCTGTGCATGAGACTTTTGCGTGTTGGCCCCCCCGGTCGGGAAACCCCAGCGCTCCTGCACGAGGACGGCAGTTGGCGCGATCTATCGGGGCTGGTGGAGGATCTCTGGGGAGTGACGGTCTCCAAAGCCTCGCTCGACCAGATACGCGCCGCCGATCCGGAAACTCTCCCGGAGCTCCCGCAAGGCGAGCGCATCGGCCCCTGCATCGGAACCACACCGACCTTTCACTGCATCGGACTGAACTACCGCAAACATGCCGAGGAGTCGGGCATGCCGCCACCTGGTGAACCCATCCTCTTCACCAAGGCTTCTTCGGCGTTGTGCGGACCGAACGATCCGATCATCCGCCCGAAGGACGCCGAGAAGCTCGACTATGAGGTCGAGCTTGGTGTGGTCATCGGAGAGGTCTGCGAGCATGTGAGCGAGGCCGATGCCCTGAGCCGCGTCGCAGGCTACTGCGTGGTCAACGACGTGTCCGAGCGGGCGTATCAGATCGAACGGCTGGGCCAGTGGGTCAAAGGCAAATCAGCGCCCAATTTCGGGCCGGTCGGGCCCTGGCTGGTGACGGCGGACGAGGTGGCCGATCCCCAGGCGCTCAAATGCTGGCTGGACGTCAATGATGAGACACGGCAACTCTCGATGACCAGCGACATGATCTTTTCGGTGGCCGAGATCATCTCCTATATGTCGCGCTTCATGCGCCTGGTGCCGGGCGATCTGATCGCCACGGGGACCCCCGAAGGTGTCGCGATGGGCATGGACCCGCCGGGCTGGCTGGTGCCGGGCGACGTCGTGACCCTGGGGATCGACGGGTTGGGTGAGCAGCGCCAGGAGGTGGTGGCGCATTCGTTGGCCTGAGAGTTCGGGGGCCATCTCGGAGCGGCGAATTCGGGCCACCGGCGCTTCACTTGCACAGTGAATCGCTTGAGCAACGGACGAAGTACTATGGCGCCTGTGGCTGGCGCCCGAGGTATCGGCGAAAGGAAGGAAGGCATGGGGGGGATTGTCCTCGTCACCGGGGCAAGCCGGGGAATTGGACGTGCAACTGCGGCAGCGTTTGGCGCGACGGGCTGGACCACGGTCCTCGCTGCGCGGGATCGCGAGGCGCTTGAGCAAGCCGCGCGTGAGATCGGCGGGATCGCTGTGCCCACCGATGTCACTGATCCTCAAGCGGTTTCATCCCTGTTCGGAAAAATCGAAGCAGATCAGGGGCGGCTGGATGCGGTCTTCAACAATGCCGGCAGTTTCACCGCGGCGACCGATCCTGGCGACCTGAGCTTTGCCGACTGGCGGCGCGTGATGTCGGTCAATCTCGACGGCGCCTTTCTGATCGCGAGCGGCGCCTTTGCGTTGATGAAGCGGCAGAACCCGCAGGGCGGGCGGATCATCAATAACGGCTCGATCTCCGCCCACGTACCGCGCCCGATGTCGGTGGCCTATACCGCTTCCAAACATGCCATCACCGGGCTGACCAAATCCATCGCGCTGGACGGGCGCGCCTACGGCATCTCCGCCAGCCAGATCGATATCGGCAATGCGGCGACGGACATGACCGCCCGGATGCCTCAGGGTGTGCCCCAGGCCGACGGGTCCGTGGCGCCCGAGCCGGTGATGGATGCGCGCCATGTGGCTGATGCGGTGGTACGAACGGCCGAACTGCCGCCAGAGGCCAATGTGCTTTTCCAGATGATCATGGCGACAAACATGCCCTTCGTGGGCCGCGGCTGAGCGAATATGCGGAGAGCTCCCGCCCGTCCTTGCCCCTTCCGGGGCGGCGTCGCGTTGGGCCGTGCAGCCGCAGAGGCGCGAGGGGAGGTCCCGCATCAACCGAAAGGCGCCGTTCTAACTCTGCACGCTCTCCAACCAGGCCAGCAGGTCGGCGATCGGCTGACTGGTCATCATCGGTTGCCCGCTCGGCGTCGGCACCGCAACGGCCGCATCGCCTTCGAAAAAGCGGCCGAAGAGCGGCATCTGGCCGCCATGGGCGAGCACGAGGTCGCGCCCGTCGATCTGGCTGGCCACCATCAAAGTCGGGAAAACGCCTTCATTTCGGGCGGCAAGCCCTGTCAGATCCGGCGTCTCGATCGCGATCAGTTCGGCCATCGGTCCGGTACCTGTCGCATCGGCCCCATGGCATGTCGCGCAATAGGCCGCGTAGAGTTCCTGACCCTGCGCGATGTCCCGCGCCGCCAAAGGCGAAGACAGCATAGCTGTCAGCGCCACTGCGCCTGCGCATGTGTGATGGTACTTCATCAAGACCCTCCCAGGTTGCGACACACTAGCGTGCACAAGCCTGGGTTGTCACGCGGGCTTTCGCAGCGTGTCCAGCATCAGGGTGACATTGTCGGGGTTGGCATCGGGTGTGATGCCGTGGCCAAGATTGAAGATATGCGGTCCGCCGGAAAACGCCTGACGGATGCGTCGGACCTCATCGACGAGCGGCTGCCCGCCTGTCACCATGTGGCGCGGATCCATGTTTCCCATTACGCACCCGTCGCACTGGACCTTTTCGGCCGCCCAGTCGGCATCGACGGAGTAGTCGAGCGCGATGCAATCCGCGCCGGTTGCCTTGGCAAAGCCGATCACCGCATCGCCGCCCTGGCGCGGGAAGGCAATAATGGGAATATCGGGGTGAACGCTATTCAGAGAAGCGATGATCTGGCGGGTGGGGGCGAGCGCATAATCCGTAAAATCCGCCCCTTTCAGCGAGCCCGCCCAGCTGTCAAAAAGCATCACCACCTCGGCGCCAGCGCGAATCTGCATATCCAGATACCCGATCGTGGCTTCGGTGATGCGCAGCATGAGCTTGTCGAAAAGCGCGGGGTCCTCGGCCTTGAGCGCATGGGCCGGGGCCTGGTCAGGCGTGCCGCGACCCGCGATCATGTAGGTGGCGACGGTCCAGGGTGCGCCGGCAAATCCGATCAGAGCCACATCCGCGGGAAGCGCGGCCGACAGGTTGCGCACGGTCTGGTACACGGGCGCCAGGTGATCGTGAATGTCGTTCGGCCCCTTCAGAGCGTCGAAATCCGCTGCGCGTGTCAACGTCGAGAGCCGGGGGCCCTCTCCCTGAACAAAGGTCAGATCGGCGCCCAGCGCATGGGGGACGAGCAGTATGTCGGCAAAGAGGATCGAGGCATCGAACCCGTAACGGCGGATCGGCTGAAGTGTTACTTCGGTGGCCAAGTCCGGCGTGTAGCAGAGCGAAAGGAAATCCCCAGCCTCGGCGCGAGTCGCGCGATACTCGGGCAGATACCGGCCGGCCTGACGCATCATCCATGCCGGGGGGATTGCCTGCGTCTCTCCGCGCAGGGCACGCATGAGTTTTTTGGTTTCGGCCATGTCCTGCCTCGCGTTAGTCTCCGATCGGTCGTCCAGCATGTTCCCTCGCTTGTCAACGCAGGCGGCGGCACCGCGCAGCCGATACTTGTCAATTTAACTTGACACATCTAGGTGTAAAGTATGAAAGACACTCCCTCCCCTGCAAATCCGCTGCGCATCGGCACCCGCGGCTCGCCTCTGGCGCTTGCTCAGGCCCATGAAACCCGGGATCGGCTCTCGTCGGCATTCGAGCTGGAAACTGAAGCGTTCGAGATCGTCGTGATCAAAACAACGGGCGACGACAAGTTCCTGATCGACGCGGACAAGCCGCTTAAGGAGCTGGGCGGAAAGGGATTGTTCACGCGCGAGATCGAAGACGCGTTGCTGGCCGGACGCATCGATATCGCCGTGCATTCGATGAAGGACATGCCGGTGGATCAGCCGGACGGGCTGGTGATCGACTGCAATCTGCATCGCGAAGACGTGCGGGACGCATTCGTGACGCTCGACGGGATCGCGCTCTCGGATCTGCCCGAGGGCGCGGTTGTCGGCACCTCATCGCTGCGGCGGCGGGCGCAACTCGCGCACCGACGGCCCGATCTGAAGCTTGTCGAGTTCCGCGGCAATGTACAGACACGGATGAAGAAGCTCGGCGACGGCGCAGCAGCGGCGACCTTTCTGGCGATGGCCGGGTTGAACAGGCTGAGCATGAACGATGTGCCGCGTCAGGCCATGGCGCCCGAAGACATGCTGCCGGCTGTGGCGCAAGGCACGATCGGCATCGAACGCCGCGCCGATGATGCCCGGGCGGCCGAGATGCTGGAAGCGATCCATCACCGCCCCACGGGCGCGCGCCTGCTGGCTGAGCGCGCTTATCTGGCAAAGCTCGACGGATCTTGCGAAACCCCCATTGCCGGACTTGCAGATCTCCACCACGGCACCATCCACCTGCGCGGTGAAATCCTGCGCCCGGACGGGTCGGAAGTGCTCGCCGAGGAAGAATCGGCACCGGTCGAGGATGCCGCGGACCTGGGTGAAGCCCTTGCCGCCCGCCTCTTGGCCCGGGCTCCTGCAGATTTCTTTGACTGGAGGGCGGCCTGACGCCCGCCATCGCGCCGACCCTCCTGCGCTGATCAAGCGCGCTTTCGGGCACGGCCCGACAACTTCGGGGTTCGACAATCGAGCACAACCCGCTAAGTGCTGCGGACCGGACAGGGGGCGCCCATGGCAAATGATCCACTCTTCATCATCGCGGCAATCGCCTGCTTGCTTGTGCTTGGGATCTTGCTGGTGGGCATCGGCGGTTTTGCCCGGGGCGGCGAATTCAACAGGAAGCACGCAAACCGAATCATGCGCTATCGAATCGCTGCGCAATTCATTGCGGTCCTGCTGATCATCGCCTTCGTCGCCGTGCGCCGCATGACCGGGCAATAGACCCACCACACCCAATCAGGACGTTCCGATGGTCGTGCTCAACAAGATCTACACCAAGACCGGGGATGCCGGGGAAACAGCGCTCGGCAACGGCTCTCGGGTTGCGAAATACACGCTGCGGGTCAGCGCCTACGGCACCGTGGACGAGACCAACGCCACGGTCGGACTTGCCCGGCTCCATGCCGAAGGGGTCTTCGACGCACAACTCGCGGCGATCCAGAACGACCTGTTCGATCTCGGCGCGGATCTCTGCCGCCCCGATATGGAGCGCGATGGGGACGCCGAGTACCCGCCGCTGCGCATGGCACCGTCGCAAGTCACTCGTCTGGAAAGCGAAATCGACAGTATGAACGAGATCTTGGAGCCGCTCCGCAGCTTCATTCTGCCGGGTGGGTCGCCCCTCGCCGCGCATCTCCACCTCTGCCGGACCATCTCGCGCCGGGCGGAGCGACTGACGGTCGAACTGGCAACCGCCGAAGCGATCAACCCCTCTGCCGTCCAGTATCTCAACAGGCTCTCGGACTGGTTCTTCGTCGCCTCGCGGATCGCCAATGACAATGGCCGAGAGGATGTGCTCTGGGTGCCCGGCGCGAACCGGTAGCACCGCGCATCTGACACGGCGGCGGAGACGATCCTGCCGGTTTCGGTGCCTTCGCGGCACCTGCCCAACCGTGGTCGCGCAACAATCTACCGGAACACCACGGCTTCGGGACATTTTTGCCCTGTTGCTGGCGCGGCGGCTCGGCTAACACCACGCCGTTGGGAAAGACCCAAACGAGTCCAGTTTCAAGGAGAGGGCCGCTATGAAGATCCTCGTGCCCGTCAAGCGGGTGATCGATTACAACGTCAAGGTCCGGGTCAAGGCCGATGGCAGCGGCGTTGATCTGGCCAATGTGAAGATGTCGATGAACCCTTTCGACGAGATTGCCGTCGAAGAGGCCATCCGCCTGAAGGAAAAGGGCGTCGCGAGCGAGATCATCGCGGTCTCCATCGGTGTAAAGCAGGCGCAGGAGACACTGCGTACGGCCTTGGCCATGGGTGCGGACCGGGCGGTCCTGATCGTGGCGGCGGACGACGTGCATACCGATATCGAACCGCTGGCCGTGGCCAAGCTGCTCAAAGGTGTGATCGATGCCGAGGAGCCCGGTCTGGTGATCTGCGGCAAGCAGGCCATCGACAATGATATGAACGCCACCGGCCAGATGCTCTCGGCGCTGCTGGGCTGGAGCCAGGCGACCTTTGCCTCCGAACTCGAACTGGAGGGCGACAAGGCCAAGGTGACGCGCGAGGTCGATGGCGGGTTGCAGACCATCGAGGTCAGCCTGCCCGCGATCGTTACGGTCGATCTGCGCCTCAACGAACCGCGCTACGCGTCGCTTCCCAATATCATGAAAGCCAAGAAAAAGCCGCTGGAGGAGAAGTCGCCGTCGGATTACGGCGTCGATGTCACCCCGCGGTTGAACGTGGTGAAAACCGACGAGCCGTCGGAGCGCGCCGCAGGCGTCAAGGTGGGCTCCGTTGATGAGCTGCTGGTGAAACTCAAGGACGAAGCGGGGGTGATCTGATGGCTGTACTTCTTCTTGCCGAAGTGACCGACGGAACGCTGTCGCGCGACGCGACCGCCAAGGCCGTCAACGCCACGACGCAGTTGGGCGAGGTGACAGTGTTGTGTGCGGGCGGTCAGGCCGCGGCAGCCGCCGAAGAGGCCGCGACCATCGCCGGCGTCGCCAAGGTGCTCGTGGCCGAGGATGCCAGTCTTGGCCACCGCCTGGCGGAGCCGACGGCGGCGCTGATTGCCGGTCTTGCAGGGGGCTACGAGCATATCGCGGCGCCCGCCACGACGGACGCCAAGAACATCCTGCCCCGTGTCGCGGCACTGCTGGACGTGATGGTGATTTCCGAGGTGATGGGCATCGTGGATGCAAGCACATTTGAGCGCCCGATCTATGCCGGCAACGCCATTCAGACCGTCCAAAGCTCTGATGCGACCAAGGTGATGACGATCCGGACCTCGACCTTCGATGCCGCGGGCGATCAGGCCGCCGCGCCGGTCGAGGCGATCTCGGTGAGCGACAATCCGGGGCTTTCTTCCTGGGTCGAGGACAAGGTGGCCGAGAGCGACCGTCCCGAACTGACCAGCGCCGGCGTCGTCGTCTCCGGCGGCCGAGGCGTGGGTTCCGAGGAGGAGTTCAAGATCATCGAAGGGCTCGCCGACAAACTCGGCGCAGCGGTCGGTGCCTCACGCGCGGCGGTGGACTCGGGCTATGCGCCGAACGACTGGCAGGTCGGGCAGACCGGCAAGGTCGTGGCGCCCGAACTCTACATTGCGGTGGGCATCTCGGGCGCCATCCAGCACCTGGCAGGCATGAAGGACAGCAAGGTCATCGTCGCGATCAACAAGGACGAAGAGGCCCCGATCTTTCAGGTCGCCGATTACGGCCTTGTGGCCGACCTCTTCGAGGCCGTTCCGGAACTGACCGAAAAGCTGGGCTAACTTCGTGATTCATCCAGCACCGGGGCCGCGCCTTGGCGGCCCCCGTTCAATCCGCGGCCGTACGGGTTCGCACCGTTAACTGGTACGGCACCCTCTTTGGCAGGTTGTCCCAACCGAAGTGGAAAACTCTTACAGAATAGGCTGGGAAGTCAGCGCGTGAGCGGAACCGGCCGTTTGAAACGCCACCCGGACTGTTCCAGATTTTCCCGCCAAGATCGTCATAGACGAACAGGCTGACATCGCCGGTAAGCCCAATTGAAATCTCCCCTTCGAACCCATCGGGCAGAATGACGCTATAGTAATCGTCATTTTCTTTCGCCACTTCTGCCGAAATCGTTGCCCCAACCGGGATCAGGTTGGCGCGGGCAAGACTGTCATTGGGTTCGGCTTCTGACCCTTCGAGCCAGACCGGCGGCGCCGCCGCCTGCGACGCGACGGCAGCCGGCGAAGCAGGCTGCACATTGGCCGCGTTCGCGTTCGATGGCGCAGGAGCGGCGCTGCGCGCGGTTACGCCGGGATCCGCGCCCTCGCCGGACATGTTTCCGGCAGTAGAGGATGCGACCGGCGCGAACAGGGATAGGGCAAAGACCCCAATACCGACGATGAAGACCAGCGTTCCTGCGGACGTGGCCTCGAACTTCATGCCTAGAAAATGGAGGACGGTCTTGTCGCCATCACCGGGAGGGCGAAAGATAAGCCACAAACCAGCTAGGGCGATGACGGCGCCAAAGCCGATCAAGGCGAGTTTCATGGTCGGATCAAGCGGTGCGATTTCCATCGTTGTCCCGATAACTGACACAAGGACACCGTAGGCGGACGCATTTTCGCGACAAAGTTAAAAATGTCTTGGAGCCGTCAGCGTGCCTCGTCGAGCGACAGCGTACGGTCTCGCAGCCAGTCCATGAACTCGGTCTGGTTCGCCGCCAGTGGGCGCCACTCTTCGGGCGGAATGGCCGGACCAACGACAGGCGCCTGTGGTTTGTCGAGCGAGTGGTGCACTTCATAAAGCAGCAGGCTTTGGCGCAGCGTCGCCGAAATGCGACTGGCCACCTGATAGAAGCGGGAGTTGCTGCCGGGAAAGAAGATGGGAACAACGGTCGCGCCGCTGCGTTGGATCATCTTGGCGGTGAACGCGTTCCAGGGACGCTCCATCGCTGGGCCGAATACCGAATCCGCGGACGCGACGACGCCCGATGGAAAGAGCGCGACCAGGCCACCGGCGGACAGTTGCTCCATCGACCGGCGCCGCATCACCAGATTCTGCTGGAGCGCGTCGGCTTCATGCGGGAACGGCACGGGAATCATGAACCGGTCGATCTCCGCCACGCCGGTCAGCAGAGAGCGTGTCAGGATCTTGTAGTCCTCGCGCACCCGCCCGATCAGTTCCGCCAATACCATCCCATCCACCAGTCCATGCGGGTGGTTCGCGACGATGACGACCGGTCCGGTGCGCGGGATCCTCTGGATGACCGCATCGGGTGTCACCAGATCGATCCCCATCACCTCAAGAGCTCGGCTCCAGAAGGCCTGTCCGTCAGGACGCCCATGGCGCTCGAATCGGCGCACCCGGCGCATCAGCGGGATTTTTGCGGTCGCCCATTCGATCGACCGAATGGTCAGCGCTTTCAGCGGGTGGTCCGCGCTGGTCGCATAGGACAGCTTGCGCGCGGGGTATGGGTCGTCGTGCGCGACATGTTCGTGCAGCCGCGAAAGGCTGTCATGGTAGCTTTCGACCACGCTGTCGCTCCGTCTGTCGCCCTGCGCCTCGATCACGCTCTCAGCGCTGCTCAGAACTCTTCGTCGAACCGCCGCGCCACCAGCGCCTCGAGCGCCTGGGCCAGCGCTGCGGCCTCGGGACCCGAAGTTTCGACCTCAATAGTGGTTCCCTTTGAGGCTGCCAACATCAAAAGACCCATGATGCTGTCCCCTGAAGAGGTCATGCCGTCGCGGCTGACCTCGGCCCGCGCATCGTGGGCTTCGACCACTTCGACCAACTTCGCTGACGCGCGGGCATGAAGACCCTTCTCGTTGACGATCTCCAGGCGACGAGAACATGTCACGCTCATGGATGCTCTGCGATGCTTTCTTCTTGCACGTCAAACACGTCTATGTATTTCCGTCCGGCATTAAGCGCAAGCGCGACGGCCGTCGACAGCGGCTTGTTCCGAGACTTGGCCAGCTTGATCAGCATTGGCAAATTCGCACCATAGAGGATCTGGCGGCGCGCGCCGGTACAGGCCGGAAGCGACAGGTTCGACGGCGAACCGCCGAACATGTCGGTGACCACGACAACGCCGTCGCCCTGGTCGACCGCATCGGTCGCCTTACGGATTTCCGCTGTTTTCATCTGGCGATCATCGTTCACACCGATGGATATCGCGCGCATGCCCGATTGGCGTCCAAGCACATGTTCCACCGCCGCAAGCAGTTCCCGCGCAAGCCCACCATGGGCCACAATCACAACTCCGATCACGCGGCACTCTCCCGTCTTTTGGAGGCGTCCGTCGTGGTGCCGCGCCGGTCCAGTTCGCGGTGGCGCACGGACACTGTCCAGCCGTCGGTGCGCAAGGCGTCGCCCAGACGCTCGGCCAGCATCACCGACCGATGCTGTCCGCCGGTGCAACCAAAGCCGATGGCAAAATGCGCCTTTCCTTCATCGACATGGGCCGGCAGCAGAAACGCCGTCAGGTCCTTGACCTTGTGAAAGAACGGCTCAAACCTCGGATCTGCCGTGATGTGCCGGGCAACGGACGGGTCGCGCCCATCCTTCTGTCGCAAGTCCGGAACCCAGTACGGATTGGCGAGAAACCGGCAATCGAACACCGTATCGATGCCCCGCGGCACGCCGCGTTTATAAGAAAAGGAGTGCACCGAGACCGCCAGACCCGCGGCGCCCCCTGGCCCGCTGCCGCCGCCGAACCAGCCGGAAAGCTCCGATTTCAGCTCATGGGGGGTCAGTTCGGATGTATCGATGAGAAAATCCGCCCGGGCCCGGATCGGACCGAGCAATTCGAGTTCGCGCTCGATGCCGCGCATCGGGGATTCGGCCGGGGCCATTGGATGTCGGCGGCGGGTCTCGGAATAGCGTCTCACCAACACATCCACACGGCTGTCCAGATAGAGCAGATCGATCTCGACGTCTGGCGCTCCGACAAGTCGGTCAAGCGTTTCCAACAGAGCAGCTGGTGTGAAATCGCGGTTGCGCGCATCCATCCCGAGAACGAGCGGTCGATTCAGTGGCGGTCCATCGAGCAGCCGGGGCACCAGACTGAGGGGCAGATTGTCGATTGTTTCGGCGCCCATATCCTCAAGCGCCCGCACGGCCGTGGACCTGCCAGCCCCTGACGGACCGGTCACCACGATCACCCGGCTAAGCGGCGGCTGTTCGGGATCGCTGTTGGCTACCAACTCATTCGCTCCATACCCCGGCCACAAAAAGCAGCACGGCTGAAGCGAAATGTGTGTCCTCGCTGCGCCGAAGCAAGGTGACGTTGTGACCGCAGAGGGATGTGTTGCGCGACGGCGGCAGGCGCTCGGTCTCCTGGACCCCCATATCGACGACCAGTCGGACGGGCGCGCGGGGTGCCAACGCAACGGGGATGAGCCCAACGCCGCGGGCTTCGATGGCGTGTGGGAGGGTTTGTGGGGCCTCGGCCCAAACTGCCTCGCCATCGGGCACAAGGCGGGTCCGATCATCCGCGATCAGCCTTGCCCCCAAGGCCATAAGCTCCAGGCACAGCTGGGATTTTCCACTACCGGAGGGACCGATGACCAGCACTGCTGCGTCTCCGATGCGCACGGTGCTTGCGTGGACCACCTCGCCGCCGGACAGATCGGATGGCGTTGGTTCCGAGGTCAAAGCGAGCCTGCCGCGCGCGCAAAGGTTCGTTGAGATCGCATCCTCTCATGTGTCCTCAAAAACACGTGTACGTTCAACGTCGCGGCCCTGCATTCCCTTACGGAACCCGTGTTGCTCGTGTTTCACAAGTAGCTGTTCCCGTCGAAAAACGGGGTCTAGTCGATGCGGGTGGGTTCTGTGGCATGTAACCCCGCGCGACGGACATCCGGCGGAACCCAGTCGGACGCAAAGGCGACGCCGCGCCGCGAGCGAGACAACGCCCCGCCCAAACTCACCGTTGTTTCAAACGGACACGGGCATGTATTTGTACCCGACCCCGTAGAGGGTCTCGATCGCACAAAACTCCGGATCGATGGCCCGCATCTTTTTGCGCAAGCGTTTGATGTGGCTGTCGATGGTGCGGTCATCGACATAGACTTGGGCATCGTAGGCCACATCCATCAACTGATCGCGGCTTTTGACATAGCCCGGGTTGCGGGCCAGCGCCTGGAGCAGGTTGAATTCGGTGACGGTGAGCGAAACCTCCTTGCCCTGCCACCGCGCAAGGTGACGGCCGGAGTCCATTTCCAGCGGTCCACGGCGCATCACGCATTCCAGCGCCTCATCGGTCGATTGTGGCCGCGGCGCCAGAATTGCTGCCGGCATCGCGCTGCGGCGCAAGCCGACGCGCACACGCTCCACCAGAAGCCGCTGGGAAAAGGGTTTGCGCATATAGTCGTCGGCGCCCATGCGCAGGCTCAGCACTTCATCGACCTCATCGCCGCGCGCCGTCAGCATGATGATCGGAAAGGTCCAGCGTTCCCGCACCCGACGCATCAGTTCCATCCCGTCCATCCGCGGCATCACAAGATCGATGACCGCGAGATCGGGCGGACGGTTTGCAAACGCGTCAAGCGCCGACTGACCATCGCGGAAACGCTCGATCTCGAAGCCCGCGTTCGCGAGAATGGACGCCACCGCCTCAAGCACGCTCGGCTCGTCGTCGACCACGGCGATCCTGGCACTCGCAATAGGTTCGGAATTGGCGGCTTCGCGCGCCGACAAGGCATGGTCCGACATTGGACACCCCCACAAATAATTTGTCACACAGCGCGAATCGCGCTTCCCACACCGGGAAATATGGCGCGCCAATCGGTAACGAAGCCCTAAAGCATGGCAGCGCGACGCGGTCGGACGGTTGCCCCGGGGGCATTGTTCACCATGGTTGCGCAAACATGGAAGTGGTTGCGCTAACTGCGCAATTCCGCCCTATCGGCTCGGGAAACTGGCATGCTATATCCGCCACATCAGTATCGGCAGACGCGGGGCGGCGCCGCGTGGTTGGGTGTACCGATTACGTTTTTTCAGCCGCACGAACGGGAGCTTGCACATGACAATCGGACGCGTGAACCCGGCCTGTACGCTGGAGTTTCAGGGTATTACCGGCTTGGGCGAGGTGCACTACAACCTGGCGGAACCCGCAATCATTGAGCATGCCGTTCGGCGCGGCGAAGGCCATCTTGGTCAGGGTGGAACATTTCTCTGCGAGACAGGGGAGTTCACCGGGCGCTCGCCGAAAGACAAGTACACGGTCCGCACACCGTCCACCGAACACACGATCTGGTGGGAAAACACCAACGAAATGTCCGAAGCCCATTTCGACGTACTCCATGCCGACATGCTGGAGCATATGAAAGGCGGCGACTATTTCGTGCAGGATGTGTTCTGCGGCGCCGACCCGGAACATCGTGTCGATGTCCGGCTGATCACTGAACTCGCCTGGCACAACCTCTTCATCCGCCACATGTTCCGCTGCCCGACCCCGGCCGAGGTCGACGTGTTCGAGCCGGAGTTTACCGTCATCAACTGCCCAGGCTTTATGGCCGATCCCGCGCGCCATGGATGCCGTTCGACCACGGTGATCGCGGTCAATCTCGACAAGAAGCTCATTCTGGTCGGCAACACGCAATATGCCGGTGAGAACAAGAAGGGCATCTTCGGGCTGATGAATTACCTGCTGCCGGAGAAGGGCGTGATGCCGATGCACTGCTCGGCTAACCATGTCGACGGAAACCCGGTCGATGCAGCGGTGTTCTTCGGCCTGTCGGGCACCGGCAAGACGACGCTTTCTGCCGATCCCGATCGCACTCTCGTCGGAGATGACGAGCATGGCTGGACCGAGCGCGGCATCTTCAATTTCGAAGGCGGCTGCTACGCCAAGACCATCAACCTTTCGGCTTACGCCGAACCGGAGATCTTTGCCACAACGAAGATGTTCGGCACGGTGATCGAGAACATGGTTTATGACCCCGTGTCGCTCGAGCTCGATTTCGAGGATGACAGCCTGACGGCGAACATGCGCTGTGCCTATCCGTTGGACTACATTCCCAACGCGTCCGACACGGGGCTTGCGGGGCATCCCAAGAACATCGTTATGCTGACCTGCGATGCGTTTGGCGTGATGCCTCCCATCGCTCGCCTGACCCCGGCACAGGCGATGTATCACTTCCTGTCCGGCTTCACCGCCAAGGCCGCGGGCACGGAACGGGGCGTGACCGAGCCTCAACCGACCTTTTCGACCTGCTTCGGCGCACCCTTCATGCTGCGGCGCCCCGAGATTTACGGCAACCTGCTGCGCGAGAAGATCGCCAAGCACGGCGCGACCTGCTGGCTGGTGAACACCGGCTGGACCGGTGGCGCGTACGGCGCAGGCTCACGCATGCCGATCAAAGCCACCCGCGCTCTGCTGACCGCAGCGCTCGACGGCTCGCTCAATGAAGTGACCTTCCGCAAGGATGCGAATTTCGGCTTCGATGTCCCGGTGGATGTACCCGGTGTGGACAGCACCCTGCTCGACCCGCGTGCGACCTGGTCCGATCCAGCCGCTTACGATGCCCAGGCCGAGAAGCTCGTGGACATGTTCAGCGATAACTTCGAGCAGTATGTGGCTCATATCGATGAGGATGTGAAAGCGGTCGCCATCGGCTGATCAGCCCATGTTTCGCGACGAGAAAGCCCCGACTGATCGGTCGGGGCTTTTCGATTCCTGGAAGTCGTCGCCTGGTGCTACGTGCAGGGATCACTCAGGTCGTGGCCATGTCCCGGGCTGGCCGCATCTCGCATAGGCGCTGGCGTAGGCGCCTGCTGCGGCGGAGTTCCTGCCCGGCGCGAACCGCCCTCCGGGCGAGTTGCGCAACAGGCTCGATGGCGGCGACGTACAGTTTGACGGCAGCGGGTAGACGGTCTCGGCGGGCGGTGCGAGTTGCTCACCGGCAAAGCGCGCGTCAAACGAGGCTTCTCCCGCAGTGTCGCGCACGCGGGGACTGTGGGCCGCGCGCACACGGCCGAGATCGTCGGCGGGCAACGTGTCGCGCTGCGGCAAGCTTGCCGCCAGTGGCGCACCGGCTGCGGGCGTCACTCGTGTCTCTGCCGGCAGGGGGGCCGCCGGCGGCGGGTCGTCAAGGCGCGTGCAGCCGGTACTCCAGAAAAGGCACCCGCCCGTCGCCGCCTGCCCTGCCGGATCCTGCGAGGCTGCGCAGCCCGCCAGAAGCATCAAGATGAGAACGGCGGCCGGTCTCATAGCCCCGCCTCCTCAACCCACTCGCGCAGTTGGTCGAGCGTTTGAAGCGTCCCGGCGCCAAAACTTGTGATTGCATAGGAGACGGCCAAGGGCTTTGGGCAAAGTACATTGCGTCTCACAAGGCCGGCGCGCTCCATCTCGGCAAGTCTGTGAGACAGGACTTTCTTGCTCGCCCCGCCGAGAACTCGCGAAAGGTCGTTGAAGCGCATCGGCCCGTCTCGCAGGTGCCACAAAATGGATCCGGTCCATTTCCCGCCGATGAGCCGCATACCGCGCTCAATCGCGCAGGGCTCGCCGCAGGGCGCGTGCACGGTCTTGCGACCCCGCGCATCGGTTTCGATCCACGCGTCCATCGCAGTCCTCCACCCCAGGTTACCAAAAGGTACCTAATTGACCCGAGTCGCGCAATTGGGGCACCGAGCGGCACCCGACACTGCCGGAGATTTCCTATGGCCGACCGTCCCGATCTGCATCTCTACACCGCCGCGACGATGAATGGCTACAAGCCGGTGATCTTTCTGGAAGAGGCCGGACTGCCCTACGATCTGACCCCCGTCGATTTCGGCAAAC
This sequence comes from Pseudomonadota bacterium, assembly GCA_039184415.1. Taxonomy (GTDB): domain Bacteria; phylum Pseudomonadota; class Alphaproteobacteria; order Rhodobacterales; family Rhodobacteraceae; genus JANSYP01. The sequence continues at coordinate 33,169 of JBCDBB010000005.1, forward strand.
GCGAACAGAAGGCCGAGGGCTACATGCGCCTGAACCCGAACGGGCGTATCCCGACCCTGATCGACCGGGCCGCCGGCGACTTCGCCATATTCGAAAGCGGCGCGATCCTGTGGTATCTGGCCGAACGCACGGGGCGTTTCCTGCCCGACGGCGCACTGGCGCGGTCCGAGGCGCTGCAATGGCTGATGTTCCAGATGGCCGGTATCGGTCCGATGATGGGACAGGCAATGTTCTTCAAGCGCATCGCCGCGCCGAACCGGAACGAGCAGCCCTATTCCATCCAGCGCTATACCGAGGAAAGCCGCCGCCTGCTGGAGGTGCTCGATCGGCGCCTGGCGGGCCGGGACTTCCTTCTCGACCAAGGGTACTCGATCGTCGACATCGCTACCTATCCCTGGGCGCGGGCCTGGCCATGGGCTCTGGTCGACATCGACGGTCTGGACAATCTGGCCGCTTGGTTCGACCGGATCGACGCGCGGCCGGCGGTGCAACGCGCCCTTACCATTCCCAAACCGGTTCCGGCCTTCTGGTCAACCGACGAAGATGCGTCCGGTTTTGCCGCCGAGAACGCAGCGCGCTTTGCCGAGGATGCAAAAGCACGCAAACTGTGACGCTGAGGTGCGGCGGCGCAACGCTCAAAACCCGGAAAGGCCGCGGCGCACGAGATTGAGTCCCGCAACCACGAGAACGACCAGCGTCCAGCGCTGGAACCGCGTTTGGTCTAGGCGGTCCTGTACCTGAAATCCCACCCACATCGCAAAGACGGCCGGGATGATCAGCACCGCCGACAGCGGGATCGTGGCCGCGTTCAGCACGCCGGAACGCAAATGCGCCAGGGTCAGCACGATCGCGCCTGCGCTATAGACGACGCCCTGCACCTTCACTGACACGGACTTCGGTGTGTCGAGGGCGGCGAGATAGAGCACTGTCGTCGGCCCCCAGACACCGGAGAGCCCGCCCATGATCCCCGAGGCCACGCCCACACCCACATCGGCGCGGGCGCGCGCTTCGGGCGTGATACGCGGACGCCAGCCCACCAGTTGCAACGCCGCAAGCGCCGTGATCGGCACACCGAGGCAGAGCAGCAACATGTGCTGAGGCAGGACCGCAACGAGCTGTGCCGCCAGTGCGATGACAACAAGCACGATGATCAGATAGCGCCAGAAGTTCCTCGCCGCCTCCACCGCCGGCGCCACGCCCTCGCGAAAGGTCTGCTGGAGATTGGATACCAGCGTCGGAAAGATCAGCGCCGCGAGGGCGATCTCTGCAGGCAGGAAGCTGGCGAGACCCGAGATCATGATCATCGGCATGGCAAAGCCGACAGCACCCTTCACGAAACCGCCCAGCAACGTGACCGCGACCGCAAGAGCCAGGGCCAGCGGCGTTATCAGTTCGAACATTATCTATACTGCCGTTGACCTGCTCCAGTGCTCCGGCCCGTCATGGGGCAATCCCCCGAGAACCACAACGCCGGATCACCGACCGTTGGCCTTGACCTTGCGGGGCTGTCAGGAGGACCGAGTGGAGAAGTGCCAGCGGCTTTCGCACCCGACGCGACATAGCGGCGCAGCGGACCCCAAGAATGCGGTCCGCAAGGTGTGAAATGGCATGGAGCTTTGCGTCTGTGGCTCTTCTGTCCGGCCATAGCACGACCGGCCGTCACCAGCTTATCGGAACCCGGAATTCGTCGCAGGCGCAACGGATCAAGTGCCTGTCAGGCAAGGTTTGCCGCAGAGCGCACTGCTAGGCGGCCGGATTGACTTATCATTTGCCCATCACGCGCTAACTTGGGCGGGACAACATGGCCGCAAAAAGTCCGATGAGTTCTTTTGCTGCAATCGCGACGGTATTTTTGAATTTTTGTTGCGCTGCAAGTGCGAAGGCCCTAGAGGATGCCAACGATTGTGAAAGGATGCGAAGACATGCCCCATGACGGACAGATTCTGCCCGGCGACGAGGTCGAACCGACGGTCCTCCCCGATCTTTTGGCGCTGACCGCCGCGGCAGTGGCCCCGGCTCAGGCCGTGCTGGACCGCGCCCGCGACACTCTGCGCGGCAAGGTGACCAAAGACGGCCGGATCTCGGGCGCACTGGTCGAAGAAGAGCAGGTCGCGGCCCATGGGCTCGCCTGGCTCGCCACCTATGTCGAAAGCCTCCGCCAGATGCAGGCCTGGGCCGAGAAACTCCAGGCCGAGGACAAGTTCGGCGAGGTCGAGCAGCTGATCCAGCAGATCGCGTTCGGCGAGTATCTCTGGCAGATCTATGGCGGCATCCCGATGAACCAGGGCGAGATCTTTCGCCTGCAGGATATCGGCCTCAGCCAGGACGATCAGCGCGTCCTGATGACGCCAGAGGTCATGACGTTGACCCAGCAGGGCAACACTCAGGCCGCACGCACCCGCCTCGTCGCGCTGATGCAGGAGCGCAGCGCCGAGATCACCGTGGGCGCCAGCGGGCTCGATGACGAGCTGGAGATGATCCGCGAGCAGTTCCGCCGCTACGCTGTCGAAAAGGTCATTCCGAACGCCCATGACTGGCACCTCAAGGACGAGCTGATCCCGATCGAGGTGATCGAGGAACTCGCGGAGATGGGGGTCTTCGGCCTGACCATCCCTGAGGAGTTCGGCGGTTTCGGCCTCTCCAAGGCGTCGATGTGCGTTGTCTCCGAAGAGCTGTCGCGCGGCTATATCGGTGTGGGCTCGCTCGGCACCCGGTCCGAGATCGCGGCGGAGCTGATCATCTGTGGCGGCACCGAGGACCAGAAGGCCAAATGGCTTCCCAAACTGGCCAGTGCCGAGATCCTGCCCACGGCGGTCTTTACCGAGCCCAACACCGGCTCTGACCTCGGCAGCCTGCGTACGCGCGCGGTGAAGGATGGTGAAGATTACTTCGTGACCGGCAACAAGACCTGGATCACCCACGCCTCGCGCACACACATCATGACCCTGCTTGCCCGGACCGATCCGGAGACCACGAACTACAAGGGTCTGTCGATGTTCATCGCCGAGAAGACCCCGGGCGATTGCGAAACTCCCTTCCCCACCGAGGGTATGACCGGCGGCGAGATAGAGGTTCTCGGCTATCGCGGCATGAAGGAGTACGAGATCGGCTTCGATGGGTTCCGCATCAAGGGCGAAAACCTTTTGGGCGGCGAGGAAGGCAAGGGCTTTGCCCAGCTCATGGAGACCTTCGAGTCCGCGCGCATCCAGACCGCCGCCCGCGCGGTCGGCGTGGCATGCTCTGCGCTGGATCTCGGCATGCAGTACGCGATCGACCGGAAGCAGTTCGGAAAGTCGCTGATCGAGTTTCCCCGTGTCTCCGGCAAGCTCGCCATGATGGCGGTGGAGATCATGATCGCCCGGCAACTCACCTATTTCTCGGCCGTCGAGAAGGACGAGGGCCGGCGCTGCGATCTGGAGGCGGGGATGGCCAAGCTGCTCGGCGCTCGGGTGGCCTGGGCCGCGGCGGACAACGCGCTCCAGATCCATGGCGGCAACGGGTTCGCGATGGAGTATGTCATCTCCCGCGTGCTTTGCGATGCGCGGATCCTGAACATCTTTGAGGGGGCTGCCGAGATCCAGGCCCAGGTCATCGCCCGCCGCCTGCTGGGCTGACCTGCAAATCTCAATCACAGCTTTTGGGGCGGACAGCGTCAGTGGTCCGCCCTTTTTTTGGTGCAGCTCTCCTCGCGGCGCCCAGGTCTCGATCCTATTCACTGCGTGTTTTGCGCTTTCAAGTCCGTCCCAGCGTGCCATTTCATCGGCAATCGCACTGGTGCGGCTGAGGAAGAGGCCTCTTCTGTCGTTGCACCGACCGAAATAGGCGAGGCGTTCCTTCCGCTCCTCGATAGCGGCAGGCTATAGCGCGACGCGGTCACGACCGGAGTTACCGAAGTCGCGCTCTACGCGCTCGCCATCCTCATGGAGCCGATAACACTCAGCGACCTGAGGGTCGCAATCGCCGGCCGGTACGTACTCTTCCGGGACGCCATCGCCGAACGGACCGTAGCCAAGACGGAACTTTTCGAGCGCGTCGAGGTGGAGCGCGCCGAAGCGGAGGAATCAGCGGCGGAGATCGCGACCTGCGCCTCACGCTCTGCGGCGCCGTCACCATCGGCGCGGCGTTCGTCGGGTTCGTGATCGGCTGGATCGTCTGGCTCGCCGTGAGAACGGGGTCCCGGCGCACCGAGTCGCGTCGCGCCTCCTAGCAAACATCGTGCGGACCTTGTTCGAAGGGTCCGCACCCTGACCGGTCTTTCCTGGATCGGGTCCAACAGGACCCTGCTCCTCGCAATCCTGGGTGCCACCGGCATTATCCCGGCCTTCGCGCTGCAAAACATGATCGGCGGTTTTGACGGCGGACTTTCGATCCTGTTCCAGCATCCCTTCGTCACCAGCCACGAAACCGAGGCCGCGGCTTAACCGGCGTGGTCGAGCAGGTCCTGCGCTTCTTGATCCACCTCTGCACTGCCGAGACCCGCAAGGTCATCGTGCCAGACAAAAGTGAGCTTGGAAGAGGTGTTCGCAAACTCAACCGGCGTGGCGACCCGGCACTCGCAGATCCAGATCGAGGTGATTGCCGCCGATCACAGCCTTGAAGTGTCCAAGGAACTTCTCATGGGGGTGATGAATGCAAACCCCTATTTACGTGCCGATCCTGCCCGCGACCTGAAGCTCGGCGCGGTGACGAGGAGAGTCTGACTTTTCTCTGCCAGCCCTGGGTGGAGACCAATAACAAGGACCGCGTTCGGTGGGAACTGGTCTCCGTGTTCGGCCGCGAAATCAAAACCTTGGAAGGACTCTCGAAACCGCGCGCGGCGGAGGCGTCCCAATCGGCACCGATCAGCGCATCCCGAGCGCGCTCATGTAAAGTTCCAGCACCGCCTCTTCTTCGGCGCGGTCGTCGGGGTCCTGCTTGCGCAGCCGCAGGATCTTGCGCATCGCGCTCGTGTCGAAACCTTCTCCCTTGGCTTCGGCAAAGACTTCCTTGAGCTGCTCGGCGACTTCTTTCTTTTCTTCCTCGAGTCGCTCCAGGCGCTCTATGAAAGAACGCAGTCGCGCGCTCGTTGCCTCGGTAACGCTGTCCGCCGATCCGTCCATGGTGCTCCCTCGTCTGCCCGATATTCGCCGGTCCTAGAACGCCGCGCCGCCTACCGCAAGACGGCCGCGGGCCCGCCGAGAGACTTGTCGGGACACAGCCGCAGGTCTAGGCAGAGCGCACCCAACAGGAGACATGCCTTGGAGATACTCATCTGGATCGGCGCCGCAGTTTCGCTGGCCGGAGTCGCGATGCTTTTCTTCTGCATTTTCAGAGCGGTCCAGGCCAAACGCGCCGGGCTCCCCGATGCTGAGCTGAAGATGCGCCTGAAATCGGTGATCACGCTGAACCTGGCTGCACTGATGGTGTCGGCTTTGGGCCTGATCTGTGTGATTCTCGGGATTTTCCTGAGCTGATCGGACGCTCACACCGGTAGATTGTCGAAGAACTCATCCACGATCTCACCCTCCAACTCGGCCGCGCTCTGACGCAAGTCGGCAGGAACGTGCTGGTGGGCTGCTTCGAGCCGGTCGATCACCTTTTGCAGTTCATCAAAGAGCACCCGCGGATCATGGGCATCCTGCATTGCAAGGGACCGTACGCGGTCGACTTCTGTGGTGAGGCTTTCCTGGGTCATGTGCTTACGCTCCCGTTGTCTATTGTCGCATCCGTGCATTCCGCGGTTTTTTTCCGACGCGGCTGAGGCCCGCAGCTGAGGCCAGGTGGTTTTGGTATGAGCGGCCCCCAGCGAGTGGGGCCTCCATGGGTCGTAGACTACTCCTCCATGGTTCCCGACACTGACACAATCGGCGAGATTCGGCATTGACCAATGTCAACCAATGCAACCCTTGGGTTGAAACATATTATAAATTCCGCATATGATTTGCGCCGCAATAGAGGCAGGAGTCATGATGCAGACGGATTGGATTTGGGGACTCATGGGCGGCGGTCTGATTGGGCTTGCCGGAGCTGTATTTCTGTTGGTCAATGGCAGGATCATGGGTGCAAGCGGCCTGCTCGGCGGGCTCATCGACGGCTCCGGCCGGTCTAACGCGCTGGAACGTATTGCTTTTCTTGCTGGCTTGATCGGTGTTCCGATAGGCATCGTCCTTCTGAGCGGATGGCGACCGGACCCGCACGTGACCTCCAACATCGCCGCGCTTGTCGCCGGTGGCCTGGCGGTCGGCATCGGCACGCGGATCGCGAATGGCTGCACGTCTGGCCACGGCGTCTGCGGGATTTCGCGTCTGTCTCTGCGCGGGATTGTCGCAACATTGGTTTTCATCACGTCGGGGATCGCAAGCGTTGCCATCTTCCGCCATGTGCTGGGAGTGATCTGATGCGCTTGTTTTTTGCAGCGCTCGTCGGGGGCCTCTTCGGCACCGGCTTGATGGTTTCGGGCATGACCGATACGGAAAAGGTCCGTGGCTTTCTCGATGTTTTCGGCGCCTGGGATCCGACCCTGATGTTCGTCATGGCCGGCGCGATTGGTCCGATGGCAATCGCGTGGTGGTGGGCAGAAACCCACACGCCGCTGTTGGCGGAACGTTTTCCCGACCGCGCGACGCCCGACATTTCCCGCCCGCTCGTCCTTGGATCTGCCTTGTTCGGTATCGGATGGGGTCTGGCTGGCCTGTGTCCCGGCCCAGCGCTGGCGGTTCTGGGATTCGGCGGGCCTGGCGTCTGGATTTTCGGCATTGCCATGGTGCTGGGCATGTGGATTGCGCCGAGGGTTCGCGGGCGTCTGGACGCCCCGGCCTGAAGCGGCTAGGCGTAGTCCATGGACATCAAGCGCTTGAGCACGGACTACGCAGTCAGCCCGCAGATCGGCCCCGAGGATGTTGCCGCAGTGAAGGAAGCGGGGTTTTCCGCGGTCATCTGCAACCGGCCAGATCCCGAAATCCCGCCGAATCTCCATGCGGAGGTTTTGCGGGACGTCGTCGAAAAGGCCGGCATGGCGTTCATCGAAAACCCTGTGGTGGGCGGTATGCTGAGTTTCGACAATCTGTCAGCTCAGGCGACAGCGATGGCGACGGCCGACGGGCCGGTTCTGGCCTATTGCGCCTCCGGCAACCGGTCCGCGATCGTCTGGTCTTTGATCAAGGCGCAGTCCGGCGAGATGACACCCGACGAGATCCTCGGGGTGACGCGCCAGGCGGGCTATGATCATGCGGGCCTGCGCGGACAACTGGAGTCGATGGCCGCGTCCCCAAAAGACGGCTAGCCTGCGGGACAGCTAGTCCACAATGCTTGGGAGCTGTGGCAAGTCCGTTGGATCGCTGATTTCCTGTACCCCGCCCATGTCCGGAACAGGGGCGGAAACTGGCGGATCGGCGGCTGAATCCGGTGCTTTTTTCGGGTCCGTAGGTTCCGGATCGTCAGGGTCCCCCTTGGGCGCAAGACCGACTGCCGCGCGCGCGGTGGCCATCGAGAGCGGAGAGAGCAGGCCGCTTCCGGCGGCTTCGCTGCGCAGAACCTTCAATGCGCGCTGGCCGTTTGCCTGGCCCAGGCGGCCGGTGGCGACAGTGGTCCCGGCCGCATCGACCAGTGCGACGGTCGCGATCGCATGGGCCGGAAAAGTCACTAGATCGCCGGGCTTCCACGCCAGGAGACCGGCCAAAGGAAGTCGCTGGCGATGCAGGACAGCCTCGAGCGACGCCACGCCCAGCATTAGAGCACGCAGCGCGTCCTCGGAATGCGCAGGGGCCGGCCCGTTGTCCTCCTGGGTCGTCACTGGTGCCGGAAGCGCCTTGGGCAGCGTATCGGTACGACCCCAGGGCAGGATCAGCCGCAGCGTTCCCTGCCGGGCACCGGCGTCGAAATCGAGCGGCGCCGTGACTGCGCGAAACGCAAGATCCTCCAGCAGAAGCGGGAGACTGCGCACGTCACGCACTTGCTCGGTCGCGGAATACTCGCCGGCCCAGTCCGCGTCCGGGAGCGCGTCGAGATAGCCGGAAAACGCGCCGACGATCCGCGTGAGAAAGCGGCCGGACAGGAAAGCGTCCGTCGCGGTAGGCACGCGGGGCGGCGACGGCGGCTCGCCTGCGCTGATCCGCCCGGTGGTCAGCGCCTCGATGACGGCCGTCAACGCGCCCGCGTCCAAGATCGCCAGCCCATGCGACCGTCCGCTGCCCTGAAGCAGCATCACAAGCGCCCCGTCCTCGATCAGATCCGCGATCTGAGGCACTGTGGTGCGTGCTTCCTCCACGGTGCCCGACAGAATGGCCGCCCCGAGCAGATCCTCGCCCGCCTGGGCAAGCGCAAGGCGCAACGCCTTTGCCGGCGACATTACACCATGGTCGGGCGGAGGCCTGTCTGCCCCGGCCTTGCGCTGCAAAGCTGATAGACCGTTCTTTACCATCGCCGGACCGGCACCCGCGGACTGCCCTCGTTCGCGCGCAGTTGATACGATCAAGGTTACCAACTGCTGAAACCGGGAACGTCAGGCGGCGCGTACCGCCTCGGCGACAGGCAGGGACACCCGGAATGCGGCACCCCCCTGGCCGGGAAGGTAGGCGACGCTACCCCCGAGCCGCACCATGATCTCGCGGCAGATCGCCAGGCCCAGGCCGGCGCCGTCGACCGCCGAAGCCGTGGAAAGACGGGCGAATTTCTCGAAGATCAGCTGTTGGCTCGCGGCGGGAATCCCGCTGCCATTATCCACGAAATCGATCGTCAGTTCGCCTTGCGCCCGGCTGACGCGGATGTCGAGCCTCGGTTTTTCTGCATCGCAATACTTCCGGGCATTTGCGACGAGATTTATGAAAACCTGACTGAGACGGTCCACATCCGTCCGCAAGACGATCTTTTCGCTGGGTTCGTCGCGACGGATCTCGAACACCGTGTTCGAGGACAGTGATGTCGTTGACAGGATTGCGCGGTCGATCAGATCGCGCAGCACCGCGTCCTGTTCGGCAAGCTGCGCGCGGCCATCTTCCAGCACGCTCAGATCCAGAAGCGCGTCCAGCAGGCGGGTGAGCCGCAGGGCCTCGTCATGGATGACGCCGGAATAGTGAGCCTGCTCGTCGGGACTGAGCGCTTCGCCCGACATCAGAATTTCGCTGAACGCTCGGATCGACGTCATGGGTGTGCGCAATTCGTGGCTGATCTGGCTGAGAAACGCGTCTTTCTGGACCGACAGCGCCGTAAGCTTTTCATTGGCCAGGCGCAACTGCCTCGCTGTGCGTTCCAGTTCGCGGGATTTGGCCTCGAGCTGGCTGGAATACTCCATGATCTGGGCGGTCTCGTCAGCCAGGGCCATCAGGTCGCGCACCGAAACCGAAGAACCCGTCATGATCTGTTCGACCATCGCGTGGGCAGCGGCGGCCCCCACGGAGCCGGAAAGCTCGCGTTCCAGGCGCTCCAAAAAGTCCGGTGTATTATCAGGCAGATACCCGCCTTTCCCCTGGGCGCGGGCTTCTTCGAGGAACAGGTTCTGGGCTTCGCGGGCGCCCAAAATCCGCTGCGCCATCACCAGCAGGTCCTCGGACTCGACGGCCCCTTCGTTCCAGCCGCGGGGATTGGCACCGTCCTCGAACACATTGACGAACTGTGCGCCCTGCAGCCGCTCAAGAGGGCCGGGAAAACTGGCCAGAGAGCCGACACAGAAAACCAGCGTATTGATGAGCATCGACCAGAGAATACAATGCACCACCGGATCGAGGCCCGGGACGCCAAAGAGCGCTTGAGGGGTCAGCCAACCGATCCCGCCGGGACCGTTCGCCAGCATCTCCGCCGACATCACCACATCCGCACCGATGCTCGGCAGGAGCAGGCAGTAGACCCAGACCGCAAAGCCGCAGATCGTCCCTGCCAGTGCACCGATCCGCGTCGCCCCGCGCCAAAAGAGGCCGCCGACCAGCGCGGGCAGCACCTGAACGACACCGCAAAAGCTGATCAGTCCCATCGCGGCCAGGGCCGCGCCGCCGCCCGACACCTGATGGTAGAAGTACCCGAGCGCCAGGACCGCAGCGATGCTGAGCCTGCGTGACATCAGAACGAGCCCCCGCACGTCGCCCGGCGCTCCGCCGAGACCACGCCGGACCCACATCCAGATCGGGATCACCACATGGTTCGACACCATCGTCGACAGCGCGATCGCCGCGACGATCACCATCGAGGTCGCTGCCGAAAAACCGCCGAGGAAGACCAGCATTGCAAGCCAGTCCTGATTCATCGCCAGCGGTACCGTGAGCACAAAGAGATCGGGGTTCGACCCCGCGGGCAGCAGATCCAGACCGATCACGGCAATCGGCAGAACAAAGATGTTGATCGCCGCCAGATAGAGCGGAAACGCCCAGGAGGCGGTGGAGAGATGACGTTCGTCGTCATTTTCAACCACCATCACCTGGAACATTCGCGGCAGACAGAGAAAGGCGGCACCAGACAGGAAGATCAGTGTAAACCAGCGGCTGCCATCGACGGGCACCTGCGAGATCGGAGAGGCGTCAATCCGCGCCATGGTTTCGCCGATCCCCCCGGCAATTCCCCAGACAACAAAGACCCCCACCGCGAGCAGTGCCACGAGCTTGACGACCGCCTCAACAGCGATCGCGGTGACCACGCCGTGGTGGCGTTCGTTGGCGTCCAGGTTGCGGGTCCCGAAGAGCACGGTGAAAACGGTCAGCCCAATGGCGACCCAGGCCGTGACGAGCCATTGGTCCGGTGTGTCCCAGCCCACGGGCGTGTCGGCAAAGACACCGAAGGACAGCGTCACCGACTGCAGTTGCAGCGCGATGTAAGGGGTTGTGCCCAGCACGGCAATGCCCGTGACCAGACCACCGAGCGAGGCGGATTTTCCATAGCGGGACGAGATCAGATCGGCGATCGAGGTGATGCGCTGGTTGCGCCCGATCCGCACGAGCTTGCGCAGGAGCCACCACCACCCCACCATCAGAAGCGTCGGACCCAGATAGATCGTCAGAAACTCGAGCCCCGAGCGCACCGCATAGCCGACGGCCCCGTAAAAGGTCCAGGCAGTGCAATAGATCGAGAGCGACAGAGTGTAGACCAAGGGCGAGCGCAGCCATCCAAGCCGCCCCCGGCGGGCCCGGCGCTCGGCCGCGAAAGCCACGACAAAGAGCACCAGCACATAGGCCAGCGAGATGCCGACAACGATGTCAAAGGACATCGCCGCCCCCGGGCGTCACCTGCCGGTCAGCCGCTTCTGCGCCGCGGCCGGACCCCTCCGGCGTAATGGCCAACAGTCTGGCGAGGCCTGCCGAAAGGACGACCAGCAGCCCCCAGGCCGCAAACAGAAAGAGCCCGCGCACCGCCAGCGACCCGCTCCCGGGCTCCGTCCAAAGCAGCGGGATGAGCATGACCAAGGCCCCGAAAAGCGGCACGAGACGGCAGGCATCGATCAGTCTGCGGCGGCGATAGGACTGCCGCGCCAGAAACAGCGGCTTGGTCCGCTCGCTCATGCCTCGACAAGGCTCCGCAGCCGATCGATGACCTCGGCATTAGCAAAGGGTTTTGTCATGAAGGCGCTGACGCCCAGGTCTTCGGCGCGTTCACGGTCCTTTGCCTGCCCCTTGGCGGTCAGCATCAGCACCGGCAGGCGCGCCGTCGCCTCCTGCGCCCGCAACTCGCGCAGGATATCAAATCCGTTGCGGTTGGGCAGCATGACATCGAGCACGACCACATCGGGTTCCAGCCGCGCCACGGTGTCGACGGCTGTCGCCCCGTCGGAGTGGCAACTCACCTGCCAGCCGTCGCGGCTCAGGATGAAGCGGATCGCCTCAATGATGTTCGGTTCGTCCTCGATGAGGAGCACATGATGGTGCATCTCGCCTGTCTCCTCCCCTCATCCCCTGTCTAAGGGAACAGAAATCTTGGCGTCCTTTCAAGCATTCAAAAGACCTCGCCAAGAAGCGGAAGGTCCCGGCGCGCGATGCACGGGTCCCGCCCACACGTCAGACAGCCCGCCCGAACCTCCGGATCCGCATCCCTCGGCCGTGCATCGGCCGCCATCAGGCTGTGCGGAACGACCAGCATCGTGGATTCCATCGGCTGGCGGCCGTCAAAGACCATTGGCAGGACCGGCGCGCAGACCGCATAGCCGCGGCACACCCGGTCCGGAGCGTCGGCCTGGCCAATTCGGTCCGATATCGGACGCCCGGGTTGACCGAGCGCCCGGTAGAGCGGCCACAGCGGACAGCCGGACCCGAACCGCGGGATCGCGAACCCTTCGGTCGGCTTTCGCAGGGTCAAGGCGCCCGAGCCATCGCAGATCGCAAGTCCGAACCCCGGCAGTCCCGGTGACGCCGGCAGGGCAGCAAAGCGCCGCATTACCCGGGCAAGATCAAGGCTGAACCGCGCCGAAACGGCCGCCGGATCCGGCCCGAGCTCGGCAATGGCCGCCTTGAGATCTTCGAGCGGCAGCGCGTCGGCATCAGACTTGTAGCGCGCGAAATAGTCACGCGCGGACGCCCGCGCCGCATCGGACTGAAAGGCGTCTTCGGTGCGCTCTACAAACGGCGCCACGGCGCCGCCCCGCTCCAGCGCAGCCAGATGAAAACCAGACCTTGCAAGAAAGGCTTCCAGCTCTTCCTGGGGGGTCGCCGGCGTCAACTCGGCATTCGCGCTGGCGTCGAGATAGCCGACCAACGCGGCCGAGCGCGCCGCCAGATCCTGGCTGTCCTGGGACAGATTTGCGATGAACCGATCCTGCCAGACGCGGTCCAGATCCTTGGTTTCGGCAAGGATCACCGCCGTGGATTGGATTGCCGTCACCTTGGACAGCATCTCGTGGAGCGCATTGGACAAGGCCGGATCATGCGTCAGCCGATCGCCCATGGCGTTGACCTGGCGCTGCAGCTGCGCGATTTTGCTATGCTGTGCCGCGATCAGCTGGGCCCAGCCAGGAAAACGGCCGACGAACTCTTCGGCGCGCGGCAACTCGGCGGCAACCTCCCTTGCGTCATGGGCGGCTTCGGAAAGCTGGTCGAGCAGTTCCGTCTCCGCCCCGTGTGTCAGCGCCGAGACCTCGACGCCGAGCGCGGCGGCCAGATCGACCAGCAGCTTGCCTCCGATGCGCCGGCGGTTGTGTTCGATGAGGTTCAGATAGGAGGGCGAGATCTCGACCGTCCGCGCAAGATCGGTCTGCCGGATGCCCATGACGGTACGCCGTTCGCGAATACGTGTCCCGGTCAGGGCATTCCGTGACGCCCGTCCTGCGGCCCGCGCAGCAAGCCCGGCCTGTGACATGTCAGCACCCTCCTTGCCGCAACCTACGCATGTTTCAGTCGTTGGCGAAACCCTCCCAAGTCTTTTTGCCCCTTGGTGTCTTCCGCCCCGTCCGAAGCCGGTCGCGATGCCGCCCGGTGCAGCCTCAATTGCCGCATTGTCAACGCCATGGGGCGTCTTGATGTTTGGCTGGCACAGGATAGCCGGTCCCGCGACTTTGCTGCTTTCGCGGCGTTGGCCGCGGGGTACCGGCGTCACACCAGGCGGCGGGACTGCACGGTCCGGCGCCCAGGCGAGGGAGAGAGCGATGCTTGAGAAGGGCGATGGCGTTTATCCGCCGAGTTCCGAGTTTGTGGGTCAGGCGAAGATCGGGTCGGGGGAATATGAGCGCATGTATGCGCTGTCGGTGGAGGATCCGGAGGATTTCTGGGGCG
>JBCDBB010000006.1:0-44776 GCA_039184415.1 Pseudomonadota bacterium
AAAGAGGCTGGAGAGACAGCAGCAGCACAGGACCTTCGAGCGACGCACCGGGCATCGAAACTTGCTAGTAGACGAGCGCGCTGCACACTGCGGGCAGGAGCAAGGTCCAGGTCCACATTCTCTTCGCCTTGGCGCTTCTGCTCTGATTGCAGCGCACTGACTGCAAGGCACCGATTGCAAGGCCGGGCAGGCGGGCATAGATAGGCGCGACCGTCACAAGGTTAACAATGCGCCGTACTGTCCAGACCCTTCTCTATACCGCCGCTCTCGCCGCCGCCGCTGCCGGGGCCTACACACTGGCCGAACGCGCGGCCGACGAACTGGAGATGCGGACCGGGGCGGCCGTACGTGGCGCGCTCAGCCGGTCCGAGATCGACTGGGCCTGGGTCGAAATCGACGGGATGCAGGCCATCCTGCGTGGTCCGGCACCGGACGAGGCCGCCCGCTTCCGTGCTCTGGCCGCCGCGGGCGAGGTGCTGAACCCGCTCAACCTGCGCGACGAGATGTCCATTTCCTTGCCGGTCCGCCGCCCCGACACCGCGTTCCGGGTCGAGCTTCTGCGAAATGGCGACAGCATCCTGATCCACGGTCTGGCGCCCGCCAGCGGCGCGCCGATGCTGACCGGGCTGACCACCGGAAACGCGGAACTCGAGATCGTCGATCTCGTGGCGCACAGTTCCGACCCGGCACCCGAAACCTGGGACATCGCCGCCGATCTCGCCGTCCAGGCCATGTCAGAGCTGCGCACCGCCCGCGTGGTCCTCACGCCCGGCGCGCTCAAACTCGACGGTATCGCGCCGAACCGCGAGACCGCCCTGGATCTCGAGACCCGGCTCGACGGCGCGCAGTTTGACGGGCTCGCCACCGACATCGCCCTGAAACTGCCGCGCCCGGTGCTGTCTCCCTTCATGACGCGTTTCACCCTGGACGAGACCTCCGCGCGCTTCGAGATCTGTGCCGCCGAGAGCGAGGCGGGGCGCGCGACCATCCTGGCCGCGGCGGTTGCGGCCGGCGCCGGTCCGGACGCCGATTGCACCGCCGCGCTCGGCGCGCCCGACCCGAACTGGAGCGCGACGGTTGCCCAAGGCATCAGCCTTGTCTCTGCCCTCGGGGCCGGTACGGTCACCTTCTCCGACCTGTCGGTCACCATCAGCCTGCCGGCCGTGGCCCGCGACAGCAGCGAATTCGAGACCCGCATGGCACGCTTCGAAACCGCGCTGCCCCAGATCTACGCCCTCTCGGTGGTCGAGCGCCCCGACACGAGCGCGGAGGATTACGAGCTGCGCTTCACCGCGACGCGCAGCCCCGAGGGCCTGATCAACCTGCGCGGTCCGGTAGGTCCGCTGGACGCCCGCGAAATCGTGCAGACCCTGGCGGACGCGCGGTTCGGCGGCGGACGGCTGCACACGGCCCTCCGCGGCGGCACCGCGCTGCCGGACGCCTGGCCGGTTCAGGTGATGGCCGCCGTGGATGCGCTCACTCATCTCGATACCGGGATGGTGACGCTGACGCCCGGGCTCGTCTCGGTCCGCGGCACGACCGGCGATCCGGACGCCGAGGCCGCCATCGCGCACACTCTGGGTCAGGCCGTGGGCGCCACGCTCGCCTACGAGATCGACGTGTCCTATGCCGAGGAACTCGATCCGGTGGTCGTGGCACGGGGACCGACGCCGCAGCAGTGCGTCAGCCGGATCAATACCTTGCTGGAGGAAAACGACGTCAGTTTCCCTCCCGGTGCGGTCGAGATCGACGCCGCAGGTCTCGACACTGTCGGCCAGATCGCCGACATCCTTTTCCAATGCCCCGAGGTGGAGATGGAGATCGGCGGGCACACCGACAGCCAGGGGCGCGAGGAAATGAACCAGCTGCTCAGCCAGGCCCGGGCCGACGCGGTGCTCAACGCGCTGATCGAACGGCGCGTCCTGACCAGCAACCTGACCTCCAAGGGCTATGGCGAGGCCGAGCCCATCGCCGACAATGACACCGCCGAAGGGCGCGAAGCCAATCGGCGTATCCGCTTCAGCCTCGTGGGCGCGGATGGCAGGATCATCGAAGCCGAGGCCTGGGCCGACGAGGCCGCGGACGGCGCGACGGGCGAGGCGGCAGACGCCGCCGCGGACAAAGCCGCAGACGACGCGGCAGAGGGCCCGGCAGACCCGGCGGCCGACACCGAGACAGACGGCGCCGAAACCGCCGCGGAAACCACGACGGAGACGGGGGAGGACACCGAAACCGATGGATAGAACACAGGTCATCGCCGCGCTGGCGGTCCTGCTTTTCGGCGCCTTCGTGCTGGGGTTTCTGACCCATTGGGTCGTCACACGGCTCAGCCGGGTGTCCCACCGCGATCTCGACGAGCTCGACAACATGGCCGAAGAGCTTCACGAGGCCGAGATCCAGCGCGACGCGGCCGTGACGGAACGCCACCGTATCGAACAGGAGGCTCACCGCAAGCTGGTCCAGACCGAAGCCGAACTGCGCGCCGCCATGGACGGTCTGCGCGACGCTCGCGCCGAGGCCCAGGACCTGCGAGCTTTCATCTCCGAGCAGAAGATGGGGCAGCCGTG
The DNA here is from genome assembly GCA_039184415.1 of Pseudomonadota bacterium. Lineage (GTDB taxonomy): Bacteria > Pseudomonadota > Alphaproteobacteria > Rhodobacterales > Rhodobacteraceae > JANSYP01. The sequence continues at coordinate 2,568 of JBCDBB010000006.1, forward strand.
AGCCGCCGGCCGCCGTCACGTTACCGCAGTCCGCGGCGCTCTTGGGGCGCCCCGGGGGGTGACACAGGCCCCGCCCCTGCTATCCTCGCGCCGCATTGAAGGAGCCGCTGCCATGACCCGTTCGCTCAAGATTGCACCATCGATCCTAGCCGCCGATTTCGCCGCCTTCGGGGCAGAGTGCGAAGCGATCGAGGCCCAGGGCTGCGACTGGGTGCATATCGACGTCATGGACGGTCATTTCGTGCCCAATCTGACCTTCGGCCCGCCGATGTGCGCCGCGCTCCGCCCCCACATCAAGACGGTGATGGACGTGCATCTGATGATCGCACCGGTCGATCCCTATATCGACGCCTTCGCCGCGGCCGGGGCGGATTTCATCACCGCCCATGCCGAGGCCGGCCCCCATATCCACCGCACGCTCCAGGCGATCCGCGGCGCCGGCTGCAAGGCGGGGCTCGCGCTCAATCCCGGCACGCCCGTGGAGGCCGCAGTGCCGCTGATCGACGATGTGGACATGATCTGCGTGATGGGCGTGAACCCGGGCTTTGGCGGACAGAAATTCATTCATTCGCAGCTCGACAAGATTGCCGCCCTGCGCGACCTGATCGGCGACCGTCCCATCGAGATCGAGATCGATGGCGGCGTCACGACCGAAACCGCGCCGCTCTGCACCGCCGCCGGAGCCACCGTGCTCGTCGCGGGCTCGGCAGTGTTCAAGGGGGGCTCGGTGCAGGACCCGGCACCCTATGGTGCAAATATCCGCGCGCTCCGCGAGGCCGCGGCCAGCGGCCTGACCCGGGCGGCCTGATCCATGGCGACACCCCCCGTCTGTGACTTCGGCTGGCAGGCGCCGGCATTCTCCCTGCCCGGCACCGATGGCGGCACACACACGCTCCGGAGCGTGTCAGGCACCCACGGCACGCTGGTGATGTTCATCTGCAATCACTGCCCTTACGTGCTGCGTCAGCTCGACCGGATCGTGGCCGACGCCAAAGCGCTCCAGGCCGAAGGCATCGGTGTGGCCGCGATCTGTTCCAACGACGCAACGCGCTACCCGGGTGACAGCTTTCCCAAGATGATCGAACTGGCCGAGGATCAGGGCTTTCCCTTTCCCTATCTTCATGACGAGAGCCAGGAGGTCGCCCGCGCCTGGGACGCCGCCTGTACCCCGGATTTCTTCGGTCTCGCCGCCGACGGAACCTTGCAGTATCGCGGTCAGCTTACCGGCCAGGACGGGGAACGCGCGCTGCTTGAGGCGATGAAGATGATCGCCGAGACCGGCCAGGGCCCGCGCCAGCAGGTTCCCTCCCGAGGCTGCTCGATCAAATGGCGCGCCGCGTGAGGCACCGTACCCGCAACCCCTGAACTGAGAGCCCTTGCATGAAAGCCGTCATTTTCGATCTCGACGGGACGCTGCTGGACAGCGCGCCCGACCTGCATGCCGCAGGCCTCGCGATGCTGGCCGAGGCCGGGCTGCCCCCGGTGACCTTCGAACAGACGCGCAGTTTCATCGGCAATGGCGTGCCAAAGCTTGTCGAGCGTCTGATCGATGCTGCCGGCGGGGATCGCACGCGGCAGGATCACTATATCGAGCGGTACTTGCACCATTACGCCGCCGATCCGGTCGCCCGGACGAAGCTGTACCCTGCTGTCCGCGAGACATTGGAGCTGCTTGCATCCACCGGACATGTCTTCGCGATCTGCACCAACAAACCCGAGGCGCCCGCCCGCGTGATGCTGGATCATTTCGGCCTTTCGGCCTCCATGGCGGCCGTCGTGGGCGGCGATACGCTGCCGGTGAAAAAGCCGAACGCTGAGCCGCTGTTGACCGCCATTGCCGGAACGGGCGCGGAACTCGGCCGGGACGACGTGCTCTATGTCGGCGACAGCGAAACCGACAGCGCCACGGCCCAGGCCGCACGCGTGCCCTTCGCGCTCTTCACCGAAGGCTACCGCAAGGGCCCGGTGGCCGGCATCCCCCACCAGGCGGCTTTCGCCGATTTCGCGTTGCTTCCCGCCATTGCCAACGGCCAACGGACCACGGGGTCCGCGGCCTGATCCCAAAGCCGTGACCGCTCCGCCGGTTACCAAACGGCCCACGCACGGCTAGAGTGAACCTCGGTTTTGGAAGAGGCTCGACCATGCGCATTCCGACACTCACCGGCATGGTGAAAGCCTGGGCGGTTGGCCCGGCGCTGATCCTCGCGCTGATCCTCGCGCTGATCCTCGCTCCGGGCGTCGCGCGCGCGTGCCCGGTCTGCATCGACCTGCCGGAGCGGACGGTGGCGGATCATGCGCTGGAGGACTGGATCGTCGTGCTGGCACGGGCTGACGATGAGAACCCGTTTCGGTTTGCCCCTGTCGAGATTCTGCGCGGCACCCGGGAGGATATCGCGGACGCGCCCGAGATCCCCTTTCTCGTTGATGCGGCCACGCGGCGCGCAATGGCCCGAAACCCCGACCTGTCGGTGCTCCTGACCTATGGACCGCCGACGGACTATACCGGGCGCACCCCCGGCAGCGGCCTCTGGTACCGCCATGTCGCCATCACTCCCGACCGGCGCGCGCTGATCGAGGACGTGCTGGATGACGGCGCGCTCTGGGATTGGGGGATGACGAGCGATCAGGCGCGGTTCGATTTCTTCGCCGCGCGGATCACCGATCCCGACCCCGTGGTCCAGCGCATGGCGCTGACCGAGATCTCCCGCGCGCCCTACGCCATGATCCGCCGGATCGACAGGGCCCCGCCGACCCAAGAACTGCTCCAGCGCCTGACCCGCGTGACCGCCTTTCCGCTGACCCCGATCACGATCCTGCTGCTGGGTCTGGATGACAGCCCGGCGGCCGAGGCCGCCGTGCGGCGGGGGTTCGATCGGGCGCTCGACGGGGCGGGGACCAGGATCGGTGCCTGGATCGTGGCCGGCATCGAACGCGGCGGCGCGGCGGCGCTCGCCCAGGCCACGGCGCGGCTCCGCGACTCGCCGGAGATGTCCTTTGAAGCTCGCCGCGACATCCTCACCGCGCTGACGGTGACCGGAACGGCGCGGCCCGGTCTGCGCCCCGCCATCGCGCCGGCGCTGGTCGAAACGGTGGAACGCTACCCAGACCATGCCGGCGACCTGGCCTACAGCTTCTACACCTGGAAGGACTGGTCGATCCTGCCGCTCTACAGCGCGATGCTGGAGGGCGAGCTCGACCATGACACCCGCTATATCCTCGAAATCGTGGTTGCCACCGGACGGGCCGAGCAGGCCGCCCCGCTCAGTGCCGGGGATCTTTGATCCCACCGTCAGCGACGCCCGGACGCTTGACCAAGCCGACCCCTCGATGCCTCGCGGCGCCTTTGTGGACGACTGGTCCAACAACGGGTTCCGGCATTTCTGCGACGGCTGTTGCGCGTGGGGCGGCAATGCAGCGATGCTCTGCGACGCACCCGTCTGCTGCCGGGTCCAAGCCGCTGCCCGAAACCCGCGTTTCATTGCGCGTGGTCTGAACGCCAATCTGCACCTGCTGAGCGAAGAAAAGCGCCACCGAAACCGGATGTTCAGCCGATCCTGTGGGGGGAAAACTTCGGCAGGCGCAGCCTGATGCGCGCGCCGCCCATAGGCGCGTCTTCGATGGAAACCTGCCCGTCATGGCCCGTGACGAGTGTCCTGACGATCGCGAGGCCAAGGCCGGCGCCTCCAGTCTGCCGTGACCGCGACGGGTCGAGGCGGGAAAACGGCTGCATCAGCTCGCTGCGGCGGTCATGGGGGATGCCGGGGCCGTCGTCATCGACCGTCAGCGTCACCGCTTCGCTGTCCGCGCGGAGTTCCAGATGCGCGACGCTGCCAAAGTGAAGCGCGTTCTCGATGGGATTGAGCAGGATCCTCCGCAGAGCGACCCGGTCCCCGAGGATCTGAGCCGTCTCCGCGCCCGGTCGCACGACCAGTTCAACGGCTGCGCCGGCTGCTTTTTGGTCGCGAACTTCGGCCCTCAGGAGGTCGGCGAAATCGATCAGCTCAAGCTCCAGCTTGCCCACCTCGCCGCGCGTCGCAAGAAGGGCACCATCCATGAGCGCGACAAGATCGGCGATGTCCGTCTCGGCGCGCTTGCGGTCGTCCGGGTCGGACAGTTTCTCGATGCGCAGCCTCAGGCGCGTGGCAAAGGTTCGGACATCATGCTGGATGCCACCGATCAGGGCAGACCTTGCCCGCAGCAGCGTCGCCACACGCGCCTGCTGCTGGTTGAAGGCTTCAATGAGCGTGCGAACCTCCCCGGTACCGGCCCGAATCCTGGGCAGCTGGGCATCCGGGTCCGAAGGGTCCAGCGTCTCGACCGCTTTCGCCAGCCGCAGCACGGGCCGGAACTCGCGGTTGAGAAGGAGCAGCGTGACAAAGGCGATGAGCATGCCGACGAACGCCGTGGGGAAGCCCAAGGGCACGCCGGAGTCAGTGAAGAGCGCAAAGCTTTCGCTTGTGACGATCAGAACACCGCCGTTTCGCAGGGCGACCCGGAGCTCCGCCGCGGTCAGCGGACTGGCGAGACCGCCGCTGAAGAGCTTGCGCGGCACGGCATAGGCTGCAAAGGCGCGCCCGTCCAAAGCCGCGCGATACTCGGCCGCGTGGTCTCTGTCCTGTGGCCAGAGCGGGTCGAGATCGGTGGCGACCGGCGCTTCGTCGGCGACCCTGACGGACAGCTGCGACGACTGCAGCGCGTCGAATACAGCCCGGCGCTCAGACGGCGCGGTGTCTTCGACAAGGGTGACGATTGCCGCCAATTGACGGGGCTGCGGCAGTCCCGCGACCTCGTCCACATCGCGCATCGCGTAAAACAGCGCGACCGGGACGGAGAGAATGGCCAAGACGCCGATGACGAAAATCGCCCCGATCCGCCAGCGGACAAGCGGCCACCGGATCACGATGTGGCCTTGACGTGCGCGGTGAGCAGATAGCCGGCATTGCGCACAGTGCTGATCAGGTCGGGACCGGCGCCCATTGCCGAGAGTTTGCGCCTTAGCCGCGACACCAGCATATCCACCGACCGGTCGAAGGGTTCCGCGCCCCGCCCGCGCAACGCGTCAAGGATCTGATCGCGCGACAAGACGCGCCTGGGCCGGTGGACGAAACAGACAAGCAGGTCGAACTCACCGCTGGTCAGCGCCACCTTCCCGCCATCGCCGGCGAACACCTGGCGCGCGTCGAGATCGATCACGAAGCGGTCGAAGGCGAAGCGCCGGTTCGTTGTCTCCGATGCCGGAACGGCGGTGCGACGCAAGACGGCACGGATACGTGCCAGAAGCTCCCGCGGCGCGAAGGGTTTGGCGATGTAGTCATCTGCCCCCATCTCAAGCCCGACGATGCGGTCAATCTCGTCATTCTTGGCCGTGAGCATGATGATGGGCGGCGCGCCCTCCCGCGACAGGCGGCGGCAGATCGAGACGCCGTCCTCCCCCGGGAGCATCAGGTCCAGGACGATCAGATCGGGGCTCATATGTCCGAGCCTGGCATCCATCTCCACGGCATCCGCAGCGGTCTCGATCTCGAACCCTTCCTGCAGGAGGAAGTCCCTCAGAAGGTCCCGGATGCTCGGGTCGTCATCGACGAGAAGGATTCGCTGGGGATTGACTGCCATGGCCCGAGTATCAGCGGGACCACCTGTTCCCCGCAAGCCAAGTTGGCAATCGTTACATATCGTTACGTGCCGGTGACACGTCGAGACACAGCGTTTCCAGCCGAAGATATGGGCGTGACCTGCATCCTCTATCTCCTCTGGCATGGAAAGAAACACACACACCAGGTCGAGAGGCGCCGGAGCGCGTGGCCTCGGGCGGATGACAGGAACGAAGCTCATCGCGCACCGCGCTCCGGTCGCCATGCCGCCGACATGCGGGCCGGCACCGGCCCATTCGCACCAAACCTCTGGCAAAAAAAGGTAAAAGGAGTGCCCTCATGTCCGGAACAAGTTCTCTCGTCCGAACTGCCCTGCTCTCGCTGGCGCTGGCCGCCCCGCTCCCCGCTGTCGCCCAGAACTCGGAGCGCGCGGCCGAAAACTTCCGGCAAGCCGATGCTGATGGCGACGGTCACCTTGTCTATGCCGAGTTTGCCAGCTTCATCGACCTGAACGCCGAAGACGGCATCGGCAACGCGCAGCGCGTCAGCACCCGTGGCCTCCACGCAAGGGCATTCGAGCGCATCGACGCGAATGGCGACGGCATCGTGTCGCCCGCAGAGCTTCAAGCGGTGCGATAAGCCCTGCCCTCACACACCATGAATTGCTGTCGCCAGTCCCTGCCACTGCTCCTGCATGGCGACAGCTCCCTGCGCTGCATCGGCGGTCTGATCTGTCCTCGTTGACCTCCTGGTCCCCAAGGCCGTCCGATGCAGCGCCTCTTTCGCCCATGCACATCCGGAAAGACGAGAGCACTGCAATGAAACCAGTGATGAAGACTGTCACGACGCGCCCGGGCTATGTCGCCCGCGTCAGCGTCCCGCGATCTCCCGGATGCAAGGCGGAGGGGGCGTTCATCTGCCCGACCCGCTTTAGGCGCAGGTTCGTTCGCATGGCGGACATCGTCTGGATGAGCCCGCCGCACGGTCCACACGCAGAGATCCGGGAGGCCTGCGTCTCCAAGCACGATAGGCTTGGCGCCGCCCGCGGTCAGAGCGTCTCGATCCATTTCTCCGAGCAGGGGCAGCAGTTCTCACGCGTCAATCGGTCTGTCGAAGCCCCGAATGTCGCAGCTCAAGTCGACCCCGACAGCCTTCAAACACAGGGCGTCGCAGCATGACACGGGTGGCGAAACTCTGGATCTGCCTCGCCGTGATCTATGCGGCGCTCCTGGCTTGGCATCAGCCGCTGCGCGGGCCGCTCACCGAAGCAGAGGTCCGCGCGGCCTTCGGTCCTCAGTTCGACCAGATGCGTGACAGCCAGGACCCGCAAGCAACGTCGATGCTCGATTTCTTTCTGACCGATAACGGGCGGCCGTTTTTCATGATCAATCTCAACGCGCTGCCGGACAGCACAGCGGAGATCGAGGATGCCGCCCGCAGCTACGGTGCGTTCATGCTGCCCCGGCTTCTGTCGCGCGCGAGTTACCCGGTCCTGTCCTCGGATGTCATCACCGGGCTCAACAACTCACTGGGACCGGATGCCGCGCGTTTCGAGCGCCTGATTGTCGTCCGGTACAGGAGCCGGCGCGATCTTCTTAGGATCCTTACCTCGCCCGGCTTTCGGTCGGCTGTCCCGAACAAACACGCATCGCTCGACGGGTGGTACGCCGCGCCTGCCACCGCAGGCCCGGTCCTCTCGGTACCCCAGGTTGCTCTGATCGTGCTGATCGGCGTCGGCGGGCTTGGCACCCTGCTGGCCGGGCGCCCGCAGACGCGCCGCCGACCCGAAAGCAGGGCGCTATGAACCGGACCTTTCCAGGGTTCGTCTCGGTCGTGGCGTTCGCGCTCGGCTGCCTCGACATAGTCCGCGGCGTCAGCCACACGGTCCTGTCCGGCTACGCTGCGCCCGACATTGCGGGTCTGGATCTGAGCGGTCCGACGGGGCGCGACCAGCTGGTGCTCATGACCGCATTCGGTGCCGCAAACTTTCTTAGCGCCACGGCCCTGATCTATCTCGCACTCAAGGACCGTGCTGGTGCCTTGTTGTTTCTGGCCGTCATTCCGTTCGCATATCTTGCGGCCTGGATCGGATTGACGCTGAACGGCGCCGACCTCGTCGGTCAGGGTGTCTTTCCCGGACGATACATGATGGCAGGATACATCGCCGTCTGCCTGCTCACCGTCATATCCGCGGTCCTCGTCACGCGGCAGCGGCAATCCCGTGGCCCGGCGAGCGCCAGATGATCGGGAAAACACATCATCCCTGCGGGACGTGCGGTCCTATGGCGGCTTGCCGATGCGATGGTCGCAGTGACGGTTCGGCTGGCGGCGTCAAGACGTCGGCGGTCGCGCACTCTGCGCTGGACAGCGATCCTATCCGGTCACCGAAATCAACCGGTGATTTGCCGTGAAGACGCTGGCCCTCCGAGCGCTCTCGTTCGTCCTGCCCGTTGGCGCCGCGATGCTGGTGCTGGCCCATGTCGTCGGCGCGCGGGAACCGCCCCAACAGACCGATCCGGGCGAGCGGGCACGGTCCGTTCGCGTCATGACGGTAGAACCGGTCAGCTTCGTCCCCACGGTCATCGGCTATGGCAACGTGGAACCCGTCCGGACCTGGAATGCGGTCGCCGAGGTGCCGGGACGCATCGCGTATGTGCATCCCGGCCTGCGCGTCGGGTCGGTTTTGCCTCAGGACACGCTCGTCATCCAAATCGCCAAGGCGGATTACGAACTTGGTGTACAGGAAGCCGAATCCAATCTGCGCGCGGCCAGGGCAGCACTGGACGAACTGGACGTGCGCAGGGTCAACTCCGAGCTTTCACTCGAACTCGAACGGCGCTCGCTGGAGATCAAGCGTGCCGATCTGACCCGGCAGGAGGGGCTGCTCAACCGCGGGGTCAGCAGCCAGTCGGTGTTTGACGCGGTCCAGCGCGATCTTCTGCAGCAGCAGGTCAGGGTGCAGGAGATCGAGAATTCGCTGCGGCTCTTTCCGGCCCAGATCCAGACACAACAGAGCGAGATCGCGGTTGCCGAGGCCCGCCTCGCGACGGCCCGGCTGGAGCTGGAACGGACGGACATTCGCATGCCCTTCGCGGGCCGGATCGCAAGCATGGATGTCGAGACGACGCAATTCGTCGGCGCCGGCACGGTCATGGCGTCAGCCGGCGACATAAGCGCGGCCGAAATCGCCGCGCAGGTTCCGCAGGACCAGTTCGCGCGCTTCGTCGCGCTGGCCTACCCGCCCGATCTGCGCCCGGGGTCCGACCCGGGCACCGCGCTCGGCGCGGCGCTGGACAGGCTCGGCTGGACAGCGACCGTGGCGATTGCGTCGTCGCAGATCGACATGGAATGGCCGGCACAGATCCAGCGCACCTCGGACATGATCGACGCAACGAGCCGCGCAGTCGGCGTCATCGTCACCGTCGACGACCCTTACGCCGATGTGCGCCCGGGCCCGCGCCCACCCCTGGTCAAGGGCATGTTTGTCCGCGTGACGCTGGAGGGGACGCCGCAGGACGGCGCGCTGGTGGTGCCGCGCACAGCGCTCCATGACAACAGGGTCTTTGTCGCCGACGCCGAGAACCGGCTGGAAGTACGCGAGGTCCGCGTCAGCGCGCTCCAAGGCGCGGATGCCCTGATCGCCGACGGGCTGGAGTTCGGCGAGCGCGTGGTCGTCAGCGATCTGTCTCCCGCCATCGATGGAATGCTGCTCGAGACCATCGATATCTCCGGCGCCCGGAACACAATGATATCGTCGCTCGGGGCCGGCGAATGATCGGGTTTTTCGCGCGCCATCCCACCATCGCGAACTTGCTGATGGTTGCGGTGCTGGCGCTTGGCGCAGTGCTGCTGCCGACGCTCCAGCGCGAGACATTTCCCCGGATCGAGCCGTCGCGGGTCCAGATCACCGTCATCTATCCCGGCGCCCGCCCGGAAACGGTCGAGGAAACCGTCTGCCAGCGGCTGGAGGATGCGGTGGATGGCGTCGACGATGTCCGCGAGATCACCTGCGAAGCCGTCGAAGGCCGCGCTACGGCAACGGTCGAGATGCGCGAGGGCGCCTCTCTGGATCGTTTCGCAGCCGATGTGAAAACCGAGATCGACGCCATCGGCGACTTCCCGGATCTGGTGGAGGACCCGGTGGTGCGCCAGCTCGGCCGGACAGATTTCGTGGCGTCCGTCGCCGTCACCGGGCCCATGACCCGCCCCGACCTCAGAACCTACGCAGAAGAGGTCCGGCGGCGGATGCAGGCCTTCGGCGGCATCCCGAAGATCGAGGTCAACGGCTTCGCCGACCGCCAGTTCCGGATCGAAATTCTCGATGCCACGTTGCGCCAGTTGGGTCTCAGCCTCGATGAGGTCGCAACCACGATCCAGCGCCAGAACATCGACATGCCCGTCGGCGCGATCGAGGCGCGCGACGGCGGGGTCCTGCTGCGCTTCGCAGACGAGCGGCGCAGCGTCGACGCGCTGCGCGACCTGATCGTGGTCACCACCCGGGAGGGCGGACAGGTCCGCCTCGGCGATATCGCGCGGATCGAAGACCGGTTCGAGCTGGAAGAGGTGAAGATCGACTTCGACGGAGAACCGGCGGCCTTTCTCCAGGTCTCCAAATCGGCGGGCGACGACTTGCTGAGCGTGGTCGATCGCATCGAGGCGTTCCTCGAGCTGGAACGCCAGCGCGCACCGCCGGGTGTCAGCTTCACCCTCGTGCAAAGCCCGGCCGACGTCGTCCAGGACAGGCTCTGGCTCCTGATCGAGAACGGCATCCTGGGGCTGGGGCTGGTCGCGATCACCATGTGGCTGTTCTTCGGGCTGCGATACGCCTTCTGGATCAGTGCGGGACTGCCGGTCGCGTTTGTCGGCGGCATCGCCGCGATGGTCCTGTTGGGGTTCTCGCTCAACATGATGACCATGGTCGGCCTGCTGATCGTCGTTGGTCTGCTGATGGATGACGCGATCGTCATCTCGGAGAGCATCGCCAGCAAGCGCGAGGCCGGGGCGGAACCGGTCGAGGCCGCGATCAGCGGCGTGCAGGAGGTCGCGCCCGGTGTTTTGTCGTCTTTCGCAACGACGCTTTGCATCTTCGGCTCGCTGGCGTTCCTGCAGGGCGATATCGGCCAGGTGCTGCGGGTCGTGCCGGTCGTGATGCTCGCCGTGCTCGCGGTCTCATTGATCGAGGCCTTCCTGATCCTGCCCAACCACCTGAGCCATGCGCTCGAAAGACAGGGACGCCCGGGTGCCGTGCAGAGACGGGTCGACGGAGGCGTCGCCTGGCTGCGGGACAATGTGGCCGTCGCCCTCGCCAAGGTGGCGGTGCGGCGGCGCTATCTGACCATGGGCTTGGCGGTTGCCGCCCTTGTCCTGTCGGCGGCCGCCATCGCGGGCGGCACGCTGAAATTCAGCGCCTTCCCGGAGATCGAAGGGGACACGGTGCAGGTGCGCATCCTGCTCCCGCAGGGCACGCCGCTGGAGCGGACCGAGGCAATCGTTGCTGACGTGCTCGCGGGCGCTGACCGCATCGATGCGCGGCTGGCCCCGGATCAGCCGGACGAACAGCCATTGGTCCGCCATCGGACGGTCAGGTACAACCAGAACGCGGACGCCAACGAGAGCGGCCCGCATGTGGCGACCGTGAGCCTCGATCTTCTGAGCTCCGAGCAGCGGACGATCGACAACGAACGCTTCTTCGCGCTCTGGCGCGCGGAGACGGGGATCCAGGCCGACGTGATTTCGCTCACATTCGCCGAGCCGAGCCTCGGCCCGGCCGGCCGAGCGATTGACCTGCGCCTGTCGGGCGCCGATCTCGACGCGCTCAAGGCGGCCAGCACAGAACTCACACACTGGCTGGAAGGCTACAGCGGTGTCGTAGACGTCATGGACGACCTGCGTCTCGGCAAGCCCGAAATCAAGATCCGGATCAACGAGGAGGGACAGGTTCTCGGCCTGCGCGCGCAGGACATCGCCGAACAGTTGCGCGCCGCCTTCCACGGATCGACCGTCGATGAGATCCAGATCGACACGCAGGCCTACGAGATTGACGCCCGCCTCGCGAGCATCGATCGCGACGACGTTGCGGCGCTCGACAGCTTCGTCATCGTGACCTCATCGGGCGCCTTGGCGCCTCTGAGCTCTGTCGCGACGCTCGAGCGTGACCGGGGCTTTGCCCGCATCAACCGGGTTCAGAAACGCCGGACGGTGACGGTGCAGGGCGATATCGACACGCGGCTTGCCAACGCAAACGAGATCGTCAGCGACACCATGGAGCGTTTCGCCCCCGGTCTGCAGGCGCGCTATCCCGGCATCATGCTGTCGGTCGAGGGCCAAAACGCGGAGGCGGCGAAAACCCAGGCCTCGATGGTCTCGGGCTTTCTGCTGGGTCTGGTCGGCGTGTTTCTGGTGCTGAGCTTCCAGTTCCGCAGCTATGTCGAACCGGTCGTCGTCATGGTGCTCATCCCCTTCGCCTTCATCGGGGCGGTGGCTGGCCATCTGCTGATGGGGGTGGATTTCTCGATGCCGAGCATGCTGGGCTTTGCCGCGCTTTCCGGCGTGGTGGTCAACGACTCGATCCTGCTCGTGAACCAGATCAAGAAGCACCACTACCCTGGCACCTCGGTCGCGGATTTGGCCCCTGATGCGACGCGGGCCCGGTTCCGGGCCATCCTGCTGACGTCTCTCACGACAATCGTTGGACTGCTCCCGATCCTGACCGAGACCAACCTTCAGGCGCAGGTCCTCATCCCGCTGGTGACGAGCCTGACATTCGGTCTGATCGCCTCGACGCTGCTGGTGCTGTTCGTCGTACCGGCCTTCTATGCGATCCTCGACGATATGGGCCTCACGACCCTCGCCGCAGAGCGCCGCGAGCGCGACAATCGCAGTGCCGAGCCGGTCGGCGATGCGGTGGCTCCCGAACTGTAACGGGGTGCAGGGCGCCCCGAGCCGTATCCTATCCTTGCGTTTCGCGGAAATCTTGGCGCCCCAAGTGCACGAAAACATCAGGTCGCATGTACGGCCCGATCGCGGGTTTGCTTTTGCTGGAGCCGCGGCGCCGGCAATCGGAACGGCCTTGCCTCTGCGCAACGACGCCCGGTGTCGTGAGAAGGGTTGCAGCTCTGATCTCGCATCTGAACGCTTGCCCTGTTGGGCTAGGGTAATCGGACGGAAGAAACCTCTTCTCTATGAACTTTGGCGGCTTCGTCTCCGCTGCGGCGAATGACCGAAGCATGCGCAGAAAACGGGGTTGCGCTGGACCTCCGCCACAAAGGTCCAAACCGCCGTGCGTCCGCCACCCCGCACCCTCGCCGTCGCCCGATGCGCGGACCTTCGGCTTTCATGCTGCAATCGCAGGCCGCGGCCGTGAAAAGTGCCTAATACCCTTCGACATGCGCGCGGCGCTGCGTATAGTTGCCTCAAAGGAAACGGCGGGTAACAGCCGGACGACACAGCGGAGGACAGCCATGTCGAACATCGCCGGAAAGGCGTATGCGATGAATGTCGTGACGCCGAGCAGCCCCTGGTGGACCTGGGCCAACAGGGGCCTCTTTATGGTCGCGCGCTGCCTGCCGCAGCAGCTGGGCGGGCTTCTGGGCCTCTCGCTCATCCATTTCGCCCGCTGGGTGATCATCAAACGCGACCAGTGGCCCGATCTCGGCCAGGGCAAGCAGGATCTGCAATATGACTACATGCTGTTCTGCTCGAACTTCAACGGCACCTGGGACCAGTATATCGACGCCTTCTCCGACGGGATTCCCAATGGTCTCGACCTTTTCTGGTACAGCGCGCTGAAATATCCGAAATCGATCCCGGTGACGTCCTTCAAGAACTACATCACCTTCAACCAGATCATGACGGACTACTATTACAACGCCACGCCCGGCTCGGCGCAGCGCGATGTGAAGACCTCGCTCAGGGTCCGCCGCGCGGTCCAGGACCTGGCCGCCGCCCACGCCACCCAGAGCCCCGAGGAGTTCGCCGAAACCTGCCGCAAGGCCGTCCTCAGCGTGCAGGGCTGCTTCGGCGATCCCGGGATCGGGCCGGTCGCCAGCCTCAACACGGAGCGTGCGGACCAGAACCGCGCCGAGCTCATCCGCCGCCTGCACACCATCCACGAGGAAGAGCGCGCCAAAGAGGTCGCCTGAGCGGAGAGCCCCCATGCCCAATTTCGACACTGGCAGCCTGTTCCTGACCTTTCTCGCGCCGGTGAAACCCGGCACGACCACCGATCTGCGCGGCGAAAAGGTCTCCTACCAGCGCAACCTGCGCAATGTGCTGGCCTTCCTGCCCACCGCCCTGCAATCGCCCGCGACGCAGGAGATCGGCATCAACAGCCCCTTCGCGCTGAACCGGCGGACCCATCTGGCCCGCTTCGTGGTGATCGATGACGCGCCCTACAACGGGCGGATGCCCCAGGATCCGATCGTGGGCTCGCTCAAGGACGAGGACCCGATCACGCCGGGCAAGGTCGACCGGCTCTCGACATCCTATCTGTTCTTCGGGGCCGATATCGACGCGGTGACCGAAGACGGCGCGCCGTTGCCCACGGACCTTGATGAAGACGCGCAGGCCCGCGTGCGCGACGCCTATGCGCGCGAGCTCTGGTCGACGATGGAGCCCGAACTGCGCTCGATCTACGCCAATTGCTACGGCTTCGAGACGGTCACGACAGCGGACGATTTCGCCAGATATCTCGCCCGCTGCCAGGTCGAGACGACGATGCCGTTCCACGACTACTGGATCGACCCGCCCGCGCTGAAACCGCTCAATCTGAAAACCCTCCTCGTGCTCGTGGCCGTGCCGGCCATCGTCGCGCTCCTGGGTCTTCTGGGGCTGCTGACCGGCATGGACAGCACGCCGATCCTGGGCTGGTTCACCTCCTGGACGCCCGGCATCACGACCATCATCGCCCTCATCCTGACGGCCGTCGCCGCCGTCGGCGCCTATCGCTATGTGCTGGGCCGAGGGGCGAAACCCTTTCCGCCCCAGCCGGGCGCCAGCCTGCCGGACGTGCTGAAAGCGCTCTACGTCCAGCAGCATTTCAGCGATTTCGTCACAGCCCAGCAGGGCGCGAGCGCCGAAGATCTGCACAAGGCTTTCGGCGATTTTCTCGCCACCCACAAACCCGACAACCTCCATGGCCCGACCCAAACACCCGGAGTGATCTCCGCACGCGCGCCGGGCGGCACCACCGGCTGAGAAAGACCGCAAGCATGACCCGCAAGCTCGATTATGCCGACATCCAGGGCAATATCACCCGCGCCTACAGCCGCTATTCCTTTCCCTTCGCGCGCTATTTCTTCCTCCATATCGAGACCGCCGAGGCCGGGCGGAAATTCGTCGACAGGGTGCGCCGCAAGGTCACGACCGCCTCGGTCTGGGATCCTGACGACAAGCCCAAAGTGACGCTGAATGTCGGCTTCACCTTCTTCGGCCTGCTCACGCTCGCCGTGCCCTCGCGGACCCTGCAGGGCATGCCGATTCCCTTCGTCGACGGCATGAAGGAGCGCGCCTTCCTGCTCGGCGACCGCGACCAGACGCTGACCGAGGCCGAGGCCCAGAGCAAGGACTGGTGCGGCCACTGGGACCAGATCTGGCAGCAGAACCGCACCGGCGTGGGCGAGGATGTCCATATCTGGATCTCGATGAATGCCCAGCTGGCCAAGTTCGGCACCACCGATCCCGTGCCCGAGCTCGAAGAGCAGACCCAGTGGCTCCGCAATATCTGCGCCGATCTCGACGGCAAGGTTCGCATCCTGGCCACCAATGGCCCCAAGGGGGATGAGGAGTTCCAGCAGGCCTCCGCGGTCTTCCACGATTATGACGGCGTCGCCGTGCCCACCCCGCGCGAGCATTTCGGGCTGACTGACGGGATCGGCAACCCGGTCTTTCACGGCCAGTATCCCGACATCGAGGTCGAGAAACGCCTCGTCATCGGGCGCGGCAAATGGATGACCAAGGACAAGGGCTGGGAGCCGCTCGCCACGGGCGAGTTCCTCCTCGGCCATGTCGACGAAAGCCAGGAAATCGCGCCCAGCGCCATGCCGCCCGAGTTCTCGCTCAACGGCAGCTTCATGGTCTACCGCAAGCTCCATGAAAACGTCACCACCTGGCACGATTTCGTGGCCTCGGAGGCCGAGAGATTCGGCAAGGTCATGGGCGTCGGCGCCGACGAGGCCCGCGAGACCCTGATCGCCAAGATGGTCGGGCGCTGGTCGGACGGCGTGCCGCTCTCACGCGTGCCGACCTATGCCGAATGGCAGGCCTTTCGCACCGAGAAGGGCCTGGACGATCCCGACCCGGCCAAGGCACTGGAGGCCCAGCGGGCGTTCCTGCGCTCCGCCGAGGCGTCGGACTTCAAGTTCGGCGACGATATGAGCGGCATCAAATGCCCCGGCGGCAGCCATCTGCGCCGCGTCAACACGCGCGACTATCTCGACCCGCTGAACACACCCGGCGGCAAGAACCCCGATGCCACGACCCAGCTCAACAAGCGCCGCCGTCTCCTGCGCCGCGGCCTGCCGTATGGCGATCCGCTCTCGCGCGATCTCAGCGACGATACCGAACAGGGCGTGGCCTTCATGATCGTCGGCACCGGCATCTTCCGGCAGTTCGAATTCGTCCAGCAGCAATGGATCCAGTACGGGCTCGATTTCAACGAGGGCAACAATACCTGCCCGCTCCTGGGCGATCACAGTACGCACAAGCGCCACCCGATCCCCAGCGATCCGGCCAGCGGCAAGCCCGCCTACATCGTCGACAACCTGAAGACCTTCGTGGAAACCCGCGGCGGCGACTACTTCTTCCTGCCCTCGATGACCTGCCTGGAGATGATCGCCCACGGCTCCATCGACCCAACCTGAGGGGCCAGCCGTGTCATTCATCGCAAGCTTTTTTTCGGGCCTCTTCCGGGCGCTTTTCGCGCTGCTGCTGACGCTCTGGGACGGGATCGCCGCGCTGGTGAGCCTCGCGGGCACCGCGCTCGGCGCCTACAGGGCCCCCGGCGGTCTCGGCAAGAATATCGGCCCCGCGCTCTCGGCGCCGGCCAACCAGATCCGCGCCATGGCGCTGCTGCGGGCCTTTGCCCCGAACCTCGTGCTCAAGCGTCAGGTGGTCGCGGCCTACGAAAACACCGGCACGGCGGTCGTGGCCCGCGGCGCGGATGTGCGCGACATGCTCGCCCGCGATGCCGATTTCGAGGTCGTCTACGGCCCGCGCATGCGCAAACTGACCGATGGCGAGAACTTCTTTCTCGGCATGCAGCCCGGCTGGGACTATACCCGCGACACCTCCGCCATGCGGCTCGCCGCCCGGATGACCGACGTGGCCGAGATCGTCCAGCCCCGCGCCGCCGAGCTCGCCACCCGGATCGTGGCCGAAAGCGGCGGGACCATCGACCTGCCGCCCGCGCTGACGCTCCAGGTGCCCTGGGACATGACAGAGAGCTATTTCGGCACCGGCGGGCCGGACGCGGCGACCATGCAGGACTGGACCACGACGCTCTTCTGGTACCTCTTCGGCGATCTGGGCGCGGACCCCGACCTCGACGCCAAATCCATGGAATATGCCGCAGCCATGCGCGCCTATCTCGACGGCGCCGTCGCCACCGCCAAGACCCGCCCCGACGATCGCGACACTATCCTCAACCGCTGCCTCGCGCTTCAGGGGGCCGAGACCCCGGGCATGTCCGACCTGGGCATCCGCAACAATCTGCTGGGGCTCCTGATCGGCGCCATCCCGACGATCTCCAAGGCCAGCTGCCTTGCACTCGACGAGCTGTTCCGCCGACCCGATGCGCTCCGCCAGGCCCAGGCCGCCGCCCGCGCGGACGACGATGCCAGGCTCGCCGCCTGCATCTGGGAGGCGCTCCGCTTCAACCCGCACAACCCGGTGATCTACCGCCGCGCCACCCGCGACACGGCGATCGCGCCGGGCACGCTGCGCGGCCGCACCATCCCCAAGGGCACGCTCGTCTTCGCCGCCACGCTCTCGGCGATGTTCGACCGGCACGACATCGCGTCCCCCCACGCCTTCCGCACCGACCGGCGGTTCGAGGACTACATCATCTGGGGGATCGGCCTGCACACCTGCTTCGGTGCCACGATCAACGCCGCCGTCATCCCGGCGATCCTCAAGCCGCTCCTGGCACAAAAGAACCTCCGCCGGGCCGATGGCGCGGCGGGGCAGGTCGAGACCGGCGGCACGCCGTTTCCGCAGCATTTCAACGTGGCCTTCGATCCCGCCTGAGGAGACGTCCCATGACCGCGCCGAAAATGGTCACCCTGCTGCCGAGCACCGATGTCGATCTCGGCCGCTGGCTGATGCAGCACTGGGGCCTGCCCTACCGCGAGAAACCCCACGCCCCGATCTTTCACATCCTCGCGCTCGCCTGGAACGGGGTCGGCAAGGATGACTACCCGCTGCTGGTGCGCCCCGGCCAGAAGATCCCGACGATCGAAAGCTTCCTGACCGAGCTGGACCCCCAGGCTCCCCCGGACCGCCGGATGGTGCCCGACGCCGAGGCCGAGCCTGCGCTCAACAAAGAGGTGATGGCGTTCCAGCATTCGGCGCGGTTCGAGATGGGCGGCGGTACGGTCCACTGGGCCTACTACCATTTCCTCCAGCACAAGCGCGTTGTCTGGCCCTCCATCACCACCGGCGTGCCCTGGTGGGAGGTTGGGTTCCTCAGCCTCGGCGGCTACCCGGTGATCAAAGGATTGATGTTCAAGGGGCTGAAGCTCTCCGCCGGGGGCGCCGCCCAGGCGCTGGAGACCGTGCGCAAGGCGTTCGACGCCACCGACGCCCGGCTCGCCGACGGGCGGCAGTACCTCTACGGCGACCGGCTCACCATCGCCGATCTGGCCTTTGCGGCGTCGGCCGCGCCCATGGTCCTCGCCAACGGCTATGGCGGCCATCTGCCCGCGCTGGAGGCGACACCGCCCGACATGCAAACCGTGTTTCAGGAGCTCCGCGCCCGCCCCTCCGGCGCCTTCATCCAGCGGATGTATGACAGCCACCGCCTCGCGGGCTAAAACCATCCCATGGCAGACGGATTTGCAGAGCTGATCGACCGCGCCAACGGGTTCTTCACCGACCTCGCGGCCAACAACCGCCGCGACTGGTTCGAAGAGCGCAAGGCGTTCTACAAGTCCGAGATCCAGCAGCCCGGCCAGCTCCTCGCCGACCTGATGGCCGAAGAGCTCAGCCGCATGACCGGCACCGCGCACCGGGCGAAACTCTTCCGGATCTATCGCGACGTGCGGTTTTCAAAGGACAAATCCCCCTACAATCCGCATCTGCATATCTCCTGGCTGCCGACCGACGGGGAGTACCTCTCACCGCAATGGTTCTTTGGCAGCGCGCCCGACTATCTCGTCCTCTGCACCGGCCTGCCGGGTCTGCAGGGCGACGCGCTCACCCGCTGGCGCGCCTTCGCGGATGCGGAGGGCGATGAGATCGAAAGCGCCATCGTTGAGGCTGAAAACTCCATCGGTGCAGGGCTGTCGGGCTGGGGCGCGTCGCCGCTGAAGCGCGTGCCGAAACCCTACGCCGCCGACCACCCGCACGGCGATCTGCTCAAGCGCAAATCCCTGATCCTCGAGGCCACGCCTAAGGACTGGCGCGAAAACGGCTTGATCCCGGCGCTGCGCACCGCCGCCAAGGGCCTCCTGCCGATCTGGCAACTCTGCACCCGGGTCTGAGCGTCTCGCGGCGGGCAACTCTATGACGGCGCCACCCCTACAGGCGCGCTCTCAGAAAACATGAGACGGTTCGCCCACCGCCTTGCCCCGCGACGCGCCCTGAATTTGGACCATCAGAAGATCCAAGCATCCCAGCTAGGGTTCCGAATTCGATTGGGCCACTTCGGGCAGGACAGGGAAAGACGCCAAACCTCCGGCCTCAGCGAACATAGCTGCAAGGTCGGAAAACATGACCATGGGTCTGAACAAGCGAATGCAGCCCTTGGCGTTTTGGCTTTGACACCCCACGATCATGGAGCAAGCTCGGGTTCGTCAAAATGAAAGAAACCAATCAGTCTGTCTTCGGGGGACAACCGGAAAATGCGCAACATCATCTGCCTTGTCTGTCTTTCACTCGCTGCAACATCTGTTCGCGCCGACCCGGTCACTGAAGCCTTGGCCGGAAAAACTCTTGTCGCGCCTGGGCAGAACATCACGACCCACGCGGACGGGACTCTGACCGGTAAAGTTGGTGAAAATCTCGACATCGACCTGATTGGAACGTGGGAAATACGAGACGGACAATGGTGTCGCACGCTCAGTCAGCCGGCGGCGGCGGCTGGGTCCGCCTGTCAGGACATCACACTTGGTGACGGCGTGGTGACGATTGTCGGCAGCCGTGGTCCCGTGGAATTCGCGATTCAGTAGCGCATCACCAGTGCGAACCGCGCATCGCTGGCCATGTTTACATGCGTGCTGCGCAGGCACCTGCGGGATCTGATCGACGACCATGACTTCGAAGCGATAGCAGCCTTCACAGCAGTGCCGCCGACGGCTGGCGCGCGCGGTCTGATCCCGGCGCTCCGTGACACCGCGAAGGGGCCTTGCCGATCTGGAAACTCTGCATGCGGGTCTGAGCACGGCGACCGCTTTCGCCGCCGATACGCCCGGAATTTGAAGCACCGATTGCCTCGGCGCCCGCGCCGTGCCAAGGCCATGTTCCAATCGCGAGGCGCTTGGACAGAACTCAGAGACAGTCTTTGCGCCCAGGTTGACCCGTGCCGCGGCCTGCGCGGTCCGCTGCCGTGGCCGGGGCGCCCCATGGACGCACGTCGGCCCGCACCATCGCATCGCGTCGGATCTCTGACGCCGGATCTCTGACATTGACAGCTGTGCCGGTCCGCTTGCAGGTTTAACCCCGGCAACGGGTACGAAGGGCGCACCTTCGAAACCTGAGCCGTGGAAGACGAGGGAAACGAAAGTGATTTTCACGCAAGCTGAATTCGAAGAATACGAGGACGCCTTCAACAACGCGCCTGACAAGAGCGCGTTCTTCGATAAGTACTACGATCCCGACGCGGTTTTCATCCATCCCTACAAGGGCACCTTCAGGGGCAAGGAACAGCTGGTCGGGTTCTGGAACTCCGGCAAAAACTCGGGCCATGACGGCATCCACGAGATCCTGCATCTGAAGAATTTCATGTCCGTGGACGACAAGGTCGCCGTCGAACTGGACATCGAATGGCGGTGCTTCAAGGACACCGACTATCTCGGCCCCCGAAAGGCAGGCGACGTCTTCTGGGGCCATTGCGCGGCGTTCTATGACATCAGGAACGGCAAGTTCGCCAAGGTTTTCATTTACCTCAACCTGGCCAGATCCGATGACCAAGCTGATTGAAACCGGCCTCTCCGGGTTCGCCCTGGACACCTTTCGCGCGGAGATGGACGCCAAGACCGCGCATATCGTGAAACGCAACATCCTCGATTCCTACGCGGGCATTTGCGGGTCCATGTATGACACCGAAATGCTCGGCAAGTTTGACGGCATGGTCGATATCGCGCCGGTCGAAACGGGCCTGGCGGTGTGGGGCACCGGAAAGAGCGGGACGCTTGCGGACGCGATCTTCCTCAACACCATTCTCGGGCGCCGGAGCGATCTGCTCAACACCTATTTCTCGCCCAACAAGATGGGTGTCGCCCATCCGTCCGACAATGTGTCGCTCGTCCTGACGATCGCCGACTGGCTCGGTAAATCCGGTCAGGATGTGCTGCGTCTCACCCATCTCGCCTACTTGCTGGCGGGGATGTTCTCCGATTACTATTTTCCGGAATCCGTCGAGTATGATCACGACGCCGCCGCGCTCTTCTACACCACGCTGATCATCGGCTGCGCGCTGGATCTGAGCGCCGACGAACTGACCAACGCGCAGCGGATCGCCGGCGGCATGGGGCTCGACACGAACCAGTCCGCTCGTGACCGGGTGACGGACTGGAAGCACTGCACCTATGCCTCCTGCGCGCTCCGGGGACTCTTTGCCGTCAAGATGGCAAAGGCCAGGATCGAGGGGCCGTACGAGGTGTATCAGGGGACCGCCGGCGTGAACCGGTTCTTCCCCCATTCCGAGAAAATGTTCGAGGTCAAACCGGATCTGGGATCCGTGGTGTTCAAGCGCTGGCCTGCCCTTGTGTTCTGCCAGACCCCGATCGATGTCGCTCTGGATCTGGTGCCCAGGATCGGCGACCCCTCATCGATCGACAGGATTGACGTGAAGACCTACGACATGTGCGTCAATATCGGCGCCAGCGACGGGGCGTGGGCGCCGGACAGTCGCGCGGGCCGGACCCATTCGCTGCCCTATTGCGTGGCCGGCGTCTTCGCCAAGGGGTCAATCGCATACCAGGATTTCGACGAACCCTTCGCAAACGATCCCAAGCTGAATGCGCTCATGGCCAAGGTCTCCGTTGCGGAGGATCCGTCGATGACCGCGGCTTTTCCGGCAAAATCGGCCTGCGAGATCACGGTCACCCGCAAGGACGGCACTCAGGAAACGGCCGCCCGGGACCGTCCGCATGGCGATCCGGCCGACCCGATGAGCGACGAGGAAATCGAAGACAAGCTGCGCACCTACTTCTTCTTCGCGGATGAAGGCGAGGCGGACAGGGTCATCGGACAGATCTCGCGCCTCGAAGAGGTGACAGACGTCAGCGCGCTGGTCTCGCCGCTGAAGCGGCGGCGTATCTGACGCGCCTGACACCGCCCGCCCGGTCCGGATCGTCGCCCCGGGGGAACGCCGCCCGGGCGCTCATCCACAAAGAGAATTCCGTCGCCATGTGTGCAAGGCTGCCGACCAATGGTGATGCCTCAGCCGTCCGATCCGGAAGAGTCTACGACCTTCGCGCGGGATGGACCTGACGTCCAAAAAGCCGGTCCAGAAACCCGGCTATGCCGGGTCAAGGCTTCGGAACGGCTGGCGCTACCAGCGCTCCAGCGCGCTTTCGTCCTCGTCCCGCGCCGCGACCCAGTCGGCACCCTGCCCGCTCACCTCCTTCTTCCAGAAGGGCGCGCGGGATTTCAGCCAGTCCATCAGGTACTCGGCGCCCGCGAACGCATCCGCCCGGTGCCGCGCCGCCGTGGCCACCATCATGATCGGCTCATGGGGCGCGAGCGGCCCGTAGCGGTGGATGACCAGCGCATCTGACAACCCGAAGCGCGCCACCGCCTCGGCGCGGAACGCTTCCACTGCCCGTTCGGTCATGCCGGGATAATGCTCGATCTCCATCACAGCCAGATCGCCCGAGGCCACGTCGCGAACCACGCCGGTGAAGGTCACGATGGCGCCGGCGCCGGTCTGCGCGGCGGCAAAGGCATTGGCCTCCAGCCCCAGATCGAAGGGCTCGGCCTGGATCCGCGTGCCCGCGCGGCGCGCCCCGTCAGCCACCGGTCATCGGCGGAAAGAACGCCACCTCGCGCACGCCCTTGAGCGGCGCATTGAAATCGCTCAGCTCCTGATCCGTCGCCACCCGGAGCGCGCTGAGATCGGCAAAGGCCGCTTCATAGCGCGCTTCGCGGCCCTTCAGTTCCTCGACCAGATCGCCGACGGTTGCGGCACCGGTCTCCACCTGTTCCTTCGGCACGCCGATCCGCTCCCGGACCCACGCGAAATAGAGCACATCGATCATCGCATCGCCTCCCCGCTATCCTTTAGATAGGGCATTGCCTTGCGCAGGTAATCCCATCCCGTGAGCGCCGTCAAAACCGCCGCCAGCCAGAGCAGGACGATCCCGGCCCGCCCGAGCATCCAGCCGAGCTGCCCGCTCCACCAGAGCCAGCCCTCGCGCGCCGCCATCGCGGCATCATACTCCGCGCCGGTCACGGTGTGAAACAGGACGGCGTGCTCGGACTGGAGCCCCATGCCCGCCATCAGCGCGGCCAGCGCCACCATCTGCGCCGTCGTCTTCCATTTGGCAAGCTTCGTGACGGCGAGCTTGCCGGCGTCGGCGCCCAGAAACTCCCGCAGGCCCGACACGAACACCTCGCGGAGCAGGATCACCGCGGCGGGCGCGATGACCCAGGGGTTCAGGCCCGAGGTGCCCATCACCACCGCCAGCGCCGTGATCACCATCGCCTTGTCCGCGATCGGGTCGAGCATCGCGCCGAACCGGCTGATCTGGTTCCATTTCCGCGCCAGATACCCGTCGACCCAATCCGTGACCGACGCGCCCACAAAGAGCGCCAGCGCCACCCAGTCGGCCATCGGGCGCACCCAGATGGCGAAGGCCAGAGCCACGCCGGGCGCGGCGAGCAGACGAAAGAGCGTGAGCAGGTTGGGCAGGTTCATCGGCATGGCACAGCCCTACCCTGTCGCGGCGGGGCCCGAAAGCCCCGCCACCGGTCCTGCGCCCCGCTCAGGCGGCGAAACCCAGCTTGTAGACATGGATCTCGAAGGACGGGTGCTGCTCGGCGCCCACGACGCCGGGTCGGACATGGCGGAAGGTCGACCGCCAGTAGGGCTGGATGATCACCCCCTCGTCCTGCATCAGCTGTTCGATCTTCGCCATGACTTTGCGGCGGGTGTCGGCATCGGCGATGGTCAGCGCCTCGTCCATCAGGCTGTCGAATTCGGGACTGTTGAGCCCGCTCTCGTTCCAGTCGGCATCGCTGCGATAGGCCAGGTTCAGCGTCTGCACGCCCAGCGGCCTGTGACCCCAGTCCGTCGCGCTGAACGGATACTTCGTCCAGTCGTTCCAGAAGGTCGCGCCGGGAATGATCTTGCGGGTCACGGTGAAGCCCGCATCGCGCAGTTGCGCGGCGGCGGCATCGCAGGTCTCGCGCCGCCAGCCATCGTCGATGCTGATCAGTTCATGCTCGAAATCGAGCATGCCGGCCTCTTCCATCAGCGCGCGGGCCGCGTCGGGGTCGTGGACCGGGGGCGGCAGCTCCGCATATTCGGGATGGATGGGCGAGACATGGTGGTTCTCGGCCAGCGTGCCCTGCCCGGCATAGCCCAGCTCAAGCAGCACTTCGCGGTCCACCGCCATGGCCAGCGCCCGGCGCACGCGCGGGTCGGCATAGGGCATGACGCCGCCGATCTCGGCCTGCTGGTTGGGGCGCAGCACCACCGTCGCCGCGGTGATCGCCTCGGACCGGTCCCAGCCGAGACTGTCGATGATCTCCACATAGTCGCCGATGGTCTCATAGACCATATCGACCTCGTCGGCATCGACCGCCGCCAGCCAGGAGGCCGGGTCCGTGCCGTAGTCGAGATACTCAATCCGGTCGAGCGCCGCCGGGCCGAACACCGCATCGCCCCACCAGGCATGGTCGGGATTGCGCTCCAGCACGCCGCGCACGCCGATAACGTAATCGCCGGGCAGGTAGGGGCCGGTGCCGATGGGCTCGGCCAGCGGGTCGCCGCCAAAGGACGGGTGCACGACCGGGGCCGGATAGTCCGACATGCCCGCGATCAGGGTGATGTCCGGGTTGGCCAGCATAAGCCGCACGGTCAGATCGTCGACGATCTCGATCGCGCCCTCGCGCGCCTGACCGGTCTCGGGATCGACCAGCGCCGCCATACGCGTCGCCATCGTGTTGCCTTCCGCGGCGCTGTCGCACCAGCGGGTGAAATTGAACGCCACATCTGCGGCGGTGAATGGGTCGCCATTGTTCCAGGTCACGTCGGGACGGAGGCGGAGCACATACTCCGTCGCGTCGTCGCTGACATCCCAGTCTTCCAGCAGGATGCCGCGGAACGTCCCGTCGCGGTTGTATTCGACAAGGTATTCAAGCCAGCCGCGGGTGTAGTTCGACATCGCGGGCCAGTCGAAGGCCCGCGGGTCCTTGAGCGCCTGCACCTCCTGCTGGATGCGCAGGGTCCCCCCCTGCTGCTTGTCCTGGGCACGGGCGGCGGGCGCGGCGAGCCCCAGCGCGCCATAGGCCGCCGCGGCACTCGCGCCGAGGGCAGTGGCGCGGGTCAGAAACTCGCGCCGGGACATGGTGCCGTCAGCCACCTCGGCGGCATAGGCCGGCACGGCAGGATGGAGGCCAGCAGATCTGAACGCGGTCGGGCCGGTCTTGAAATGGGTCATGTGGGGGGTGCTCCCGAGCCTTCGGGCTCGCAGGACCGGGGCCTGCCCGGTCGTGGATGGGTTGCGCGACCCCAAGGGCCGCAGGCGACGCCTCACAGTTGCGCCGCCCGGAGGCAAAGTCAAAGCGGTGCCCAAGCGGGTCCCCCGCGTCCGTCAGAAAAACGGCGGACTACCCGCGTTCGTGAAAGAAATTGTAGACCGTCTCGGCCAGCGCGTCCGAGATCCCCTCGACCGCCTTGAGATCGGCGAGGTTGGCCCGGCTCACCGCCTTGGCCGAGCCGAAATGCGCGAGCAGCGCGCGCTTCCGCGTGGCCCCGACGCCGGGGATCTCGTCGAGCGGCGTGGCCCCCATCGCCTTGGCGCGCTTCGCCCGGTGCGTGCCGATGGCGAACCGGTGCGCCTCGTCCCGCAGCCGCTGGATGAAGTAAAGCACCGGATCATTGCGGCGGAGCGCCATGGGCCGCGTGCCCATGCGGTGGAACTCCTCCTTGCCGGCATCGCGGTCGATCCCCTTGGCGACGCCCACCATGGGGATGTCCTCCACCCCGAGCTCCGCCATGATCTCATGCACCGCGCTCACCTGACCCGCACCGCCATCGATCAGCAGCAGGTCGGGCCAGTCGCCGGTCTCGCGGTCCGGATCCTCCTTCAGGAGCCGCTTGAAGCGGCGCGTCAGCACCTCTTTCATCATGCCGAAATCGTCGCCCGGGGTCAGATCCTCGCCGCGGATGTTGAACTTGCGATAGGCGTTCTTCATCAGCCCCTCGGGGCCGGCCACGATCATCGCGCCCACGGCATGGGCGCCCTGGATATGGGAGTTGTCGAAAACCTCGACCCGCACCGGCGGGCCGTCCAGATCGAACGCCTCACCCAGCCCGCGCAGGAGCTTTGCCTGCGTCGCGGTCTCGGCCATCTTGCGGCCCAGGCTCTCGCGGGCATTGCGCGCGGCGCCCGCGACCAGCTCAGCCTTCTCGCCCCGCTGCGGGACGGCAATGTGGACCTTGCGCCCGGCCTTCTGGCTCAGCGCCTCGGCCAGCAGCTCCTGATCCTCCACCGGATGGCTGAGCAGGATCAGCCGCGGCGGATCCTTGCTGTCATAGAACTGGCCCAGAAAGGCCTGGAGCACCTCCGCCGAGCCGATCTCGTCGCTGCCGACGCGCGGATAGTAATCGCGGTTGCCCCAGTTCTGGTTGGCGCGGATGAAAAACACCTGCACGCAGGCCTGCCCGCCCTCCATATGCAGTGCAAAGACATCGGCCTCCGCGACGCCGCGCGGATTGATGCCTTGGGACGACTGCACCATTGTCAGCGCCTTGATCCGGTCGCGGAGCGCCGCGGCGCGCTCGAACTCCAGCGCCTCGGACGCCGCGGACATCTCGGCCTTCAGCGCCTCCTGCGCATCGGTCGACCGGCCCTGGAGGAAATCCTCCGCCGCCATCAGCAGCTTGGCGTAATCCTCCTTGCTGATCTTGCCGCCGCAGGGTCCCGCGCAGCGCTTGAGATGATAGTTGAGGCAGGGCCGGTCGCCGGCCTCCACCTCCCGGTCGGTGCAGCTGCGCAGCAGGAACACCTTCTGCAGCGTGTTCAGCGTCCGGTTGACCGCCCCGGCGCTGGCGAAGGGACCATAGTACCGGCCCTTGCGGGTTTTCGCCCCCCGGTGCTTTTCGATCCGCGGGAAATCATGCTCCGTCGAGATGAAGATATAGGGAAAGGACTTATCGTCCCGCAGCAGCACATTGTATTTCGGTTTGAGCTGCTTGATGAGGTTCTGCTCAAGCAGCAGAGCCTCGGTTTCGGTCCGCGTCGTGAGGAACATCATCGACGCCGTCTCGCGGATCATCCGTGCGATCCGCCCGCTGTGACCGGCCGGGCGCGCATAGCTCGACACCCGCGCCTTGAGGTTCCGCGCTTTGCCGACATAGAGCACCCGCGCCTGCGCATCGAGCATCCGGTAGACGCCCGGAGAGCTGTCGAGCGTGGGCAGATATCCCGCGATGCAGGCATGACCCGTGGGCGCGTCGGCAGTCGCTTCGGGGTTACTTTTTGTTAACGAATTTCGCGGGTCTTCCGTCATGTTGCCGAATACCTGAGTCTTTCCCTGCGCTGCACCGGATCGCCCCCGGGGACAAGCAAAAACATATGCACGGTTTCTGTGGATAACTCTGGTGACAAACTGGGCCTTACGGGCAAAAAGCCTTGCTTTCCGGGCATTTCAGAGAATTGCCCGCAATTTGAGCACTTCTCCAAACCACTGAAATAAAGAGATAAAAAATCTGTCAGCCGTTAAAGCATTGATAGAAATAACATTTTGGAGAAGGTTTTGTGACACTCTGTGACAGGGTGCAAAACTCTGCCCTTAGGCCGATTGTCTGACTATTCAACACCCAGAACATCAGGGGTTCTCCAGGCCAGATGCTGGCCGCCATCGACACAGATTATCTGCCCCGTGACCGCCGGTTCGGCGAGGAAAAAACGCAGCGCGCGCACGATGCCTTCGGGGCTCGCGCCGCGCTCCAGAATGGTCGCCGCGCGCTGGTCGGCGAAATGCTGCGCGCTCTGGCGCGACCCCTGCATCGTCGGGCCCGGACCGATGCCATTGACCCGGATATGGGGCGCGAGCCCCTGCGCCGCGGTGCGCGTGAAGGCCCAGAGCCCCATCTTGGCAATCGTGTAGCTCATGAAGTCCGGGGTCAGCTTGCGCACCCGCTGGTCGATCATGTTGAGCACCATGCCCTGGGCCAGGGGCTCGCCGTTCTCGTCGGGCTCGGCGGGCGGCATCTGTGCCGCCAGGGCCTGGGCCAGCACCACGGGCGCGCGCAGGTTGCTCTCCAGCGCCCGGTCCCAGCTGGCCCGCGTGGCGCTGGTCAGATCGTCATGCTCGAAGATCGAGGCATTGTTGACCAGCACATGGATGGGCCCGCCCAGCGCCTCGGCCGCCCGGCCGATCAGGGGCGCGGTCTCGGCCTCGTCGAGCAGGTTGGCCTCCAGGGCCGTGGCGCGACGCCCCATGTCCTCGATCAGGCCCACGACCTCATCGGCCGCACCGGCCGAACTGCTGTAATGCACCGCCAGGTCATAGCCATCCTCGGCCAGGGCCAGCGCCATGGCCCGGCCCAACCGCTTGGCCCCGCCGGTGACGAGCGCGCGTCGTGTCATGGACATGCTCCTAGATGACCAGAAGGCTGGTGATATAGACCACGTAGAGCGCGGTCAGCACGACGCCCGCGAGCCGGGTGATATCGCGGCCGAAGAACACGAACGGGATCAGCAGCAGGCTCGCCCCCAGCATCACCCACAGATCGAGCGTCAGGAATTCCGGCTTTACCCGGATCGGCCCGACCAGGCTGGCCACCCCGATGATGGCCAGCAGGTTGAACATGTTCGACCCGATCACATTGCCGAGCGCCACGTCGGCCTTGCCCCGCAGAGCCGCCATCAGCGTGGTGGCGAGCTCCGGCAGCGAGGTGCCCAGCGCGATCATCGTCAGCCCGATCACCGTCTCGCTCACCCCGAAGGTCCGCGCGATGATCACCGCATTGTCGACCAGCAGATCTGCCCCCAGCGGCAGACCGACCAGGCCCAGCACCAGGAAGACAAGGATCTTCCAGCCCGGCATGTTGGGGTCCGCGCCCTCGATCTCTTCGGCCTCGGGGTCGATCGCCGCAGCCGCCGACAGGCTCTCGGCCCGGTGGCGGCGGGCGGAGACAAATGAATGGGCCAGCATCGCAGCCAGCCCGGCCAGCAGGGCAAGCCCGTGATACCAGGTCAGCGGCCCGGTAAAGCAGAGCGCAATGAAAAACAGCGAGGCCACGATCATGATGACGAAGCTCTCGCGCGTGTCGCAGCTGCTTGTATGCAGGGTCCGCAGGATCGCCGGCACCCCGAGCACCAGCAGGATGTTGGCGATGTTGGAGCCCACGACATTGCCCATCGCGATGCCGGGCGAGCCATAGAGCACCGCCTCGACCGAGATCAGCAGCTCCGGCGCGGAGGTCCCAAAGGCGACGATGGTCAGGCTGATGATCAGCGGCGGGATCCCCAGGCGCAGCGACAGGTTCACCGCGCCGCGGACAAGGCTGTCCCCCGCCAGAAGCAGGATGACGAGCCCCAGGCCCGCGAGGATCCAAACCATGACCTAGACCCCGGCCGATTTGCAGGGGCAGGGCGACTTGCCGATCCGATGGCGCCCGCAACGCGGACATTTTCCTTTGCTGAGCGGCCCGATCCTGGGCATGCGCAACCGCCCGAACATGGCCAGCACGGCCATGCCGATCAGGAACAGGGTGACGATCTTGATCATCATTCAGAGACCATAGCGCGCATAGAGCGCCTGTTCTTCGACGCGCCCGGCAACAGCGTCCACGAGGCCCGCATTCAACCGTTGGAGCAGCCCCTTGCGCTGGCCGAAGGGCTGGAACTTCACGTCATCGCCATAGAGCTCCTTCATCTTCGGCACCAGATGCGCGATCCCGTCGGCGAGCCCCAGATCCACGGCGCGCTGGCCGACCCAGAACTCCCCGGTGAAAAGATCGTCGTCGCCGTTCAGCTTGTCGCCGCGGCGGGCTTTGACATGATCGATGAAGGTCGTGTGGATCTCGCCCAGCACGCCGTGCAGCCGCGCGACATCCTCGGGCTTTTCGGGGCGGAACGGGTCGAGCATGCTCTTGGACTTGCCGGCGGTGTAGACGCGGCGCTCGATCCCGTAGCGCGCGATGAAGTCCTGCGCCCCGAACCCGGCCGAGATCACCCCGATGGAGCCGATGACCGAGGACGGATCGGACCAGATCTGGTCGGCCGAGGCCGCCAGCCAGTAGCCGCCCGAGGCCGCGACATCCTCGACAAAGGCATGCACCGGCAGCTCCTTCTCCTCGGCCAGACGCCGGATGCGCGCGCCGATGAGCGAGGACTGGACCGGGCTGCCGCCGGGCGAATTGATCACAAGCGCGACAGCGGTCGGCTTGCGCCGCGTGAAGGCGCGCTCCAGCAAGGGGGCGAGAGAAGCGTCATTGAGCCCGGCGACGCGGCCGGCCCCGGTGATGACCCCCGACAGGCGCAGAACGGACACGGTCGGCGGGGTCTTCAGAAAGGGAATCCAGCGTCGCATTGGGCTGACATAGAATGCAGGGGGTGCGACAACAAGGCCGAAGACAGCGGTTCCTGCGCTGCCGTTGCAGGATTGGCGACGCTATCCGCGCCAGGCCCGGGCCGCCGCCGAGGCCCCCCAGCCCGCCACGGCGGCGAGTGCCAGGGCCATCAGCCCGTAATAAAGCGGCTGCTCGATCGCCAGACGGTGGAGCCAGCGCTCCAGCCCGACCTTGCGCACATCGATCAGCGTCATGTACTCGTCCACGACCTCGCGCTCGCGGGTCAGAAAGATGCGCACCGCATAGGTCCCTTCGGTCAGCCGCGGCGGCAGAAACACCCCGGTCCAGAACAGGGTCTGGTCGTCAAAGGCGACGGAGTTCTCCAGGATCTGATAGAGTTCCTCCTCGGCACGGATCCGGACCAGGGCCTCGGCGAATTCCGGGGCATCGGGATTGTCGGTCGCGGCGCCCACGGTGCGCATCACCTTGGGGATGCTGATCTCGTGGCGCAGATCCTCGGTTTCGCTGATCGCCTGGGCAAGCGTGCCGGTAGAGGCCACGGCGTAGAAGCTCGGCGCCTCGCCGATCCGCACGCTGCTGACATTGACCCAGATCCCGAAGCGGCGCTCCTTGCGGCGGACGATCACCGGCGCGTCGGGGCCCGAAACCGTGACGATCACCCGCAGCGGCGGACCCGCCGGCAGCGGATCGAACCGTTTGACCGCACCGAAGACGAGGATCTCGGATCCGGTGAAGGTGGCCGTGATCGGGATCTCGTCCTGGGACAGGCCGAGCACGACCTCTTCGGCCGGGGCCGGCGCACCGGAGAGCCCCAGCAGCGGCAGCAGCGCCAGAACCAGGGTGCGAAGCCGCCTCATGGCCGCACGCCCCGGGTCTGCAGGCTGAAAAGCTCCGCCGGCTCGATCAGTAGATCGAGCGCCAGCTTCGCGCAGACCCCCAGCACCAGCAGCGCCAGCAGGATGCGTAACTGCTCGGCCTTCATGCGCACCGCCAGCGCGGTGCCGACCTGCGCGCCCACCACCCCGCCGATGATCAGGATCAGCGCCAGCAGCACGTCGACCGTCTGGCTCGCCGTGGCATGCATCACGGTCACGAACCCGGTGACGAAGATGATCTGAAAGAGCGAGGTGCCGATCACGACCTTGGTCGGCATCCCCAGGAGGTAGATCATCGCCGGCACCATGATGAAGCCGCCGCCCACCCCCATGATCGCGGCCAGAAGCCCGACGATGAACCCGACGGCCAGCGGCGGAAAGACCGAGATATAGAGCCCCGAGGTGCGGAACTTCATCTTGACCGGCAGGCTGTGGACCCAGCCATGCTTGCGCCGCTTGGGCGGGCTGCCCTTGCGCGACCGCCGGAGCGCCGAGAGGCTCTCGATGAACATCAGCGCGCCCACCGCACCGAGAAACACGACATAGCAGAGCGTCACCAGCAGATCGACCTGACCGGTGCGGTCGAGCATCGTAAAGACCTGGACGCCCACCGCGGCACCGACCAGACCGCCGGCGAGCAGCACCAGCCCCATGGGCAGATCGACCGTCCGACGGCGCAGATGCGCCAGCACGCCCGAGATCGACGAGGCCACGATCTGGTTCGCCCCGGTGGCCACGGCCACGGGCGGCGGAATGCCGATGAAGAACAGAAGCGGCGTCAGCAGAAAGCCACCGCCGACGCCGAACATGCCCGACAGCACGCCCACAAGCCCGCCCATGCCGAGGAGCAGATAGGCGTTCACGGACACCTCGGCGATCGGCAGGTAGATTTGCATAGTCCGGCGTGGTGCTCCTTCGGCTGGCGTGACCTTAGCGCCGAAGTTGCAGCCCGTCACCGCGCCCCGATGGCACGTTCCGGCACCGCGCCCTAGTTGCTACGCCCGGTCTCGCGGCCCAGCTGCGTCGCTTCCGTACCGTGCATAGCAATCCGCGCCCGGCCGACCGCGCCCGGCTAGCGTTCCTTCACATAGGGCGCGCCGCCGGCCCGGGGCGGGATCGCCTTGCCGACGAACCCGGCCAGGATCACCACCGTCAGCACGTAGGGCAGCGCCTGCATCAGCTGCACCGGCACATCGACGCCGAGCACCGAGAGGTTCTGGAACCGGTTCCCGAACGCCTCCAGGAGCCCGAAGAGGAAACAGGCCCCCAGCGCATGCCAGGGCCGCCATTTGGCAAAGATCAGCGCCGCGAGCGCGATGAAGCCGCGCCCGGCGCTCATGTCCTTGACGAAATTCGCCGACAGGCCGGTGGCCAGATAGGCGCCGGCGAGCCCGCAGAGAAACCCGCAGATCAGCACCGCGGCAAAGCGCAGGCCCGTCACCGACACGCCGGACGTGTCCACCGCCGCCGGGTTCTCGCCCACCGCGCGCAGGCGCAGCCCAAACCGGGTGCGGAACAGGATGTACCAGGTCGCCGGCACCGCCAGCAGCGCGACATAGACCAGCGCCGAATGGCCCGAGATCACCTGGTCGTAGAACGGCCCGATCACCGGCACCGGCGCCAGCGTCTCGGCGAAGGGCAGCGTGATGTTCTGGAACCGCTCGGCGCCCTCCAGCGCCGGGGTGCGCCCGCCCTGCTCGAACCAGTTCTGTGCGATCAGCACGGTCAGACCCGCGGCGAGGAAATTGATCGCCACGCCGGAGATCAGCTGATTGCCCCGGAAGGTGATCGACGCGATCCCGTGGATACCCGCCAGCACCATCGAGGCGATGCAGCCCGCCGCCAGCCCCAGCCAGACCGAGCCGGTGAGATAGGCGTAGGCGGCGGAGAAAAACGCCGCGGCCAGCATCTTGCCCTCGAGCCCTATATCGAAGATCCCCGCCCGCTCCGAAAAGAGCCCGGCCAGACAGGCCAGCAGCAGCGGGGTCGCGAGCCTGAGCGCGCTGTCGAGGATCTGGAAGAGCGTGACGAGATCCATGGCTCAGCGCTTCTCAAAGGCCAGCCGGGCGGCCAGCCCGAACAGGAGCGAGCCGGTGACAAGCCGGATCCCCGCGGCGAGCCTCCGGCGGGTCATCAGCGCCTGCCCGATGCGGCCTGCCGAGAGCCCAACCGTCGCGTTCACCGCAAAGCCCACGACCGCCAGCAGACCGCCCAGCACCAGAAACTGCGCCAGCTGAGAGCCCGCGTCGCGCACCACGAACTGCGGCAGCAGCGCCAGGATGAAGATCGACACTTTGGGATTGAGCAGGTTGACCAGCATCGCCCGCCAGAAGGCCGCCGCCGGGCCGGACGCGACCGAAGCGGTGTCCGGCCGGAGCGGCCCGTCCGCCCGCAGGGTCTGCACCGCGAGCCAGACCAGATAGGCCACCCCCGCCCAGCGGATCACCTCGAAGGCCATGGGCGCTTGCGCGACCAGGAGCGCGAGCCCCAGCCCCGCCGCCGTCGCATGGACCAGCACGCCCGACGAGGCTCCCGCCGCGGCGGCGAGCCCCGCCGCCGGGCCCGACCGCAGGCCCTGCCCGAGGCTAAAGAGCATGTCGGCCCCCGGCGTGAGCGCCAGCGCCGCGGCGACCGGCAGGAACAGAAGCAGCGTCTCGGGCGGGACGATCACGGGCAATCTCCCCTCTCAGTACGGCGCTGGGCCGACGGCGCGGGCGGGGCGCTATCGGACCTCGGGGCATGGGGCGCAACAGCCATCCCTCAGCTCCGTTCCGTCGCCATGCGCAGGGCGAACCCCGTGAAGAGCACACCCAGCGCAGTCTCGATCCCCCGGCGCGCCCGCCCATAGGCCGCCCGGAACGGGGTCGAGGACAGCAGCAGCGCCCAGGCGCCATGGCAGGCAAAGGAGATCAGGAACGCCCCCAGGACGAAGAGCCCGACGACGAGCGCTCCGCCCCCCTCGGTCGCACCCACCGCGGCGATGGCCAGCCAGAAGGCGACCGCCTTGGGGTTGGTGACCTGCAGCAGGAACCCCGCCGAGAAGAGCTTGAACCGCGATCCCGTGGGCGCCGCACCCGCCGCGACCGCAGGCGGGTTGATCGCGCGCCGGAAGGCGACGATGGCGAGCCAGGCCAGATAGGCCGAGCCGAGCAGGCGCAGCAGGCTCATGGCCCAGGCCGCCTGCGTAAGCAGCAGGCTCACCCCCGCCATGGTCGCAAGGTTCAGCAGGATGCTGCCGGTGGCGATCCCGGCGGTGGCCACCATCGCCGCACCCCGGCCGCGCGAGACACCGATGCCCAGCAGCATCGCCACCGCGGGACCGGGTGAGGAGGCCGCGACCAGCAGGATGGCGTAGGCGGCGGCAAAACCGGGCAGGAAAGGGATTAGATCGGACATGAGAGGCTCCTGTGTTCGAGCCCGCCATCATAGTCGGCCAACGGCACCGTCCGACCCGGATCTTGCGCAAAACGCCTCATTCCGCCGCCTGCATCCGCGCCCGGGACGCCCGCCGCTTGCGCGCGGCATAGAAGCTCTCGATCGGCATCCGCACCATGTTGTCGAGCGCCCCGGTAAAGAGGATCACCAGCGCCTGGATCACCACGATCATCTCGCGGCTGATCGAGGGCATTTCGAACTCCAGCTCCGCCCCGCCCTGGTAGAGCATCCCGAAAAGCAGCGCTGCCAGCAGGACGCCCACGGGGTGCGACCGACCCATCAGCGCCACCGCGATACCGACAAAGCCCGCGCCCTGCACGCTGTTGATGACCAGCCGCTCGGCCTCGCCCATGACCGAATTGATCGCCATGCAGCCCGCCAGCGCGCCCGAGATCAGCATCGTCGCCATGATGATCCGGGTCGGATGGATGCCGGCATAGACCGCCGCGGGTTCGCTGTGGCCGAAGGCGCGGATCTCATAGCCGAGCCGCGTGCGCCAGATCAGCAGCCAGACGCCGACGCAGGCGATGAGCGCGAGCAGAAAGGAGATGTTGAGCGGCGCCGAGGGCCGGAAGCCCAGCCAGGGCGCGATGTCATGGGCGGTGGGCAGTGCCGCACCATCGGGAAAGGGCGCGGTTTCCGGCGACATGCCCGACGCCTTGAGCGGCCCGACCAGCAGATAGACCAGAAGCGCCTGGGCGATGAAGTTGAACATGATCGTGGTGATCACGATATGGCTGCCCCGCCGCGCCTGCAGCCAGGCCGGGATCGCGGCCCAGGCAGCGCCAAAGAGCGCGGCACCGACAATCGCGGCGGGCAGCGCCAGGGTCCAGTGCGGCCAGGGCAGCGCGAGGCAGACCAGCGCCACACCCAGCCCGCCGAGGGCCGCCTGCCCCTCGCCGCCGATATTGAAGAGCCGGGCATGGAAGGCGACCGCCACGGCGAGCCCGGTGAAGATGAAATTGGTGGCGAAATAGAGCGTGTATCCCCAGCCATAGGCCGAGCCGACCGCGCCCTTGACCATGATCGCCATCGCCTCGAACGGGTTTTCGCCGATCCACAGGATCACCAGCATCGACACCACCAGCGCCAGCGCGAGGTTGATCAGCGGGATCAGCAGCACATCGACCCATTTCGGTATCACATCCATCAGGCCGCCTTCCCGTCCATGCCCGCCATCAGGAGGCCCAGCTCGGTCTCGTCGGTCTCGTTCGGCATCCGCTCGCCCATGATGCGGCCGTCGAACATGACCAGAACCCGGTCCGAGAGGCTGAGGATCTCCTCCAGCTCCACGCTCACCAGCAGGATCGCCTTGCCGGCATCGCGCAGCTGCACAAGCCGCTCGTGGATGAACTCGATGGCGCCGATATCGACCCCGCGGGTCGGCTGACCGACCAGCAGCAGATCGGGATCGCGCTCGATCTCGCGGGCCAGCACGATCTTCTGCTGATTGCCGCCCGAGAAATTCTTGGCATGGAGCCAGCAGTCCGACGGGCGCACATCGAACCGCTCCATCTTGCCAGCGGTGTCCTGGCGCAGCACATGGTGCCGGATCATGAACCCGTCGCAATAGTCCGGCAGATGGTGATAGCCGAAGCCGGTGTTTTCCCAGGCGTGAAAATCCAGGATCAGACCCAGCCGGTGGCGGTCCTCGGGCACATGGGTGATGCCGCTATGGCGCCGCGACCGCGCGTCGGCCCGGGGCCCGCTCAGCGACAGCGGCGCGCCGTTCAGCTTGACCGACCCGGTCGCCTCGCGGATCCCGCCCAGAACCTCCAGAAGCTCCGACTGCCCGTTGCCCGCGACGCCCGCCATGCCCACGATCTCGCCGGCGCGCACATCCAGATCGATGCCGCGGAGCCGCTCGACCCCCTTGCTGTCATGGACCCGAAGCCCGCGAACCTCCAGCACCGTCCTGCCGGGCGTCGCCGGCGCCTTGTCGACACGCAAGAGCACCTTGCGCCCCACCATCAGCTCGGCCAGGTCCTCAGGGCTGGTCTCGGCGGTCTTGACCGTCGCCGTCATCTCGCCCCGGCGCATGACGCTGACGGTATCGGTGACCTCCATGATCTCGCGCAGCTTGTGGGTGATCAGGATGATGGTCTTGCCCTGCTCCCGCAACCCCTTGAGGATACGGAACAAATGGTCGGCCTCCGACGGCGTCAGCACACCGGTGGGCTCGTCCAGGATGAGGATATCGGCCTCGCGGTAGAGCGCTTTCAGGATCTCCACCCGCTGCTGATATCC
This sequence comes from Pseudomonadota bacterium, assembly GCA_039184415.1. Taxonomy (GTDB): domain Bacteria; phylum Pseudomonadota; class Alphaproteobacteria; order Rhodobacterales; family Rhodobacteraceae; genus JANSYP01. The sequence continues at coordinate 39,863 of JBCDBB010000006.1, forward strand.
GACGCTGAGATTCTCGATCAGCGCGTCGGGATCGACATTCAGCTCATATTCCCGCGCCAGGTCGGTCAGGAGCCCGCGGGCCCTGGCGAGCGATGGCCGAAGAAACGCACCATCCTCCGCACCCAGGATCACATTCTCCAGCACCGTGAAGTTTTCCACGAGCTTGAAATGCTGGAACACCATGCCGATGCCCGCGCGGATCGCGGCAAGGCTGTCGGGGATCTCGGTCAGCTCCCCCTTGATCCGGATCTCGCCCGCATCGGCCTTGTAGAAGCCGTATAGGATCGACATCAGCGTCGATTTCCCCGCCCCGTTCTCGCCGATGATGCCGTGGATCGTGCCCGGCTGGACGGTGAGCGAAATGTCCCGGTTGGCCTGCACCGGACCGAAGGCCTTGGAAATGCCCGTCAGTTCGATCGCCGGTGCGGCCTTGTCGCTCATCTCGACCCTTTCACTCCGACGCCACTGCCGTATCGCACAGGGCGGGGCGTTCCGCCTCGGGCGCGCCCCGGGCCCTGAACAGGCCTCGCAATGCAGCAACCGGCGTCATCGGACGCGCTTACTCGACCGGGCAGCTGTCGTCGCTGGAATAGTCGTGGACCTCGATCTCGCCCGAGATGATCGCCGCCTCCGCCGCGGCCACGGCGGCCTCCATCTCGGGGCTGACCAGCGCCGCGTTATGCTCGTCCATCGCGGCCCCGACGCCGTCGGCCTCCAGGTCCAGGATCACCAGACCGGGCTCCAGCGTGCCCTCGGCCGCGGACTGGAACGTGTCAAAGACGACCAGATCGACGCGCTTGACCATCGAGGTCAGAACCGATCCGGCCGCGCCCTCCATCCCGTTCTGGTTGCTGTCCACACCGATGCCCAGGATTTCGCTTTCGGCGGCCTGCTGCAGCACGCCCTCGCCCGTGCCGCCCGCCGCGGCGAACACCACATCCGCGCCCTGGCTGATCTGCGCCTGGGTGATCTCGCGCCCGGCCACCGGGTTGTTCCAGGCCACCGCAGCGTCGCTGCTGACAAAGTTGGAGACGACCTCCGCATCCGGGTTCACCGACTTCACGCCCTGCTTGTAGCCGCATTCGAACTTCTGGATCAGCGGGATCTGCATGCCGCCGATGAAGCCCACGGTGCCGCTCTCGGACGCCATCCCGGCCATCAAACCGACCAGATAGCTGCCCTGATGCTCGGCGAACTTGACGGATTTGACATTCGGCGCGTCCACGACCTCGTCGATGATCACAAAGGTCGTCTCGGGATAGTCCGGCGCCACCTCGCGCAGGGTGGATGCATTGGCAAAGCCCAGGACGATCAGCGGATTGGCCCCTCGATCGGCCATGCGCCGCATGTTGCGCTCGCGATCGGCCTCGTTGCTGAGCTCGGTCTCCATATAGCTGCCGCCGGTCTCTTCGGTCCAGCGCTGGGCGCCGGTATAGGCGGCCTCGTTGAAACTGCTGTCGAACTTGCCGCCGAGATCGATGATCAGGCCCGGCTCGGCCTCGGCGGTCGCGGCCAGCATGGCCAGAACCGAGGCTGTCACGGTGGCGGCGGCGCGCGTGGTGGTCACAATGCCCATGGCGAGGTCCCTTTCTGGTGTCGCCGGCGCCGCGCGTCAGGGTCGGGCCGGTCCTGGTTTCAAAGATAAGGCCGCAGCCCCAAGGGCCGGTCAACCGGTTTCTCGTTCCCATCCGCCAGCGAACGCTCACAAGGCGCGGCGCAGCACAATCGCGTCGCACCGCGTCCCGTCGGGGCGGCGGAAATAGGCCGGCCGGCGGCCCGCTTCGGCATATCCGGCGGCCCGGTAGAGCCCCAGCGCCGCCCCATTGTCCGCAGCAACCTCCAGAAAGCAGGCGGTCGCGCCACGGTCCTGCGCGCTGCGCTCGATGGCAGAGAGCAATGCCCGCCCCGTGCCGCACCGGCGCGCCTTCGGGGCGACGGCGAGCGTCAGCAGCTCGGCCTCGCCCGCCGCACTCCGGCCCAGTGCGAACCCCTCTGGCGCGGTCTCGGCAAAGACCGCCGGATCGGCCAGCAGGCGTTCGAACTCCGCCGCGGTCCAGGGCCGCGGCGTGGTGAAGGACGCCGCATGGAGCGCCGCCATCACCTCGGGCGTCACGGAATCAGCTGCGGGGCGGGCGCCGCCGGGGCGGCATCGGCCGCACGCAGATAGAGCGGCGCGGGACGCGTTTCGGGCGCGTCGCGCCGCGACAGCGCGATGCGCGCGATGGACACCGCGAGGGGCTCTGCTGCCGCGCCCACCGTGCCGCCGCAGGCCGCCGCGGCCAATTTCGCCGCGTCGCCGACGCAGACCGCGCCGACGGGCAGGTCCGCCGCGGCCAGTGCCTCCTCCGCCACCAGGCGCGGCGCACCGGCGCCCCCGGCCGACATGGCCTGCAGATAGACCGCGTCCCGCCGCGCATCGAAAGCGGCCACAGCCGGGCGCGGCAAGCCATAAAGCGCCGCCTCGAGCCGCGTCACACCGATCGCCCGCGCCCCCGTCGACAGCGCCAGCCCCCGCGCCGCCGCAACCGACAGCCGGACCCCGGTGAAGTTGCCCGGACCGGTACCGACACCGATCAGACCCAGATCGCCGAACCCCGCGCCCTGCGCGGTCAGCATCTCGTCGAGCAGCCCCATCAGCCGCTCCGCCTGGCCCTTCGCCATCGCCTCGGTGCGCTGCTCCAGAACTCGGTCGCCCGACAGCAAAGCGGCCGCGCAGTGCGCGGCCGATGTGTCGAATGCAATGGTAAGGCGTTTGGTATCTGACACCGTGTCTCTCGTCGCCGGCTCAGACGCCGACGGGGCGCACCTCGACGACCTCGGGGATATAGTGGCGCAGCAGGTTCTCGATCCCCATCTTCAGTGTAAGGGTCGAAGACGGGCAACCCGCGCAGGCGCCCTGCATATGCAAATAGACCACCCCGCGCTCGAACCCGTGAAAGGTGATGTCGCCGCCATCCTGGGCCACCGCCGGGCGGACACGCGTGTCCAGCAGCTCCTTGATCTGGCCGACGATCTCGGCATCCTCGCCGCTATGCTCGGCATGGCCTCCGCCAGCCTGCGCCTCGCCCTCCATCACCGGATCGCCGGACTGGAAATGCTCCATGATCGCGCCGAGGATTGCCGGCTTGATATGGTCCCACTCGGTAGCGTCGTTCTTCGTCACCGTGACGAAATCGCTGCCAAGGAACACGCCGGAGACCCCCTCGACCGCAAAGACGCGGCCCGCCAGGGGCGATTTGTCCGCCGTGTCGGCGCTTGGAAAGTCTGCGGTACCGGCTTCGAGCACCGCCTGACCAGGCAGGAACTTCAGTGTCGCGGGGTTCGGCGTGGCTTCGGTCTGGATAAACATCGGGGGCGTCTCCTGTTCCCCTCCATATGAAATCAGCAGGGGCAACTGTCAAGATTTGGAACGATTCTAAGTATCCTCCGTTTCACACTCAGCAGACCGCCTCCAGCTCCTCCTTGCCGAGCGAGCCCGGCACGATCGTGAAGGGGATCGGCAGAGTGCCTGCGGCCTTGCACATCTGGTTGACCAGCGGGCCCGGGCCACTCTTTTCGGTCCCCGCGCCCAGCACCAGCAGCCCGACCTCCTGGTCCTCCTCGATCTGAGACAGGATCTCCGCCACCGCCTCGCCCTCGCGAATCACCAGCTCCGGGTCGACCCCCTGCTTGTCGCGCATCCATTTGGCGAAAACCTCGAAATGGGCGTGGATGCGTTCACGCGCCTCCTCGCGCATGATCTCGCCCACGCCGATCCAGTGGCTGTAGTCCTCCGGCGGGATCACCGACAGGATCTGCACCCCGCCGGTGGTCTTGGCCGCCCGCATCGCGGCAAAGCGCATCGCGTTCAGACATTCGCGGCTGTCATCGAGCACAACAAGGAACTTGCGCATCATGGACCTCCCGCCGCGAGCCTGCCCTGCCCGCGCGCATCTGACAACCGTTCAGGCGGCGCTGGCGCGGCGCTCCGAATGGGCCCAGTCCCAATAGATCTCGCGCGCCCTGAGCGCGATGGGACCGACCTGATACTCCGTGCCGTCGAACTCCCGCACCGGCGTGATCTTCTGCAGGTTGCCGGTCATGAAGACCTCGTCGGCGCCCCGGAAATCGTCGAAACTCAGCGTCGTCTCATGCACCGTGAACCCGTCCGCGCGCAGGTTCGCGATATGGCGCTGGCGCGTGATGCCATTGAGGAACGTCCCGTTCGGCACCGGCGTGAACACCTCGCCGTCGCGGGTCATGAAGATGTTCGACACCGTCGTTTCCGCCACATTGCCCAAGGGATCAGCCACCAGCGCGTTGTCATAGCCCTTGGCGCGCGCCTCGGCCAGCATCCGCGCGCTGTTGGGATAAAGACAGCCCGCCTTGGCATTGGCGATGGCGGTGTCGAGCGTCGGGCGGTGAAAGCGCGTCCTGGTCAGCCGCACGCTGGCATCGGGCGCGGCCATCGGCACCGCCTCCAGACAGATGCAGAACCCGCAGGCGTCTCCGTTCAGGATCGCCATATGGATGTTGTCGAGCCCCCAGTACATCGGCCGGATATAGAGCGCGGTGCCCTTGGGATAGCTGGCAATCCCCTCCCAGACCAGATCGTGGATCTCCTGGGTCGTGTGCGTGGGCGCCAGCATCAGCGCGCGGGCCGAGTCGTTCAGCCGCTGGCAATGGCGCATCAGATCGGGCGCCACACCATCGACATAGCGCGCCCCGTCGAAAGCGGTCGAGGCGAGCCAGGACCCGTGATCCGCCGCGCGCATGACCGCGAGGTTGCCCTCATGCCACTCGCCTTCGAAGTAGGTACGGATATCGGTGCCCGTTGCCATGTCATCTGTCCCGGATCAGTTGTCCAACGACCCTACGCCTGTGGCGCAAACGGGTCCAGAGACCGTCCCGTTACAAGTTTCAGGCCGCTTCGGC